>CAZRLK010000022.1:0-43841 GCA_964600555.1 uncultured Bradymonadales bacterium
ATCCCGCCGTGTCTGTATTTCGTCGACTCCCTGGAGGTCATGATCGACCCCATGGAGACCGACCTGGTGACCCTGAGCGAACTCCAGAAGATCGCCAACAAGCTCGAGGGGAGCAGCGAGGATTCGCACTTTTACGAGCTGGATGTCGACGCGATCAAGAACCGATGGCCGGAGGAGACGCTCGACCAGGCGCTGGAGTTTCTCGACAAGCGCACCG
This sequence comes from uncultured Bradymonadales bacterium, assembly GCA_964600555.1. Classification (GTDB taxonomy): domain Bacteria; phylum Myxococcota_A; class Bradymonadia; order Bradymonadales; family Bradymonadaceae; genus CAJXPB01. The sequence continues at coordinate 218 of CAZRLK010000022.1, forward strand.
AGGGAGGGATTCCGCCGGCCCAGGCGCTGAAGCTGCGCAGCCTGATCGTCGAACCGCTCGGCGCCGAAATCTCGAAGGACGTGACGGTCGTCGTTCTGGAGAGCAAGACGGTCGCCGACCACTTCCAGCGGGTTCCCGAGTGCGACTCGATCATCGACGATCGGCTCGGGGAGCGCGCCTTTTCGATCAAGACCGAGCACGAGGACGAGTTGAACGCGATCTTCGAGGACCTCGGCATCAAAGCGAGCGTGAAGTAGCGTCGAACCTCCGGAATTCATGTCCCAGTCGGCTCCCGGCGAAGTCAACGACGGCCCCTGGTATCGCCAGCTGCACTGGCAGATTCTGATCGGGCTCGCCGTGGCCGTCGTCTACGCGCTTCTCGCCCGGCAGATCGTCGACCTCCAGGCCGTCCAGGCCGTCGAGACCGGGGGCCCGAGCGCCGTCGACGCCGCCCAGGCGAGAGTCGGCGGAGCCGTCGAATTCAGCCAGGATCGCACGGAGAAATTCGAGACGTTGACCGCCTGGCGGGCGCCACTGGCCTTTGTCGGCGAGTTGTTCTTGCGGCTGTTGAAGCTGATCATCATTCCGCTGATCCTGGCGAGCATCGTCTCCGGAATTCTGAAGATGAGCGGTCCCTCGGATCTGGGGCGGGTCGGGGTGCGGACGATCGGCTACTACTTTTTGACGACGCTGCTGTCGGTGACGATGGGCCTGTGGGTGGTGAACCTGCTGGCTCCGGGGGTCGGTCTCGATCTGTCGCTCGGCGCGACGGAGGCTCTCGAGCCGACGCCGCTGGCCGAGGTGTTTTTGAACATCGTCCCGGAGAACCCGATCGAGGCGTTCGCCGCCGGGGACATGTTGCCGACGATCTTCGTGGCGATCCTGGTGGGCCTCGGGTTGCTGACGATCGGCGAGCGGGGCCGGCCGCTGGCCGAGGTCTTCGAGGCGCTCAACGAGCTGGTCTTGAAGGTCACCGACTGGATCATGGCGCTGGCGCCGATCGGGGTGGCGGGCCTGCTGGTCGATACGCTGCTGGACCCGGACCTGGTCGATCTGGTCGCCTTCTTTTCGGATCTCGGGATGTACATGCTGGCGGTGCTCGGGGGGCTGGGGTTGCACGCGGTGGTGACCCTGCCGTTGTTGCTGGTGCTGTTCGCCCGCCGCTCCCCGCGCGAGTACGTCCGGGCGATGGCGCCGGCCCTTTTGACGGCCTTTTCGACGGCCTCCAGTTCGGCGACCTATCCCCTGACCCGCGAGTGCGCCACCGAGCGGGCAGGCGTCTCGGAGAAGAGCGCCGATTTCGTGTTGCCGCTCGGGGCGACGATCAACATGGACGGGACGGCGCTGTACGAGGCGGTCGCGGCGGTGTTCATCGCCAATGCGCTCGGTTACGAGCTGGTGTTCGGCCAGCAGGTGGTAATCGTGCTGACGGCGACACTGGCGGCAATCGGCGCCGCGGGCGTCCCGAGCGCCGGGCTGGTGACGATGATCATCGTCCTCGAGAGCGTCGGACTTCCGGCCGCCGGCTACGGCCTGGTCGTCGCCGTCGACCGTCTGCTCGACATGTGCCGCACCTGTGTGAACGTCTGGGGCGACTCGATCGGGGCGGCCGTCGTCGAATCGTGGCTCGGGCGAGAGCCGACCTGACATGAGCCGCCGTCTCACAACCACCCTTGCGTTGCCGGTGGCGACGAGCCTGGGGCTGACCGCGCTGATGATCGGTGTCGGCTTTTTGCTGCGGACCCAGCCGATCGCCGGTCCCCTGGTCCGCGACGCGCTTCACGGGTGGGCGCGAAGCCACGACGCCACCGTGCACGTCGAGGCGATGCGACCGACGGGGTTTTTCGGGGTGCGCCTGCAGGGTGTCGAGGTCGAACTCGCTCGAGGGCGAGCGTCGGTCCGGCTCGAGACGCCCGCACTCGACGTGCGTCCGGCGCTCGCTCCGCTCGTCGAAGGGCGCGTGGCGCCCGGCCACGTGCGGGTCCGTGGCGGCACCCTCGCCGTCTCGCCGCGCACCCCGGAGCGCTCATCCGAGTCGACGCCCCGGGGCCCGGCCGACCCGTCGGCTCCGTCCGATCCCCCCTCCCCCGCCGCCTCCGACTCCGAGCCGCCGCTCCCGACGAAGCTTCCGGTCGAAATCGAGCTGCGCGACGTCGATCTCCGAGCCTCGGCGGGGGGTATCGAGACCCGCCCGATTCGGGCCCGGCAGGCGACGATCGAAGCCGAGCGCAGCGGGAACGGCTGGTCGGTTCGGCGGGCCTCCGGATTCGGCACGTTTCCCGGCGAGGTTTCCTTTTCGCTGGTGTCGTCGTCCGCTCGTGAGACGGACCGGGCGGAGGCCCCGCCGGCGTTTTACCTCCGGTTGCGACGGCCGGTCGGCGTGTCGACGCTGCTCGATGTCGGCTCGCCAGTCGACCTGACAGCGAGCGGTGCGCGCATCTGCCCGAACTGTCGCGACCGGCGTCTGTGCGTCGACTCTCCGTCGCTTGCGGCCGAGGATGTCGAGTTTTCCTCCTCGGAGGGATGTCTCTCCCGAGCCGGGCCGGGGGCGATCCTCCGGCTCGAGGAGACGAGCATCGTCCACGGAGGCGAGGTGTTGCCGTATCGGTGGGCGGGGGTGCGCGCCGAGATTTTCGGCGAAGAGAGCCCGGTGCAACTCGAAGCGACGCTCGAGCGGGACGAGACCGATCGCCTCGAGCTCGAGGCCCGGGCCGCCCCGCAAAAGAGAGCGGTCGAGTTGACGCTGCAGACCGACGGATTCGAACTGGACGACCTGTGGCCGGCCCTGGGGCTCGGGGCTTATCTGGGGGGCGGACGGATCGAGGGGCGGATCGGCGTCGACGTGTTTCCGGCGAGCCGACTGGCGGCGATCCGGACCGATCTCGAATCGCACAACCTGACCGTCGACCACCGGTTTGTCGACGAGCGGGCCCTCGACCTGCAGACGAACCGGCTGCAGATGGAGGCATTGACGGACCTGAGTTTCGAGAACCTCAGCCTGGCGAACACGAAAGTGACCCTCGGCGATCTGCAGCCGGTGCGGGTGGCCGGGTCGCTTTTGTCCGCCGATCCGGGGTGGGCGTTCGAGGTAGACCTCGAGGGCCGAAACCTGGATGCCGGTCGACTTCGCGACAGCCTTCCCGAAACCGTCGCCGCACCCGCCGTCGGGGCGAAGATGGCCGGGCGATTCGACGTCTCGGTGTACTCGTCCGGCCACACCAGCTATCCTGAAAGTCTCACCCTCGCGGTCGACGTCCAGGGGGACGTCGACGTCATGCGCGAGAGCCCGAACGCCGACGTCCCGTCCCTGGCGGTCACCGGGCCCCCGTCGCCGTATCTGCCGGCGCTGAAAAAGGTGCGTCTTCCCCTCTCCAAGTGGGTCGATCTCGAATCGCTCGGCCCGGTGGTCCCTCAGGTCGTGCTGGCCGCCGAAGACGCGCGATTTTACCACCATCCCGGCTTCGACTGGCGCGGGATCCGCAACGCGATGGTGCACAACCTCGAGGTCGGGCGCCTCGAGCGCGGGGGCAGCACGATCACCCAGCAACTGGCCAAGAATTTGTTTTTGACGCCGGACCGGACGCTGAGCCGGAAGCTCCAGGAGCTGTGGATTGCCTGGCGGCTCGAAGAGGATCTCGGCAAGGATCGGATCCTGGAGTTGTACCTCAACATCGTCCAGTGGGGGCCGGACGTGCGGGGCCTTTTCGAGGCGGCCGAGCATTATTTCGAGACCTCGCCCGACCAGTTGACGATCCCGGAGACGATTTTGCTGGGGGCGATCCTGCCGGGGCCGAACCTGTACGGCCCCCTCCTCGAGCGGGGATACCTCCCCTCGTCGAGGCTCGAAAAGGTCGAGCACATTCTCAACAACCTGCGATATTTCGGAATCGTCGACCAGGAGGAGTACGAGGAGATATTTGTCAGCGCCAAGTGGGGGTTGATCGCAGGCTACGATTTGACGATCTGTCGTGACAACGACTACGCGCCGGCCGGCGTGGCGCCGGACTGTCCCGCGCCGTAAATGTCCCGGACGGCCTGGCCGAGCGCACCGAATCGACGTCAGACAGGGCGGCGCCGGTCCAAGGGCGGCTCACTTTTTCACGATGCGGAGGTGTACGATGCGCAAACTCGACGAGACAGTCGCGCTGATCACGGGCGGGACCCGCGGGATCGGCGAGGCGATGGTCCGCCAGATCGCGAAGGCGGGAGGCGTCGTGTACACCTGCGGGCGAACCGACCGGGCGCTCGAGACCCTCGAGGAGTTCGGTCGGCAGCTCGACGGGAAGATCGTCGCCGAACCCGTCGACGTGACGAGCTTCGAGCAGCTCGAGGCGTTCGCCGAGAGGATCGGCGAGGCCGACGGCCGGCTCGATCTGCTGGTCAACAACGCCGGGGTGCTCGGACCCCGACGGCCGCTCGAGGAGGTCGCCGTCGAGGCCTGGCGCCACACCCTCGAGGTCAACACGACGGGGGTATTTTTGAGCTCGAAGGTCTCGATTCCGCTCCTGCGCCGTGCCTCGGAGGCGCGCATCGTCAACGTCTCCTCGAGCGTCGGCCGGGAGGGCCGCGGGCAGTGGGGGCCATACGCCGTCTCGAAGCACGGCGTCGAGGGCCTGACCGAGACGCTCGCCGACGAACTCGCAGACGACGACATCGCCGTCGTCTCGGCGAATCCCGGCGGGACGGCGACCGAGATGCGGGCCGAGGCATACCCGGACGAGGACCCGGCGACGCTTCCGAGCGCCGAGAAGGTCGCCGAGACGCTGGTGATGCTCGCCCGCAGCGTCACCCTCGCTCAAAGCGGAGCCACCTACGATTGTCGCCCCCTGTTCGACTGGCTCGACGCCGCCGACCCGCCCGACCCGGGCGAACTTCCGACCGCCGGGTGAGCCGGCGGAGAGCCGCCGGGCCGGTCAGCCGACGAGGTCAAGGCGGCTGGCGATCCAGGCGGCCTCCCGGCGAAAGTCGTGGCGGTCGTAAAAGACCCGCAAATCGCGGTAGCGCTCGACGGGGTCGAAGTCGATCGCCCAGTGGATCTTACGCAAGTCGACCGGACACAGATGAATCGGCCGGCGATCGGCCTCCTCGAGATCGTTGCTGCCGTTCATCGCACAGTCGAAGTGCACACAGTGGTTGATGCCGAACAGGTGGCCCGCCTCGTGGGCCATCACCTTCATGGTGCGCTCGAGTGTCGAGACCCGCGAGTTGCGGGTGTAGCGCGCGAAGCTGAAGATGCCGGTGCGCTCGGTCGGCCATGCCTGGCCGAAGACGAAATTCCAGGAGGGCTTCGGATACAGATCGTCGGGGGTGACGCCGAGCAGACAAAAGGCATCCTCCGGGAGCCGACGCCGCAGGTAATCGACGATGTCGGTGGTCAACAACTGCCGGTCGTCGGTGTCGGGGTGGAGGCGGCTGGCGAACGAGCGCTCGGCCGGATCGATGGGAGGCAGAACGGCGGCATCGATCTGGTAGTAGACTTCGGCGAACTGGCAGACGAGTTCGAGGTCGGGGTGGCGTGGGCCGTCGATCGGCTCGAGCGGTTGCAGATAGATCGTGTCGCGCGGGGGAGTCGGGCGGTAGGCGCCGCTGCGACGGTACGATTCGAACGGCTGGCCGGGTTCGTAGTGTTCGGCGAGCCAGTCTCCGGAATCGGCGAGGGATTTGCGGGCAAAGTGCTCGGTCGTTTCGAACAGCGGACGGTGGCGTTCGCCGAGTTCGCCGAGAGATCCGACCGCCGAGTGCTGACGCGAACGGCTATTGGATGTTCTCATAGAGTGTCGGTTCGGGGTTCCTGCCGCGATTGGGAGGCGCTATCGTCGGTACGACTCCACAGCTCGGTGTACGATCTCCGAACGTATACGCGACACGGGGTCCGAACATGATCAGCTACCAGAACATCATCTGGTAGGTGCGGCCGGCGAGGGTGAAATCGACGGCCAGGTGGCCGACCCAGCCATTGGCGGCGGCCCCGACTAGCAACAGCCAGAGACCGGAGACGGCGAGGGCGGCGGAGACGATGGCATCGCCGTGGCGGCGCAGAGGCCCGCCGGCGATCAGCGGGCCGGCGCCGGCGAGTACGAGCACCGGAGTGGTCATGGCGACCAGGCCGACCATCAGGGCGGCGCCGGCGAGGGGGTCGGCGGTGGAGGCCGCGAGGCCGAGGACCCAGAACATCAGCATGCAGGGCAGAAAACCCATGACGAATCCGAAGGCGGCAAACCGAGCCGGTCCGCGGGTCGGGAACAGCCGCCCGAGCCGACGCGCCGCCCGCCCGAGCCGCTGCCCGAGTCCGCCCGTCCCCGAGGGGCCGCGCCCGAGCAGCCGGTAGCCGGCGAGGAGGATCAGCAGGCCGCCGGCTCCGAGCGCCGCGACGTTTCCGACCTGGCCGATGACGGCCTCGATCGAGCCGCCGAGCCAGCCGGCGGCGAGGCCGAAGCCGGCGTAGGTCACCGCCCGTCCGCCCTGGTAGGCGAGGATGCGTCGGACTCCGCGTCCGACCCGCCACCACCGCCCCTCCCCGGGGGCGAGTTCCCCGTGCGCGGCGTTCAAGCCGGCGACGATCGGTCCGCACATGCCGACACAGTGGAGACTCACCCACAGGATGCCGATGGCCAACAGCTGGACGAGATAGGGGGTCATCGCGTCTCGCACTCCTGCAACAGGAAGGGGTGAAGTCTTGCACACCTGCAAGACCGAAGTTCGGAAAGCCGGCGGCCTGCCGGGCTTCGAGGGGGACGCTCCCGGCGCTCCCCGGGGATGGCCAGAAGCGATCCCGGCTCGTCCGTCGCGGATCGGGAATTGCAACTACCGTACCGTGGGACAGGCGCCGAAGGACCGACGCGCTCGTCGTAGCCGCGTCGACGAGGCCGACGACCGACATCTCGACCGACATTCTCAGTACGGAGGTCTGGCGTGAGCGACAACGCGGAACAAGCGCCCGAGGCGGGACTCGAGCAGGTGACCTACGACGATCGAATCACCCGTTGGTTCGTCCTCGCGACGGTCTTCTGGGGGTTCGTGGGCATGGGCGTGGGGGTCTGGATCGCCACCCAGCTCGCCTGGCATCCGGCCAACGTCGGCGAGCATTTCACCTTCGGACGTCTGCGTCCGGTCCACACCAGCGCCGTGATCTTCGCGTTCGCCGGCAACGCGATCTTCGCCGCCGTCTATTACTCGACCCAGCGGCTGTTGAAGACGCGGATGTTCAGCGATGCGATGAGCTGGTTCCACCTGGTCGGCTGGCAGTTCATCATCGCCGTCAGTGCCGTCTCATACTTGTTCGGCCTGACCCAGACTCACGAGTACGCCGAGATGATCTGGCCGATCGACATCGCCATCACCGTCGTGTGGGTGGTCTTCGCGGCGAACTTCTTTTTGACCATCAAACAGCGCCGCGAGCAACACATCTACGTGGCGATCTGGTTTTACATCGCCAGCATCGTCGCCATCGCGGTCTTGCACATCTTCAACAACCTGGTCGTGCCGGTCGACCTGTTCAAAAGCTACCCGGTGTTTGCCGGCGTGCAGGATGCGCTCATCCAGTGGTGGTACGGGCACAACGCGGTAGCCTTCGTGCTGACCACGCCGTTTCTGGGGCTGATGTATTACTTTTTGCCAAAGGCCGCCGAGCGGCCGGTCTTTTCGTACAAGCTGAGCATCCTGCATTTCTGGACGCTGGTCTTCATCTACATCTGGGCGGGGCCCCACCACCTGCACTACACGGCGCTGCCGGAGTGGGCGGCGACGCTCGGGATGGTCTTTTCGATCATGCTGTGGATGCCGAGCTGGGGGGGAATGCTCAACGGGCTTTTGACCCTGCGGGGCGCCTGGCACAAGCTGCGCGAGAGCGCGGTTTTGAAGTTTTTCGTCGTCGGTGTGACCTTTTACGGCATGTCGACCTTCGAGGGGCCGCTTTTGTCGGTCAAAAGCGTCAACTCCCTGAGCCACTACACCGACTGGACGATCGGCCACGTGCACAACGGGGCTCTGGGGTGGAACGGGTTTATGACCTTCGGGATGATCTACTGGCTTCTGCCCCGGCTGTGGAAGACCGACCTGTGGAGCAACAAGATGGCCAACATCCATTTCTGGGTCGGGACGGTCGGCATTTTGATGTACATCGTCGCGATGTACTCGGCCGGGATCACCCAGGGGCTGATGTGGCGAGCCTTCGATGAGACCGGGCGGCTGGCCTACCCGGATTTCATGGAGACGGTCGTCGAGATCCTGCCGATGTACTGGGTGCGGATGGTCGGAGGGACGCTGTATTTCGTCGGCCTGTTGATGCTGATCGTCAACATGGTCATGACCATCCGCACCGCCCCCGACGACCTGTCGGATCCGAGCGACCAGGTGCCGGCACCGACCTGGCGCGACTCGAAGGCGGTCGACTGGGAGGGGGTGCGCACTTACGACGAGGCGCTTTTCCGGCTGCAGTCGCTGGTCAAAAAGGGCTGGCACCGGGTGCTCGAGGGGTGGCCGCTGGTCTTTACGATTCTGACGACGATCGCGGTGCTGGTCGGGGGCGTCGTCGAGATCGTGCCGATGTTGTTGATCGACAACAAAGTCGAGCAGAAGGCGGCGAGTGAGCCGTACACGCCGCTCGAGCTCGAGGGGCGGGACATCTACATCGAGGAGGGGTGCGTCAACTGCCACTCCCAGATGGTCCGGCGGATGCGCAGCGAGATCGAACGCTACGGCCAGTACAACCGTCCTCAGGAAGAAGTCTACGAGCGGCCGTTTTTATGGGGGTCGAAGCGGACGGGGCCAGACCTTGCGCGGGTCGGCGGAAAGTATCCCCACCTGTGGCACGTCCGCCACATGAAAGACCCGCGGCTGACCTCGCCGGACTCGATCATGCCGGCGTATCCGCACCTGCTGGAGACGCCGCTCGATCTCTCGGAGACCTCCGAGAAGATGGAGACGCTGGCGATGCTCGGGACCCCCTACTCGATCGATCAGATCGACAACGCCGCCGACCTCGCCCGCCGCCAGGCCGACGAGATTGCCGACAAGGTCGAAAAGCAGGGAGGCCCGGAGGGGCTGGCCGACAAGGAGATCGTCGCGCTGGTCGCCTATCTGCAGTCGCTCGAGGGGGAGAGCAGCGAGGAGGACGAGTGACGCGACCGCCGACCCGATCGCGATGGAGTCGAAAAGACGAGCCAGGGAGAGACGATGCTGAGTGACGCAATCGAGAGTGCCGGACTGGAGGGGTTCGCCGAGATCGGCCTGATCGTGTTCGTGATCGGCTTTGCGCTGGTCGTCGTGCGGGTCGCCCTGCTGTCGAGCGACGAGGCGAAGCACCACGCCGAGCTGCCGCTCGACGAGGAGACCCCGGAGACGAACACCGGCGAGTGACGCCCGTCGGCGAGATGTGTGAATCGTTTTTTCGCCCAGGAGAGGCAGAATGTCTCAGACTCGCCCCGCCCCGGAGGCCCCGGACGAGTCGTCGTATGACGACGAGCTGATCGCCGGGCACGAATACGACGGCATCCAGGAGTACGACAATCCGATCCCGGACTGGCTGAGCCTGCTGTTTATCGGGACCGTCGTCTGGTCGGTCCTGTACGTGGCCGGCATCGGCCTCGGGTACATCGACGATTACGGAACCTCGCTCGAGGAGAGTCGCGAGGAGCTGGCCTACCAGCGAGCGGCCGCCGCCACCGAGGGACCCGATGCCGAGAAGTTGCAAAAGGCGGCCGACAATCCCGATCGCGTCGCGGCCGGCGAGCAGGTCTTTGCCGACAACTGCGTGTCGTGTCACGGCGAACAGGGGGGCGGGACGGTCGGCCCGAACCTGGCCGACACCTACTGGGTGCACGGCGGCACACTTCCCGACATCTACGAGGTCGTCCGCGACGGGGTCTCGGATGCCGGGATGCCGGCCTGGGGGCCGCAGTTGTCGGACGAGGAGCTGATCGACGTCGTCGCCTACGTGCGCAGCCTGCAGGGAACCGATCCCCCCGACGCCAAACCGCCGGAAGGCGACGAGTACACGCCAGACGGCTGAATTCGCAGTGGCCCAGAGGCCCAGCCCCATGAGCGAACACAACCGCCAATCCGAGCCGAATCCGACGGGTGTGCCCGACGAGGCGATCGCGACGCCGATGCCCGGCGGGGGGCGCGAGTGGCTGTACCCGTCGCCGAGCGACGGTCCGCTGTGGCGCGCCCGGCTGGTAGTCGCCTGGACGCTGATCGTCGTCTTTACCGCCCTGCCGATCGTGGGGATCGGCGGCAAACCGGCGATCTTTCTGGATCTGGCCCACCAGAAATTCACCTTTTTCGGGGCGACCTTCCATGCGACGGACACGATCTTTTTGATGTTGCTGCTGCTCGCCGTCCTGCTTTCGGTCGGCCTGGTGACGGCGGTGTTCGGACGCGTCTGGTGCGGGTGGGGGTGTCCGCAGACGGTGTATCTGGAGTTCGTCTTCCGCCCGATCGAGCGGCTCGTCGAGGGATCGTCCGTCCAGCGCAAGGCCCTCGACGAGGGCCCCTGGAATGGCGAGAAGGTCTTCAAAAAGGGGCTCAAGCACGGCCTGTATCTGCTCGTCGCCGTCGGCCTGGCCCACACGTTTGTCGCCTATTTCGTCAGCTGGGAGCGGCTCTGGAGCTGGATGGGGGAGTCGCCGGCGGATCACTGGGGGTATTTCGTGATGATGGCCTTTACGACGGGCCTGATCTTGTTCGACTTCACGTACTTTCGCGAGCAGATGTGCACGGAGGTCTGCCCGTACGCCAAGCTGCAGTCGGTGCTGCTCGATCGCGATTCGCTGATCGTCTCGTACGACCAAAAGCGCGGGGAGCCGAGGGGCCGGCGCTCGCGCGAGCAGCGCGACCGGGAGCAAAAGGGCGTCGAGCTGGACCTGGGCGATTGCATCGACTGCGGGGCGTGTGTGCGGACGTGTCCGACGGGGATCGACATCCGGGACGGCCTGCAACTCGAGTGCGTCAACTGCACGCAGTGCATCGACGCCTGCAACGACATCATGGACCGGATCGGCAAGCCGCGGGGGCTGATCCGGCTCACCTCCGAGAAGGCCCTCGAGGACGAACAAACGAGCCTTCTCCGCCCGCGCGTCGCCATCTACGCGTTGATGCTGGCCCTGTCGGTCGGGGCGTTCGGGTTCATGCTGACGACGCGCTCGGCGAACGAAATCGACATCCGCCGGGCCCCCGGAGCCGCCTTCAAGCGCCTCGAGCACGAGGGCGGCCAGATCGCCAACCAGCTTCGGTTTCGCATCCGCAACAACACCGAGGCGAAAAAGACCTACACCGTCGAGCCGACCTCGCCGCCGGAGGTCTCGATCAAGCCGATCGGCGCCTCGCAACTCGAGGTCGCCCCGGGCGAGATGCAGCGACTCGGTGCCTGGGTGCTGGTTCCGGAACGGCAATTCGGCGACGGGCGGGTCGCGGTCGAATTTGCCGTTCGCGCCGACGGAACGGTCGTCGAGCGGCCGACCTTCCAGTTGATCGGGCCGGCGGTGGCCCCCTCGAATACCTCGTCCACCACATCAGGGAGTCAGTGAGATGGGACCGATCCCCGCGCGATATTTCTGGCCGGGCCTGTGCGTGGCGTTTTTGTCGCTGTCGGTCGGGACGGGGGTGGTGGCGATCATGGCGGCCAACTCCGACGGGGGAGCCGAGATCGTCGACGAAGAATCGAGCAATCGCCAACTCGTCGACCGGGCCGACGGACCCTGGCAGATCGAGGTGAGCCTCGAGCAGGCCCGGACGGGCACCGGGCGGGTGCCCGTCGAGCTCGGGGTGCGCGACGAGGACGGCGAACCGGTCGACGGGCTGGAGGGCCAGGTCGAGCTGCGCAGCCCGGCCGAGGCGGGAGTCGTCGACGAGGCGCAGATAGCCCCGGTCGACGGCCGGACGGGGAGATACCGGGTCGATCTGGCCTTCGAGCGCGACGGGCTGTGGGATTTCGTCGTGGAGGTACGGGGCGGCGACGAGACGATGACGACCCGCATTCGCGAGGCGATCTGAGATGGGCATCGCGTGCGAGCACTGCGGGACGCCGGTCCCCGGGGCGGGCGACGGGCAGGAGGGGCCGTCGTTTTGCTGCAGCGGATGCCGGGCGGTCTATCACGCCATCGACTCGGCCGGGCTCGATGGTTTTTACGACCTGCGCGACGAGCCGAACGGTCCGGTCGAGGCGGCCGAGCCCGACCCCTCGCATCTCGAGCGATTCGACGCCGCGCATTTCCTCGACGAGCACGCCGAACGCCTCGGCGAGGGGTAGGCGGCGATCGACCTGCAACTGGACGGCGTGCACTGTGCCGGCTGCGTGTGGCTGGTCGAGCAGATGCCCGATCAGATCGAGGGGGTCGTCGACGCCCGGCTGAATCTCTCGCGCGGCCGGCTCCGGGTGCGATGGCGGCCGGATCGGATCGCCTTGTCGAACGTCGTCGCCTGGCTCGAGCAGTTCGGCTACACCGCCCACCCTCTCGCCGAAGACGACGCGGGCCCGCCGCGTGCGGAGCGCGACCTGCTGAAACGCGTCGGCACCACCTGGGCGCTGGCCGCCAACGTGATGCTGCTGGCCTTCGCTTTGTACGCCGGCCTCGGGCCCGACGCCGAGGCCCGGCTGTTCGGAGCGTTCCGCTGGTTGAGTTTCGCACTGGCGACGGGCGTGGTCGTGTACGGCGGATCGGTGTTTTTTCGCCGGGCGTGGGCGTCGCTTCGCCCCATGTGGCGAGCCCCGCGCAGCTTTTCTCCGACGCAGCTCTCGATCGACATCCCGATCTCGGTCGGCATCCTGGGCGGCTATCTGCACAGCGCGGTGGCAACGGTCCGCGGGACGGGCGAGATCTGGTTCGACTCGGTCTCGGTCCTGATCGCCGCCCTTCTGTCGGCCCGGTGGCTGCAGATTCGCGGCCAGCGCGTCGCCCGCGACGCCGCCGACCGGCTGTTGACGCTGCTGCCGGCCCGGGCCCGCCGACGCATCGACGGGGAGACGAAAAGCGTCGCAACCGAGGAGCTGGAGGTTGGCCACGTGGTCGAAGTGCGGGCGGGCGAGGCGATGCCGGCCGACGGACGGGTCATCGAGGGGCGATCGGCCGTCAAAAAGGGGATTTTGACCGGGGAGAGCCGTCCGGAGGAGGTCGCAGCCGGCGATCTCGTCTACGCCGGGACGACCAACACCTCCGATCGGCTCCGGGTCGAGGTCGAGGCGGCGGGCGACGACTCGCGGATCGGCGAATTGATGGACTGGCTGGAGACCAGCGACGGGGAGAGCGCCCCGATCGTCGAACTCGCTGACCGCATCGCCGGGGTCTTCGTGCTGGTCGTCCTCGGGGCCGCCGCGGCGACCTGGGCGGGCTGGACGCTCGCCGGCTCTCCGGAGGCCGTCCGCCACGCCGTCGCGCTGCTGGTCGTCTCCTGCCCGTGTGCCCTGGGGATGGCGACGCCGCTGGCCCTGACGGTGGGAATCGGTCGCGGCGCCCGGCGCGGGATCTTCGTCAAAGACGATGCGGTCTTCGAGCAGCTCGACCGGCTCGGCGCGCTGGTCGTCGACAAGACCGGCACGCTGACCGAAGGCGACATGCGCGTCGTCGCCGTCGACGGAGACGAGCGCGCGGTCGAACTGGCGGCGGCGGCGGAGGCGCAAACGACTCACCCGATCGGCGAGGCGCTGAGAGAGTGGGCGGCTCCCGGGACCCCCCACGAGGAGGTCGAGGAATTCGAGGAGCGAGCGGGGCGAGGGCTGGAGGCGCGGGTGAGCGGCCATCGGGTCCTGGTCGGCCGACCGGACTGGGTCGGCGAGAGGGTCGGTCGACCACCGGCCGCCTTCCGGGGCGCGATCGATCGAGCGGCCGAACGGGCGGAGACCCCGGTCGTCGTCGCCGTCGACGGAACGATCGCGGCCGTCGTCGCCCTGGCCGATCCGCTCCGAGACGACGCCGAGAGGTTCGTCGCCGAGCTTCGACGGGCGGAGATCGAAGTGACGATGCTCTCGGGGGACCACCCGGCGGTCGTCGCCGACGTCGCACGCCGGCTCGGCCTCCCGCCCGACGCCGCCCGCGGCCACGTCTCGCCGGAACAAAAACGCACCTTCGTCGAGCAGCAAAAGAGGGCGCGCCGCGACGACGAGCGCCCGGTCGTCGCGATGGTCGGCGACGGGGTCAATGACGCCGCCGCACTTCGGGCCGCCGATGTCGGCGTGGCGGTCGGAGGAAGTGCCAACCCGAGTTTCGTGGCAGCCGACGTCTTTTTGACACGGAGCGGACTCGACCCCCTGTTCGAGTTGATCGAGGGGGCGCGCGCAGTCCTGCGGACGGTGCGGCGCAACATCGGCCTCTCGATCGCGTACAACGGGGTCGCCGTGACGGCCGCGGCCGCCGGATGGGTCACCCCCCTGGTCGCCGCCGTGGCGATGCCGGTGAGTTCGCTGGCGGTCGTCGCCTCCTCGATCCTGCAGAGAGCCTTCGACCCGGAAGAGCCAATCGCCCCCCCGAACGAGGCCCCGAAGCCGCAGTCTGCCGCCGGGAACTCGCCGGTCGCACCGACTCCAGCCCGGGAGGGACCATGAACGTCTTGTATCTGTTGATTCCGCTCGCGCTCCTCCTGGTCGCAAGCGCGGTCGCAGCGTTCATCTGGGCGGTCAACGACGGCCAGTTCGACGATCCCGAAGGACCCGCCGTGCGGATCCTCGACGACGAGGAGTGAGCGACTCGTCGATGATCGGCTACGTCGGCACACTGCCGACCCGTCAGTACTGCCAGGAGAGCACGAGCCCGCGATACTCACCGGCCACCAGAGGGCTCAACCGGGCTCGCGATTCGCCCCGCGCCCCAATCCCGAAATGCAACGCTTTCGGCAGCAGGTAGCCGGAACCGACGCCGATCAGTGCACCGGCGGCCACGTCCGACAGATAGTGATTCCCCGAGACGATCCGCGACAGGCCCGACCCGGACGCCAGCCCCAGCGCCGACCAGCAGGCAACCCGCTCGGCGACGCCCCCTCCGTACAGATCCAGGTGCTCGTGAGCCGTGCACACCAACGATGCCCCCGTAAACGCCAGGGTGGTGTGGCCACTCGGGAAGCTCTCGAAGCGCTCCTGCGAGCAGTACAGGTTGCGTCCCCCCTCCGCGCTGCAGTCCTCACTCGGCGGCCGCTCCCGGGCGACCAGATGCTTCAGTCCGGCCATCGCGAAGCCGGCGACGGCAAACGATTCGGCGCCGAGCAGCGCCAGTTGAACGGCCGTTGTCCCCTCGCGATGCACCGCGCCGGCGGCCACTCCCGCATCGACGACGAACGGATACGCGATCAGCGTCCCCGTGAGGACGTCGCTCGCGGTCCCGAAGGCGTTGCCGGTGCGGTTCGAGTCGGCCTCGAGCCCGCGGCGCACGGCGTCGTCGAGCAGAATCCCCCCGCGCCAGTTGGCCTCCTCCGGGTGGCCCAGCCCGAATTCGATCCCGGCGACGCCCGCCCCCAACACTCCCGTGCCCACCCCTTCGATCAGGCGGAATTGGGGCCACTCCTCGCGCCAGGCCACGCGGGGCGGCGTCGAGGAGGCGGAGGGGGCCGCCTGCGACGAGGGGGCGTCGGTGGCATCGGGCTCGTCGGCGTCGGCGAGGGCGGGGGAGGCGCAGGTGGCGAGCAAACCGAGGGCGAAACAGATTGGATGGATGCGCATCGTCGAATCCTTGCTCAAATGTCAGATACAGTTCCCCCCTATCGGAGGGCCCTCCTGGGAGTCCGTGACTCCCAACCCGACCGTAGCCGGCCTGACGAACGGTCTCCAGGCCACCGCCAGACCACGACCCGAAACTCGTCGTCCCCACCACAACCCCTGCCGGACGACGTCTTCCACCCGCCATATACGTTACCGACAGCCATCTCCGGATCGTTTCGTCGCGATCGTCAGCTTCGGTCTGCGCCGCCTCACGCTCCCCCCGCCAGACGTGCGGCCAACTTCTCGACGCGCTCGGCCAGCGCCGGCGCCTCCTCCCCTTCGCTCACCGGCATCACACACCACTCCAGGATCCGACGCCCGATCGGAACCGTCTCTCCCCGCCCCGTCCCGGGACGTCGAAACATCGGCGCAGGCACGACCCCGCGCGGATCCGGCTCGCAGACACCCCACTGCACCTGGATGGAGTAGGTCCCGTGCAGCACGACCCCGACAAAATCACAGATCGCCTGCGCCAGGATCGGTTCCAGCCAGCGAATCGCGTCGGTCGCATCGACCGTGAGACACGCCTCCAGACGCTCCAACCCCTCGGGTCCGAGCTCGATCTCCCTCCCGAACGCCTCTTCGATCTCGCGGGCGGCTACCCGAGAGAGGGCCCCGGGCGTCTCCCCCCATACCTGCTCACCCATCGTCTCCAGGGTGCGCGAGGCGATCGCCTCGAGGCGCGCCGCATTGGACGCAGAGCGTTCGACGGGAAGCTGCCACACCGACACCGGCCTCGCCGGCACGTCGATCTCGGCGCCCCGAGCCTCCTGGCGCCAGGCCGCCACGCGTTCTTCGTACCGGTCCGACTCGTAGACCTCCTCCTCGAAGCCGAGCTCCCCGAGCACCTCCCGCGAGTCGGCCGCCAGCGAATCGAAGCTCAGCAGGCGCATCGCGACAAAGCGCCGCGATTCGTCGCGCTCCCAGACCGGCAGCCTGCTCATCTTCCTCAGTAAAGTTGCCTCCACGAGATTCCCGAACCGGGCACGCATCTGCGAGGCGCCGGGATCACTCCAGCAGGCGAGGCTCCACTCGTAGCCCTCTTCGAGTCCGACCTCCAGGACCCGCGGATGAATCGCCCCCACCTCGTCGGGAGCGTCGGCATGCAGATCGTCCGCCGCATCGCCGTCGTCTCGCCCGCGCATCTCCGGCATCAGCGAGTCGAGGGGTCGGTCTTCGGAGAGATTCGGCACCAGGTCGCGTTCGTCGTCGTTGCTCATGAGATCCGAGATCACGAGAGTGGGGAGAGACCAGCCGAGTCCGAAAAACTGTGCGACCGACCGGCGGTTCGTGCAAGCCCTCCTCGATCACTCGAGCCCGTACACCGCCGGCAGCAACGCCACCGCAGTCAACGCCGCCGCGCCGAGATACACCCCCTGGAGGCCGAGCCATCCGTACAATCCTCCCGCGATCACCGGCCCCATCGTCTGGCCGATGCGGTAGACGAGCCCGTTGAACGACATGAACATCGCACGCTGCTCGTGCGGAGCGATCCCCGCCAGGAGGGCCTGCAGGGTCGGAATGTTCAGCCCCTGGGCGACCCCGTAGACCATCGACGGAATCAGCATCACCCAGATCGATTCGATGTACGGAATCACCGCGAACGTCCCCGTATACAAGACGAAGGCCGCGATCAGCATGGACTTTTTCGAAAAGTGCTCGGCCAACGCCCCGAGCCGCGCCGCCGTCACACCACTGGCGATCGAGACCGACGACATCACCAGCCCGATCCCAAACGAACTCACCTCGAAGGTCCCATCCATCAATATCGGAAAATAGGTCAGATACGGCCCGAACAACACCGCGAACGTCACCAGCGTCAATGCAAAGACAGCGAGGACCCGGGTCTGGTTGACGACCTCGAGGAAGGCCCCCAGATACTCTCTCAGGTCCTGGTCGACCTCCGGGGCGGAACTCTCGAGCCGACCGATCACCAGCAATCCCGTCGGGATCGCCACCAGCGGGAGATAAAACGGAAAGTACCAGCCCAGAAGCGCCATCGCGCCCCCGATCGTCGGGTACGCCGCCGTCCCGACGCTCAAGACGCTCGCATTGTATCCCATCGCCTCGGTGCGACGCTGGCCGTCGAACAGATCGCCGATGATCGTCAGATTGAGCGCGCCGAGCGACGCCGCCCCGACGCCCTGGACGAAACGCAACACCAGGAGCGCCTCGAAGGTACTCGCCAGCGCACACGCGCCCCCGGCCACCCCGAAGACGAACAGCGACGGCACGAGGACCGGTTTGCGACCGTACCGATCCGCCAGAAATCCCAGCACCGGCGTCAACGCAATCCCCGGGACGTAATAGACCGTGATCAACAGTCCCGTCTGTTCCGGGGAGATGCCGAACGCCTCGGCGATCCGGGGAAACGCCGGCGTGATACTCGACGCCCCCATCACCGCCGTCAGCGTGACCGCAAAAACGATCAAGAGGTTCGAATCACGGTACACGGCTTGTCGATCGCCGAATGCCATCAGTCGGGTCGGTTCGAGACAATCCTTGCACCCCCGCTCCGAAGCAGTCACCATGGCGGCCGCGTCGTGAATTGCACCTCAGTCCGCCATGGCCGAATTACCACCCGCTCCAGACACGCCGTTCGACGAGGACGGCCAGCCGATGTTCGGAACCTACCGGGGGAGGTGTCGGCAGACGGATTTGAGCGCCGCCGACGGCGCATTGGGCCCCGGAACGGGGAGCCGATTTTTCCGAGAAAAAAAGTGGCAGTGGTTCGCCGTCTCAGACGCGCGTCTCGCCTGTGGAGGTACCCTGCTCGACGCCGGCTATGCAACCACCGTCTTTTTGTGGGTGTTCGACCGGCAAAGCCGGCGGATGCTCGCCGACGAGACCGACATCCTCCCGCCGTTCGCCGTCGAAGTCAGCAACAACCCCGGTCCCGGCGGCCGCGCCCGCCTTCGGGGACTGCGCCGGCGATTCTCGCTGGAGCGCGGCGACTCACACATCGACCTCGATGCCTCCTTCGAGTCGATCCAGCTCGACCTGACCGTCGACTCGACCGATCCCCCGGCTTTGACGGCGATCTGCCCGGTCGGCGACGGTGAGCCCCGGGGGATCAACATCACGCAAAAACAGTCGTGCCTGCCGGTCCGCGGCCGCATCGCGGTCAACGGACGGACCTTCGAGCTCGGCGAAGATGCCCTGGCAATGCTCGATTACACCCACGGTTTGATGGAACGCAATACCCGGTGGCGCTGGGCGATCGGCGCCGGCCTCTCGGAGGATGGCACGCCGATCGGGTTCAATTTCGTCGAAGGATTCAACAACGAACTCGAAAACGCCATCTGGGTCGACCGAAGTCTCCGCCCCGTCGAACCGATCTATATCGAATTCGATTCCGACCGCCCGACCGACCCCTGGACGTTTCGATCCCGCCACGCCGCCCTCGACCTGTCGCTCGTCGTCGACGGACTCCGCGAGCACGAAACGAACTTCCGGGTCGTCTCCTCGAAATACCTCCAGCCGCTGGGACGCTGCCACGGGCGCATCATCGACCGGGAAGTCCACGATCTGTTCGCCCTCGCCGAGCGCCACCACGCCAAATGGTAGCTCAGTACAACTCCCGCAGCTCGATGTCGCGGTAATAGTGCGACAGAATCTGACGATACGAATGCCCGGCCTCGGCCATCCCCGCCGCTCCCGTCTGACACATCCCCACGCCGTGCCCGTAGCCGGCCCCCCGGAAGTGAAACTTCGCGATCGTCCCGTCCTCCCGCTCGTCGACCTCCATGACGAACAGTCCGCTTCGCAGATCGTCGAACATCCGCCGGATGTTCAACTCCCGTTCGACCTGAAACGACGCTCCCTCCTCGCCGGTCACCTCCATCCGGATCGCCCGCCCGCTGACTCCCCGGCTGGTCACTTCCGCCTCGGCAATCCGTTCGATCTCGCGGCCGTGCTCGACGAGCCAGTCGACCGCCTCGCCGGCCGGGACGCTCTTGGTCCACCGGTACAACCGACTGCTTCCGATCGACGCCTCCCGCGAATACGCCGCAAACCCTTCCTCGAGAAACCCCGCGAGCTGGTCCTCCGAGATGCCGTCCCGGAACTTCTCCGGCACTTCGGAGCCCGGGGCATCCGGCCGTCCCCGCAGATAGGGCCGCGGCTCGGCGTTCCAGACATTTTCGTTGTTTTCGGTAAAGCCGCCGGCATTTGAGCTGAACTTCGCGTCGATGATCTGGTCGTCGTAAAACATCACCTGCCCCCGCGTCGCCTCGACGGCTGCCGAGGTCCGCTCGGTCCGATTCTCGAACCCCCGGTACACCTGGTCGTAGACGTCGGTCCGGAGCGTGTACGGGTCGGCCAGGTTGCGTACTCCGATTGCCGCAAAGACGTTGTTGCGGGCGGCGACCGCCTGGGCGCGAAGCGCGGCATCCGGAGCCGACGAGTACGTCTCGGCCGGGACGACGCCCTTGACCAGCCGCTCGGCACTGACCTTGTTGATCAGCGTGATCTTGCCGTCGCGATCCGGCGCAAAGACCAGCCGCCCCCCGAAAGTCAGATCTTCAGTCCCCTCGCCGCGCGGCTTCGGGACGTCGGGAATCTCGTAGCGCATCTCCCGATGCTCGCCCTGCCGGGCCGCGATCCAGAGGACGTCCCTGTGGCGCACCGTCACCTCGGTCCCCTCGCCGGTCAACTCGAACAGCCCGCGGGGATACTCGGTCAACTGGCTGTGGATGCGCGCGTTGATTCCGTGGCGAGTCTCGAGCTTCTGGCGCAACTCTCGCGCCTCCGCCAGCGAGTCCATCCCGCCGACCCCGATCGCGATGCGCCGCGAGTCGAAGACCTGGCCGCGAATGCCGAAAAGCCCCCCGACCTGGAAGGTCCGCGGCAGATACCCTCGATCCGCCCACTCCGTTTTCACTCCCCCGACGCGCCCCCGCTGGCCCATCGGCAGATCTTCGACGATCACCCAGTGTTTGTACGAACCCGCCTCCGACTCGGAAATCCGGACCGTATAGCGGTGACCGGCGGGCAGCACCATCTCGGCTCCTTCGCTCCCCCGGGGCATCACCCGGATCGGCTTCGAGGGCACGAAGCTGACCTCCCGACGGCCCTCCATCAATCCGACCCGGATCATCGGATCGCCGCGGTCCGTGAAATCGATCTGCGGCGAGTACAAAATCGCGAGCCGATCCGCGGTCGTCAGTTCACTCTGCTGCGTCGAGGCCTCCGTCGGCCCCAGCAACGTCGCGAGCACGACCACCGCGACGGCGAGGAAGCGACTCCTGCCCACGGCCCCCGCCCGGGAAGCTGCACGCCGACTCCTCACCATCGCCACGTCGCTCCGATGCCGCGACCCGAAACCTGCAGACTCCACGCTCGCCTCGTACCCCTCGACTCCGATTGCCCTTCGCGAAACAAAAGCCACAGCCCCCCCGCCACCGCCGATGCCCCGCCGACCCCGAGCAGCACCCGATGGGTCAACTGGGCCTGCTCGCCGCGCTCCAGCAGCTCGCACTCCCGACTCCCGGTCGACGGACACGACGTCCGCACGCTCGGCGGATGCCTCTCCCGCCAGTCGATCAGATCGCTCTGCGCCTGGCGCATGCGCATCGCCTCCAGACCACTGCCGATCAGGGCGACGCCCCCCAGCCCCAGCGTCACCCACGGCCCCCATTCGGCGACCGCAGAACTCCGCTCCGACGGGGGCGGCTGGGAGGGCTCTCCCGCCCCGCTCGGCGTCGAATCGACCGACGGCTCACCCCCCGACGCGGACGGCTCCCCTTTGGGGGCGTCCGCCTCGGAAGCCTCCGCACGCTCTCGGTCCTCGTCGCGCGCATCGGCGGCGGAGGCCCCCTGTTTTTGCAGGGGAGCCCGGATCTGGACTCGCGCTCCCGCCTCGAGCTGGACGACCGTCGTCCAGGGAGCATACCCCGATTTGCGGACGCGCACCCGGTAGCTCCCCGGCGAGATCCCCGACCGCTCGACGGGGGCCCGGCCCGCCGGCTCTCCGTCGATCTCGACGCGCGCTCCCTCGACGCTCGCCTCGACTTCGAGCACCGCCTGGTCGGCCTCCCCATCCTCGTTTGTCGCGCTCGGTTCTCCTCTCGCCGCCTCCCCTTCCTCGACGCTCCCCGGGTCGAGCAGTCGGCGTATCTCCCGGCGAAACTCCTCGTCGGGGGGAGTGGTCTCGGCGAGCTTGCGTTCGACCCGGCGGACGTAGGCACTCTCGGCTCGATCGAACAGCCGCACCGTCACGCGGGCCTCACCGCCGGTGGACTCGACGGTACTGAAGATCAGGTAGTCCGCCTCGAAATGCTCCGCCGCCTTCGCAAGACACGGGGCGTTCGGCGATTCACAGCCGAGGATGACGACCACGTCCGACAGGACCACCGGGTCGTCGTTGACCAGCTCGAACGCCGCCTCGCCTTCGACGACCTCCCGGATCGTCGCGGTCAGCTCCCCGCCCCGCTGCCCCTCGTCACTCGCCCCCTGGAGTTTGAACACGACCACCGGCGAGGGAGCTTCGGACTGGGCGTACCCCTCTCTCTCACCCGGCAGCGACCAGACGACCACCACCGCCACGAGTACCGCCAGCACGCCACTCCGGCGCCTGAACGCTGCCTGCTGTGTCGAGAGTCGTATCGCCAATCTCGAGGATCGCACCGGAGAAGGGAAGTGGAACATCCAGACGGATACCGGTGCCGCGAGTATAGATAGGCCCTTCGGGCAAGTAAAGTTACCCCCGTCAGGGCGCCTGCCACTCCCCGAACGGCTCGCCGAAATTCGCCTCGTATCGCGGTCGGTCGAGCGGAGATCCCTCCGGCGGCGTGTACGGCTCGCCCCACTTCGCCCCGGGCGCCAGAAGGTCTCCGTCCGAGGTCCGTAGACGAACCGGCTCGCCCGGCTGGCGCGAAGGGCCGGAACTGCCTCCACCCCCCGCCGCTTCGTTCCCCTGCGAAGCTCCCGCACGCTCGACCCCCGCGTCCGAGTCGCCCTCCGAGGCACCCGGCTTCTCCGGTTTCTGACGCTCCCGAAAATAATTCAATGTCGTGAACGGCCCGTAGCGATGCCCCCGAATCTCGGGCATGTATTCGCGCAGTCCGACGACCCGAATCCGGTTTTCTTCGGGTCGCAGAATTTCGTAGTCGACCAGCCGGGTCCGAAAAAACTCCTCGAGCGGGTCGAGTTTCATCCGCGTCGCCACCTCCACCGACGAACTGCGTTCACCGACGCCGTGGACCCTGGGCGGAAAGGGAAGCCCGTACGCCGAGCGTCGATTCTCCGCTCCGTCGGACTCCCCGCCCGAAGCGTCGGTCTGCTCGTCGGCGGTCTGACCGGCGGCATCCGCTCGCCCGTCCGACGACCGCTCTCCGTCGCATCCCATCGCCACCAGAGCGGCGACGAATACCACCACGGCGGCCCATCCCAGCCCCCCCGGGCCTCGCGGCTCCGGGCTCCCACGCCCCCCGCCGTCGTCTGTGCGCACCTCGTCGCTCGTCACTGGTTGACGATGCTCCAGCTCATCGGAATGAATTGACTTTCGGGCACGTCTCGGCCGACTTCCATCCGGTTGACGAAATTGTCCGACTGACTCGACGACCCGACGTTGCCCGTTCCGGGATCGGCGCCACCGGTCTGGGCGACCAACTGCGGCTCACCCCCATTCCCGCCTCCCCCACCGCTGTCGGTGTAGCCGAACGATCCGTCCCCTCCCTGGCTCGGATCCACTGCACACGAGGGCGGCATCGTGATCTCGAGCCCCTGGACCAGCACGTCCTCTTTCGGCTCGAAGTTGTGCGCGTGACATGCCGAGACGTCGTCGAAGGTCTCGAGGTCACAGTCGAACAACCCGTCCGGTTTGACGTCCGCCCCCTCGTCGGCCAGATCGTCGCCGAATCCCAGCCCCCAGATCCGCGAGTTCCCCGACGCACACGAATCGTCGTCGCGGTGGTAAAACGACGTGAAATACACACCTTGGTTGAAGATGATCGGTTTGCCGGTCAACTTCTCCCCCTCCTTGAAGTTTTCGGTCTCGTCGTCCCCGTCGGGCTCGACGATCCACAGCTCTTCGGCCTCCCCGTCGACGTCCTCGCGCAACGCGATCACGCCGTTGGCCTGGTCGGTCGAGACCCCGTCGCCCGGTTGCCCGAGGCCGTACACGACGACCAGATTGCCGTTCCGCGACAGCGCCGCACTCGGCTGCACGTACGCTCCCCCCAGATCCGACGGTTCGTAGTCGTCGCTCAGGTACCGATCCTCCTCGTCGTTGGTCGGGTCGTAAAACTCCGTGACCGTCCAGTCGCTCGGGTCGGCCCCGGTGAAGTCCATCCGATACAGCCGCCCCGCTCCGTCGCCGATGAACCCTCGCGTCACGAGATTCCCCGGCGACCCGTCGTACAACAGCGGCGAGCCGAGAACCGGCGATTCGAACAGCCGATAGTCGTCGGTGCCTCCACTCTCGGCGGCTGCCGAATCCTCGTAGGCCCCGACGAACCGACGCAGAATCGAGCCGGTCTGCAGGTCGACCACGTAGATGCCCCGCCCCGCCAGGCCCTCGCAGTCGTCGTCCGCCCCGTAAAACTGACCGTTGCCGCCCCCGAACACCGCGATCGGACGCCGAATCTTCGCCGCCCCGTCCTCATCCTCGTCGATCGGCGGCATCAACACCGTCCCGATCGCCGGCTTGCTGACGGCCTTCGACAGGCGCGGCTCCTCGAAGAAATCGTCCTCGCAGTCGTCCGCCAGATCTTCGTCGATGTCGATGTCGAGATCGTCGTCGTCGAGCAGATCCTCGATGTCGTCGTCGTCGCAGCCGGTCGGGCCGCACACCTGCTGCTCGCCCTTCGATTCGTCGTAGTAATCCTCGCTGAGCATGTGCTCGACCTGGCCTCGCTCCCAGTCCGGTCCGAACTCCCAGAGGGGAACCGGGTCGGGGAGTTTCACCTCGTCGTCGCCGCTGGAGGGCTCTCGGTCGGGCCCCCCCGGCCGGGTGATGTCCAACGCCACATAGCCCGGCCCCGAATTGCCCATCCCCTGGACCATGACCGTCCGCCACTGCATCGCCGGCGGCACTTCGCAGTCGCCCCCGCTCGAGCACAATCCGCTGGTCGTGTCGTCGCAGATCCCTCGGCACGCCTGGACGTTCTGGTTGTATTTCGGATCCGCATGACACAGACGTACGTCCTGGACGGTCGGCGCCCCGTTCATCATCTTCGGGTTCGACGAGGCATCCTGCGTGCCGTGTTCGTCGACGTAGTTTTTGTGCAGAATCTGAGGCAGGTACGACCATGCCTCGCGCTGATCTTCGGCCGGCCCGTTGGTGACGTCGTCGCCGTCTTCGTCGTTGCGCACCTTCACCTGGTAGTTGCTCTCGTTGTCCGCGAGCACGCCCGTGTAAAGCCCGTGGATCATCCCGTCCAGCGTCCCGAAAAACAGCATGCTCGCTCGCTGCGAAAACCGCGTCTTGAATTTGCGATAGCTGTCGATCGGCAAATCGAGCTTCGGCGGTTCGACGGCCACCGGGTCCGAATTCAGAATCGCCCCCAGCACCCGCCCTTGCCGGCTCGGATGCCGCCCGCGCACCTTGTCGATCAGCGTCTGCAGGGAACTGTCGTCGGAGACGTTGAAATACTCGGCGACCGACTCGTCGGCGTCGTCGTCGTCGCTGAGCGCCTCTCCGACCGCCGCGCTTAATTCATCGAGTTCGAACGGCACGCGGCTTCCGACCAGCGCGTCGTTGTTGCTCACCTCCGCCAACTCCCCGCTGTCGTTCTCCTCTTCGAGATACGTATCCCCGAATTCCCCGTCTCCGCTGTCGGTCGACTGCATGTGGTACGACGTGTGGTAAAACTCACAGGCCTCCGGGTTGTCCGGCGTCGCCTTGTTTTCGTCGTAATCGTAGATCTCGGCGCTCGGAACCGAGGTGAAAAGCCGCCGGGTATCGTTGACGCTCAACCCGTCGTTTTCCGAATCCTCGCTCCACGACGGCCTCACCTGCCGTTCGATGTCCTGGTGGAAGCAATGGTAGTTGTCGTTGCTGCTGTCACACGGCGACTCGACCTCCGGTGTATTCAACTCGCCGTTCGTCTGGCACATCCGCGTCTCGCGATACAGCACCCCTCGCCACACCGGATTCGTCGCCTCGACGTCCGTTCCGGAATACATCCGATACTGGCCGTTGAGATTGTTGCCCCGCCCGGGATTGTCGAGCTCGTTGCTGATCGCCGGCGTCGTCCGCGACTGCAACCCCGAGGTCTTGACGATGCCGTTGAACACCTGCTGCATCGCCTGCGAGTACCACTCCCCGCTGCGACACGCCCGATAATCGTCCGGCGAGACGCTGTCTCCCCGGTTACACTGCAAGATCAGCGCCGGATAATCGCAGGTGTAGCCGCTCGGCAGACAATTGCCGTTCGGATCGTCGTAGGGGCTGAACGACGGCGAGCCGTCCCCGTCGTCGTATTGTTTGACCAGACACGGATGATCGTCGGCCGGACACGGATTTTCGGTCCCCGGATCTTCCGGAATCCACTCGTCGTCGTCGACCTGGCTGCATTCCTCCGGCCGGTTGCCGTCGCCGAGATACCACCCCGCACAGGTCTTGCCCTCCCGGGCCATCGAGGCGAGCTTGCGGGATTGCTCCTCGCTGACTCCCTCCGCCTGGATCGCCGGCGAGATGACGTGCACCCGTGGGCTGTAGCGGCTGTCCTCCCCCTCGAGCGTGGTATCGGTGACGAATTCGTTGATGTGCCGCTCGGTGCACATGTAGTCGTACTTGTCGCTGTTCATGTTGAACGCCTCGCCGAGCCCCTGAGTGTCGACCTCCTCGCAAATCGACGAGGAATCCTCCGGGGGAGCCTCCGGCAGGGGAATTCCGTCGGTCAACGTCACCACGTGCTTGGGACGACACTCGTTGGCATCGTCGTGGCGAAACCCCTGACCTTCGGTCGCCATGTCGAGGTAGTAGTCGTGCAGGTCGAACATCGCCGGCGCCAGCGGGGTCGAGCCGGTGATCGGCTGGCGAGACATCAACGTACTTCCGATGTACTCGCCGGTATCCTCTTCGAGCTGAAAGTCCAGCGGCTTCGGGACGTTCGGGGAGTCGTCGAGCAACTCGCCCTCCATCAGCGGGTTGGAGTAGTCGTCGTCTCGCTCGCGCGTCCGGATGTCGAACCGCTGTCGCTCATCGTCGTTGACCTCCTGATCGTCGTCCTCGTAGGCGCGGTACTTCAGCGTCCCCGTATCGACCAGCGCCGTCTCGGCGATATTGTTGGCGTCGACGACATACTGTTCGTCGGAGGGGAGATTGACCGCCCCGACGATCCGGTAGACGCCGAGGTTGTAATAGTCGCGGGCACTGGCATTGTCATCGCCCTCGCTGGCCAGGTCCGACATGCTGGCGAGCCGATCGTTGATGTGGTTGGGGTTCCACCTGACCGTCTGAGTCTCGTCGACCTCTCCGCTCGCCCACTCGTCGCCGTCCATCGGGTATTTGAAGCTGTCGAAACTCGCGACCGAGAAGTGCACCTGGTTGATCAGGTTGTCCATCAGCCCGTTGGATTTGCGTCCGTCGTACACTTCCTGCATGTGCGGACGGGGATCGGTGGAATCCGGATATCGCTCGTAGGCCTCGTAGGTCTCCGTACACGTGAAGTCGTCCGGCCCCGACCCTTCGGACTCCTTGCAACACGGCGGCACCGGATCGGCCATCCCCGACATCCCCCTCTGGCGAGGCACGAACCAGCATCCCGGCCCGTAGACGCTGGCATCGAGGTTTTCGATCCGAGTGTTCTCGTAGCGGTCGTAGGGTTTGAGGACCATCTCGCCGGCCATCACCTCTTTGAGCGTCACGTGGCGAGGCTGGGAGGCATTCAACAAGCGCAACGGCACCTCCTCCTCGTTGTTGTCACTGCCTCCCGGCGGGGGATCGTCGAGATTGTCCCATTTCGACTCGCGACCTCGCACATACCGGCGAAACCGCCGGCCCATCTCGGTCGCCTCGTCGTCGTAGTCGTGCTCGAACTCCGTCCCCTTCCACTCCTGATCGGCGTAGTAGTTCGGCGTCCACGCCGGGTGCGAACTCCACGAGGGCCGCTCGTAGTACTCGCCGTCGTCGGTCGCGTCGTCTTCGGGCTCACACGGCGGCTCCCAGACGACACACGACCCGAACGCGATCGGGTTGCAATCCTGCCAGTCGTTCGACGAGTCCGCCGAGGGCGACTCCGGGCATTTGTTTTTCCAGTCTTTGATGTACTCGTTGTACTGCTCCCACTCGTCGAGGTCGTCGTCGCTTCCGTCGCCGAGGCGATCCCACTGGTCTTTCGCGTGGATCCCCATGCTGTACTCGGGGCTGTATTGCTCCGGCTGGAGCGGATACGGATCCTCTTTGTCGTGGACCTGCGGGTGGAGGCGTTTCGGATACTGCCCCTCCCCCTCCTGGGTCCACTCCATGCTCGCCGACGAGTCGAGCAGAATCGTCACCGACGGACGAGGCCCGGCCGTCGCCTCCGTGGGGTTGTCCTGGCCGAGGCCCGTCGCCGCCCATCCGGCGACGCCGACAAACACCACCGCCGCCCACACAAGCTGCCAGCGCCCGCTCCACGATCGTTCGGTTTCGCCGTCCATTGTCGTCACTCCCGTCTCCGTCACAACTCGTCTCCCGCGGGCCGACCCCGTTTCCCGCGTCGATCCTTCCATCGAACGATTCATTGCCCACACTCTTCACTCGGACCGACCATCGCCTCGAAAATCCCCGTCCCCACGCCGGTCTGGCCCGTCTGGTTCCACGCCCCCGTCCGGTTCCCCACCTCGCCGCGCGCCGCCACGGTCACCCGCGTAAAACAGTACCGGTCGTTGTCGAACCCCGGCAGCGGAAACCCCGAGAGCGGATCCCGGATGATGATCTCGAATCGCGTCTGGCCTTCGTGCGATTCGAAACTCGGATTGTTCCCGTCGTAATACAGACCGGTCTCGGAAAGATCGCCGCTCGCCTGGGCATTCAGTTGCTCGAAATCCCGGGCGCTCGAATCCTCGGCGCTCTGGACGAACCGCTGCATCTTCCCGCGGCCCGTCAGATCCCCCCGCTCGCCCCCCCCGCGTGCGGCGACTCCCCGTCGGTCGAGATCCTGGAGATGACTCATCGCCCCGAGATACCGCTTGGCGTTGTTGCCGAGCTTCCTGCCCATGAAATTCGACGCCCCTTCGGCCAGCGCCGAAGCGTTGGTCCTCGCCCGGAACTGTCCCGAGTGATCGAGCGAGCGTGTGACGTCCTGCAGCGCGACCATCCCGAGCGCCGACAGGGCCAGCAATACCAGCAACACCAACACCAGTGCGCTGCCGGTCTCCGTACGACTGCCCGGCCGACTCGCTCGCTCGCGTCCCTGCATCGGGTCTCTCGCGCGTGAATCACTCATGGGCCGCCTGCGGTGATGTTTCGGGAGGCGAAGGTCGGAAGCTCGAAATCGACCTGGGAGGTGTACACCCGGGCCGCCCCCTCGAACGAGGGGTTCAGATCGAAGGCCTGCATGTCGTCGGAGTTTTGCGGGAACGCATTTGCCGGCAATTCCTGACGCTCGGAGTCGGTGCGCCGCGAGAGCCGCACGTGCATCAGCCGGGCCTCCCCCGGCGACGGGTCGCTCGGATTCAGACAATCGTGGTCCGCCTCGTCGTTGCCGACCGGCGGATTCCAGTCGACGTTCCAGGTATTTCCGTCGACGTTGCCGTTGCCGCTGCCGTCGGTGCAGTCGAACCAGATCTGGAAGTCGACCACCCGGTCCGCCATCACCACCTCCGTTCCCGCCACGACGTCGCCTTCGGGATAGTAGTTTTGCCAGTTGTTGCCTGCGAGATTGTCCATCACGTCCTTTCCGTCGAGCCGCTCGCGGATGAGAAGATAGTTCGTCTCCTCACCTTCCGTCTGGGTCGGATCGGGAACGACGTGATACCAGTACACGTCGAGAAACGCCGCCGGGTACCGCTTGTCGTCTTGCTGGCTGACCGGATCGAGCCCGTAATCGACCCCGCCCCCGGCGCTCCCCCCCGAGGTCTGGCCCGCCTGCGAGGTGTGCAGATCGTGATCGCTGTCCAAATCGACCGTCATCGGCCCGCCCGTCCCACTCGCCTCGAGCCCTCCGGCGGCCACGCCCGCAAACTGCAACCCACCTTTCAGATCCATGATCCGCAAAATTCGGTTGTCGCCTTCATTGCCGACGCCCAGGATCTGGTCGACCTGGGTGTCGTCGTAGGTCGGTTCGGTGACGCTGGTATCGAAGATGTTCTGGCGAACCAACTTCCAGAGGCCCCGCTGATCGGCGGCGATCTCGGGCGTGCGCTCGGTCTGATCGCGCTGAAAGCCGATCTCGAAGGTGAACGGGATGTCGATCGCCCCCATGACGATGATCCCGTCGAATTGCGGCCGCTGGCCGTCCTCTCCCACGTTGCCCTCCGCTCCCCAGACCGAATCCGCCATCACGAACTCGGCGTAGTCCTGCCAGCTCTCCTCGCCCCCGCCCGAGCTGCCGTACGAGGCGAGGCCGACGAACCGCCGGTCGTTGATCTCGCCCTCCTGCGGATCCGGTGCCACACACGGCGGCACCGCATCCGAGCAGTTGTCGTTGTAGGCATCCGGCGTCCCCAGTGCCCCGGCCGCCTCGAAATCCGACCGCAACTGCTCGAGCGCAAACCGCGTCCCGTCGAGCGTGTCGGCCAGACTGTCCGCCTCGCGCAACGACGACGATGTCGTCGAAAACAGCGCGTAGATCGCGATGCTCAAAATCCCGGTGATCACAAAGGCCACCAGGATCTCGACGAGGGTAAACCCGCCCCGCCCCCGGCCTCTCTCCTCGCGCTCGCCGCTCATGCCGACCCCCAGAAGTCGAGATGACTGCGTTTGATGATGATTCCTCCCGAATAGACCGCCCGAAAATCGGTGTTGACCTCGAGATCCGGCGGGCTCGAGGCCGGATTGAGGTTGTTCGTGATCGCGTTCTGATCACAGCTTCCGCTCGAATAGCCACTGGTCGACCCCGGATACACGACGGCGACCTGCACCTGGATGATCCCGTCGGCGTTGCTCATCGCACCGCCCCGCACGTACGCACAGTAGCGGCGAGGTCCGGCGTCGGTCAGCCGCACGTCGACCGGCCGGTCGAAGACCCGCGACCAGTCCCAGGTCAGATTCCCCAGCACCGGGTCGTTGAACGAGGTGTTCGTCTCCCCGGCGTCGTCCCCGTCGGCGTCGTCGTTGTAGATCGAATTTGGCGACGGCGAGTTCCCGTCGCGCCACTGCTGGGATTCGGCCTTCAGGAGGTTGACCACCCGGTTGCCGACCTTCGCGGCGTTGGTCGTATCTCGCGAATTGCTGAACCCCCCGAGCGCCGTGTACTGCATCGCCATCGCGGCCATCATCCCGATCGCGAACAGGACGCTCGCCACCAGCACCTCGACCAGCGTAAATCCCCGCTGGCCCCCCGTCGCCCGGTTTCGTCTCGATCTCTTCATCGTCTCGCCTTCGTCACTTCTCAGCCTTGATCGCTCCATTGTACGGCACCTCGACCACCCAGAAGTTGAGCGCCGTGCGAGTGGCCGCCTCGGCGTCGCAGGCGCGGGCCTCCTCCAGCTCGGTATCGCCCGCCGTCCGCTCGGCGATCCAGAGCCGGAAGTTCTTGAGCGAACAGTTCGCCCCGGAGGTGTCGGCGTCGAGAATCGCTCCCGACTCCCCGAGCGCCCGGCCGTTCGGCGTAAAACAAATCTGGGTGGCGCTTCCCCCGCTCGTCCCGTGCAACTGCAGGGTACTCGACTGCTCCTCGACGCGCATCGGCTCGCCGACCTGGTCGTAGCCGCTGGTCGCCGAGCAGTTGGTCACGTTGTTTTGGCTGCGCAGCAACGCCACGTGGCCCGCCTCGCTGGTGACCCCACTCGCGATCGGTGCCCCGTCCGCCGTCACCACCTCCGCGACGACGACCTCCCCGCGGCTCATCGCCGCCTGGCGCGCCTGCCGGAACTTGTTCGCAATCTCGCGGGCCGTCTGGCGGGCATCGGCCCGCTGCATCGTGCTGCTGAGCGACGGCACCGCCAGTGCCGCAAAAATCGCCACCAGCACCAGCGCCACGATCAACTCGACCAGCGTGAATCCCCGTGCTCCCCCGCCGGCGGCCCTCGATGTGCCGTCACCTCTCCGCATCGCACCTTTCCCGACATGCCTGAACATTCGCAATTCCGGTCACCCCCATATAGAAGCAAGACGCGATCCAGACCGCCTCCCCCGAACCGCCCGCCGGGAGGTATGCAAACTTTTCATAGCTATGAACTCATTTCACAGCCCGCCGGCGATCCCCCGGCCCCTGCGCCCTGCCCCGGCTCGACGCCGCCGCTTCGAGTCCTCGCGCGATTGCGGTACAACGCGCCCGTGGGCACTTCCTTGTTTCGTGGTTGTCGTGGCGCCCACCACCCCGATTGTAGGACGTGAGCTTGCGTGTATCCATCTGCAAATCGGCCCTCCTCGCTGCCACCGTCGCGGCGGGCCTGACGCTCCCCGCCGACGCCGACGCCGTCCAGTTCCGCATCCGCACCTACTCGATCGGCAGCGCCACCCACATCCCCCGCGCCGACGGAACCCTCGCTGCCGAGCGCCTCTACACCCAGGGGGTCGACATCCGCGGCTACGATCTGCTCGACGACCAGACCGGCTCGCTCGACGCCGTCGTCGACGCCCGCTACACCACCGACTTCGCCCTCCCCGACGACCGCCGCCAGCGCCGCCCGTACGCCCACCGCTTCAACGACCTGGCGCTGCGGCTGGCCTACGTCGACTATCGCCCCGCCGCCGCCCTCGAGATGCGCCTCGGCCGCCAGTGGAGCCGCGGCGCACTCGGCATCCGCGATTTCGACGGCCTGCGCCTGATCGCCCGGCCCCGCCTCGACCGCTCGGTGCGCGGACTCCTCGGCGCCTACGCCGGCCGCGAGGTCACCTACGCCGACGACCGGTACGCCACCGACGAGTTCGACGTCCAGGGACTCCCCGCCCGCAACGACGCCCGCCTCGAGCGGGTCGCCACCTCCGAGGGCTGGCCCTGGATCGCCGGCGGCCGCATCGGCCTCGAGTGGGACGACGACGGGTCGTTCGAACTCGCTTACCGGCGCCGATGGCGGACCTTCGAGCAGCAGGGCGTCGGCCCCCGCACCGGCTCCGAGCGCGTCGGACTCGCGGCCGCCATGAGCCCCCATCGCCGCCTGACGCTGTCGGCCTCCGCGAACTACCACACCCTGCTCGACGGGGTCGACCGCGCCGGCCTCGACGCCGCCCGGGACCTCCCCGGCCCGCTCGATACGCTGACCGTCGGCCTCGAGCACCGCCACCCCTGGTTCGACGCCTCGAGCATCTTCAACCTCTTCGGCACCCGCCCCCACCAGGGCGCCTATCTCGTCGCCGAACAGGGCGTCGCGCCGCTGTCGACCGCCTTCGAGCTTCGCGGCTGGGGCCGCATCTACCGCGGCGACCCGGCCGGGATCGCCGACGACGGCCCCCCCGGCTCGACGACCACCCGCGTCGGCGGCGCCCTCGCTCACACCACCGACCTGTACCCGTTCGACCACCCCGTCGACTGGACGACCCGCACCAGCGCCGAGGCCGACACCGCCGGCGCCGAGTCCACCCACCTGCTGGCCGACACCCGCTTCCGCTCGCCGGTCCTCACCGACGATCTGTATGTGTGGGTGCGTACGCTCGTCCTCGGCCTCGTCGGCCACGACCGCCGCACCGACTCCGGCGTCTCCTCGACGTTCGTCGTCGGCACCGACATCCCCGTCCGCGAGATCGGCACCCTGAGCCTGTTCGGCGAGCACACCGTCGGCGCCTTCCACCGCTCGACGACCAACCTGTACGGCACCCTCGAACTGGAGTTCTGGCCGTGATCCAGCCCCGAGCGACATCCTCCCCGAGCCCCTCCGGCTCCCACGCCCCGCCGGACCGCTGGCTCGTCGCCGCCGCCATCGTCGTCGCCGCCGGCGTCACCGCCGCCCTGCCCGACAGCGGCGAATCCGAACCCTCGGCCGAGCCGCTCGACGAGATCCTCTCCGACGACGATCTCTCCGAGGGCGCCCTCGTCCCGGAGCGTACGGCGGCCATCCGCTTCTCGCACGACAGCCACGCCGAAACCCCCTGCCGGGAGTGCCACGACGCCGCCTCCAGCGACTCGGCCACCGACGATCTGTTGCCCGAGATGACCACCTGCGCCGAGTGCCACACCGCCGAGGTCGGCTCGCCGACCCCCCGCCCGCACCTCTCCGACTGCAAGGGCTGCCACATCGGCTACGACCGCTCGGTCGACCGCCCGATCCGCGCCCCGACCCACTGGCGTTCGGTCCGCCCCGCCCCGATGATCCCGCCCCGCCCGACCGCCCGCATCTCGTTCGACCACCGCCACCACCTGCGCACCCTCGCCGAGCAGTCCCCCGGCGGCCCCTCCGACCCGGAGCTTTGCGCCAGCTGCCACGCCGCCGGCGCCGACGGCCCGACGATGCCGACGATCGCCACCTGCAAAAACTGCCACACCGACGACCCCGGCACCCTCGAGCCGACCAACCACACCGTCGGCTGGGAGCGCCGCCACGGACGCGTCGCCCGCGCCGCCTCCTCGCGCTGCGAGGACTGCCACACCGAAGACGACTGCGCGAGCTGCCACAGCGACGACTCCGCCGAGCCGTTCTCCGTGCACCCGCCGAACTTCGAGACCCTCCACGCCGTCGACGCCCGCGCCCAGTCCGACGACTGCGCCGAGTGCCACACCGTCGAGACCTTCTGCCGGCAGTGCCACGCCCGCACCGACTTCTCGCCGACCTCCCCCGAGCGCCCCTCCCCCCGCACCGACATGCACCCGCCGAACTGGACCGAACCGAACGCCCCCCGCAACCACGCCGTCATGGCCCGCCGCAACATCGCCGATTGCGCGAGCTGCCACACCGAAAACGACTGCGTCAGCTGTCACCGCGGCGTCAGTCCCCACCCGCCCGAATTTCAACTCAAATGCCGCCAGTGGCTCGAGGCCGACCCGACCCCCTGCGCCAAATGCCACGGCAATCTCTCGCGGCTGCAATCGCGGTGCCTGTAGCCGAACCCCCGCGAGCCCCTCACGAGCTGATGCACTCCCCCTGCCCGCCCGCCTCGGCGCACGTCCCGGAGCAGCAATCGACGTTCTCCTCGCACGACTCCCCGAGCGCCCGACACGCCTTCACGTCGCACGTCCCCTCCGCCCCGCACACCAGCGGCACGCAGCAGTCGCCATCCTCCCCGCACGACGCCCCGGCTCCCCCGCACGTCTCCCCGCTGCCGCCTCTACCGTCGGCATCGCCCCCCGACCCGTCGGCGTCCATCCCGCCTCTACCGTCGGCATCCGCCAGCCCGGCGTCCCCGACCGGCTCCGGGTCCGGCTCGGCCGGTGGCACACACGACTCGCCAGCCTGCAGGATCCCGCGGTCGTAGTGGATCTCGACGTCGCTTCCCGCATCGAGATTGTCGGTGTACATCCCGCCGTACAGCTCGATGCCGTCGTCGGCGACGATACCCCCCGGTAGCGCGTACACGAACCCCGCCATCCGCCCGTCGCTGCCGAAATCCCAGCCGTCGTCTCCGCCGACGTAAAACCGCGTCGATGCGGGGTAGGCCGCATCGCCCAGCTCGATCCGGTCGTCGAGCGTGACGTCCCCGGCGATGAAGACGTCGAGCTCCGCCCCGGCCGTCGGCTTGATCGTCAGATTCTGGCCGATCTCGACATCACCCCCGACATAAAGCGCCGTGCGCCCCTCGGCGACGATCGTCGTCGAATCGTTGACGTCGATCGAAGAGAGGTAGTACTCGCCGCACGGCAACCGCAAAATCCCGTCGCCGTCCGAGCCGGCCAGCGCCTCGGGGTCGAGCCCGACCGCCGCGTTGTCGTTGTCCGGCCCGCTGTGGCGGCTGACGATCTCGCTGATCGGCAACCGGTCGGCCTCGCTGCACTCCCCGCACGCCTCGCCGACCTGGACGTTTCGCTCGGTCAGCCCGGCGTAGCTCACACCGCTCGATATCTCCGAGTCCGATCGCACCGTCAGATGCTGCCGGAACGTCGCCGAATCGTCCGCCTCGATGTTCCCCTCGATCCAGGCGTCCTTGCGGAACTCGCCGGTCGTCCCGATGTCGAGATTGCCGCCGACGTGCAACTGCTGGTGGATGTCGACGCCGTCGTCGAAGCTCGCCCCCGGCTCGCCGGAGGCCCACAGCGCCCCCCGGATCTCGACGTCGCTCCCGGCATCCAGACTGCCGTTGGTGCCGACTCCCGCCCCCGGCCCGCCCGGCCGGTACCGCCCCAGCGTACTGTCGAAGGCGTCGGTCACGAGCCCGTCGTCGAAGACGAGATCGTCGCACGAGCACATCCCCCAGCGGAACACCTCCTCGGCGACATTGCCCGTGCACCGCTCGTCGTCCCCGGCACTGATTTCGACGTCGATCTGCGGGCCTCCGCCCGAGCATTTCTCCGGCGGGTCCCCGATCGCGATCGCCGTCTCGCACTCCCCGTCGACGCATCCCTCGTCGAAGGCGCACTCGTTGCCGCACGCCCCGCAGTGGTCGGAATCGGTCGAGGTGTCGACACACCGCCCGTCGCAGGCCCGCCGCCCCGGCAGACACTCGTCGGCACACTCGCCAGAGGCGCAGACCTGCTCCCCGCTGCAGGTGTTCCCGCAACCCCCGCAGTTGGCGGGATCGCCGTGGGTCGGAATGCACTCCCCGTCGCATTGTCGCTGATACTGCGGGCACCGGCACGCCCCGTCTCGGCACGTCGCCCCCTCGCCACACGACTCGCCACACGCCCCGCAGTGCTCGGCGTTGGTACTCGTATCGACGCACGCCCCGCCGCAGACCTGCTCGTTGTCCGGACACCGGCTCTGCGCATCCGAGGCGTCGGAGGCGTCGAACGGCTCGGCGGCGTCGTCGCCCATCGTCCCGTCGAGCATCGGCGAAGCGTCCTCTCCGCTCGTCCCGTCGTCCGGGGTTTCATCCCCGCCGTCGTCGACCATCCCGTCGCTCGGCGCGGCATCGCCCGTCGAACTCGACGGCGGCTCGTAGCCGCAGTCGGCACACCCGGCGGTGAACAGAAAAATCGACAACCACAACCCGACGCGCACTCTCATGGCGTAACCTCGCGTCAACACATCCAGACGACAGTTTGTCGGTCGATGACCACTGTCTTTGAGAATAGCGCCTGCTCGGATCGCCGTAAACGCCCGCGTACGGGCAAAAACCACCCACGTTTTGATCGGGGGACTTCGCGCGATCTCCCGGCCTCCGGCTCCCGCCGGTCGCCTTCGACCGGGGCTACAAGCTCCGAGGCCGACATTCGGGTACCGGCAGCCTGCGAGACGAGCCCGGAGGCCGAGATTCGGGGGGTCGCAATCTTCGAGAGGGTCGCGAACCTTCAGATCCGGGTGATGACAGCCTTCGACACCCGCCCGAGGTTCCGAAAATTACGTGGTAACAGCCTTCGACGCCCGCCCGAGGTTCCAAAAATTTCGTGGTAACAGCCTTCAGCCCGCGCCCGAGGTTCCAAAAATTTCGTGGTAACAGCCTTCAGCGCGTGCCCGAGGTTCCGAAAATTTCGTGGTAACAACCTTCAGCCCGCGCCCGAGGTTCCGGCTCGAAGGCATCTACCTCCTTTTCTCTCGAACCTCTGGCCCGGCTCGAAGGCACCTACCTCCTTTCTTCTCGAACCTCTGGCCCGGCTCGAAGGCACCTGCCTCCTTTTTTCTCGAACCTCCGGTCCGGCTCGTAAGCATCGGCCACCTTTTTTCTCGAACCTTCGGCCCGGCCCGGGACGCGGCTGCGCCGCCCGGAGGCACCGATCGACTACTCGTCGTCGTCCTGGAGCTGGTCGCCGATCATGTCGCCGAGCGTCCCGAAGCCGCCGGTATCGGAGACCTCCGAGCTGGAGGGCGTCTTGGTGGGCCCCTCGCTTTCGTCGCCCTCCTCGTCGGAGGCGCCCTCGTCGGCCTCTTCGCCGTCGAGCGGCGTGAGCGCCATCTTGCGCTCGGCCTCGTCGATGTTCATCACCCGCGCCTCGACCGCCTCCCCTTCGTTGTAGACGCGAAACGGTGTCGCGCCGCTGGGAAGCGACATCTCGCTTCGCGGCATCAGGGCGGTGATACCGGTCGGAAGCTGCACGAACACCCCGAAATCCTCGATGTTCTCGACCGTCCCCTCGACGATGGCGCCGGTCTGGTAGTCGTCGCGCACCTGGTCCCACGGGTCCCCCTCGGCCTCGCGCATGCTGAGGCTGACGCGCTGGCGAGCGATGTCGATGTCCTGGATCTGGACGAGCACCTTCTCGCCGGGCTCGACGACGTCGTCGGGCGTTTTGACGTGCTCCGTCCAGCTCATCTCCGAGACGTGCACCAGCCCCTCGACGCCCGGCGCGATCTCGACGAACGCTCCGAACGGCGCGTTGCGCACCACGCGGCCCTCGACCTGCTCGCCGACGGCGAACTGTTCGTTGACCACCGCCCAGGGGTCGGATTCGGTCGCCTTGCGGCTGAGGCTGATGCGCGCGTCGGTGGGGTCCGGATCCGCGCCCTCGGGCCGCTCGATCTCCTCGATCTCGACCTCGACCCGCTCGCCCTCGTCGACGACGTCGGACGGCCGGTCGAAACTCCGGTGGCTCAACTCCGAGATGTGGATCAGCCCCTCGACGCCGCCCAGGTCGACGAACGCCCCGAAGCCGGTCGTCCGCGTGACGATCCCCTCGACGACTTCCCCGGCCTCGAGGTTGTCGAGCGCCTCTTTGGCCTTCTCGGCCTGCTCCTCGCGCAAAAGCGCCGCGCGACTCAACACGATCGTATCGCCCCCCTCCTCGAATTCCGTCACTCGGAACCGATGAGTCGCCCCGACGTGCACGTCCTTTTCTTCGGTGAACCCGAGCTCGATCTCGCTGATCGGGCAAAACGCATCGACGCCGTGCACCTCGACCTCGAAGCCCCCTTTGTTCGTGCCCGTCACCGTCCCCTCGACCGGCACGCCCCCTTCGTACGCCTCGCGGATGGCATCGTAGCTTCCCTGATCGCCCGACATCTGCTCGCCGAGATACACCTCGTCGTCGGTCACCTCGGTGACGTAAAACTCGTGGGAATCGCCGATCTCGAGCTGCAGCTCGCCGTCGTCGTCCTCGAACTCCCGGCGCTTGACGATGCCGGTGTTCTGGGCGTCGAGCTCGACGAACAGGTAGTGATCGCCGATCTCGACGACCTCGCCGCCGACCCGGTCGCCCGACGAGTAGTTGCGCTGCTCGGGCATCGCCCCGCCCTGCTCGAACATCGCCGCGAACTCCTCGGTCGTCGCCTCGGGCGGCTCTCCGGCGACGTCCTCCATCTCGACCTCCGGCTCGAACTCCTCGCTGCCAGACGGCGAGTCGGGCGTCGGGGTCTCGTTGACCGTCTCCGCGGGCCCGGCCGGCCCCTCGTCGCTCTCGGGCTCGTCGTCGTCCCACTCGGGCGGCGGCGAGGCGTCGGAGTCGGCCTGCGTCTCCGTCGACGCCTCGCTGGCCTGCGCCTCCTCGCCGGCATCCTCCTGCGAGGATTCCCCGTCTGCGTCGCTCTCTGCGGCGGCCTGTTTCGTCCCTTCGCCCCGGACGGTCACCTCGAATTGCTGGCCGCTCGACTCGTCGCTCTCTCCCTCCTGCGAGGCGTCGCCCTCCCGGTCGCCCTCCCCGCCGGCCCGGTCGGCCGACTCGACTCCCCGGGTGCTTCGAGCGACGCGCACTCGCCCACCCGGCTCGTGCTCGGACTCGTAGCCTCGGAGCCCCTCCTTTTCGGTCTCCTCGTCGTTGTCTTCGGAGGCCTCCTGCATCTTTTTACGCCGGATGGCGTCGGCGCTGCTCCCGGAGGTCTCTTCGTCGCTCGAACCGTCGTTGTCGTTGTTCGCCATGAATCTTTCTCCACTTCGCCTCGTCTACGATACTGGAAGGCGGCGCGAGTGAATTTCGCGCCACTTGCGTATAACATGCCCTCGGTGGAATCAACTCCGCGATCATGGCCCCCGAATCCGACGACAGCTCGGCTCGCGCGCCCGAGGGCTCCCGGCCCGATGAGTCCCCCCGGCGGGCACGGAGCATACTGGCCGGCTCCGTGCTGCTGAGTGCGCTGTTGCACGCCGGCCTCTTCGGCGGCCTGTACTGGCTTCCGCCGCTCGATCTCGGCGTCGACATCGATCTGCAGTGGCGCGAGACCTCCGACGAACTCAGGGGCCTCGGCCAGCGCCGGGCGGACCGTTTCGCACAGATCGATGCGCCGCCGGACTCGCCCGAGTCCGACGACGAGCCCTCCGAATCGCCGACGCCGTCGATCGACGACGAGCGCCTGGCCGAGGCCCTCGACGGCTCCTGGGAGCCGCCGAACGCACCGGATCCTCCGGGCGCAGCGAGTGAGCCGGAGCCGTCCCCCGGCGACGACCCGCCCCCTGCCCGAGAGTCGGCCACCGAACCGGACGCTCCCGACGACCCGCAGGCGGCCGAGCCCTTCGGCGAGCTGCGAGACCACGACGCTCTCGAGCGGGCGGGGCCGAACGACCTGCCCGACATGCGGAGTTTCGCCCCGGGAAACGCGCGAATGAGTGCGCTTATTCGCTTCGACCGGTTGCGCGGCCGCCCCTACCAGTCGGTCGTCGACGAGATCGTCCGGAGACTCCCCGACTATCGACTCCTGCTCGCCGACCGGGACGTCGACCCGACCCGCGAGCTCGACTGGCTATTCATGGCCTCCCCCGACCCGCGCTACGTCCACCACACCTTCCTCGCTGTCCGCCACGGCTTCTCGACCGACCGCGTCACCGAGCTGCTCGACGCCCGCTACCCCGAGCCGCCGGCCTGGCGCACCTTCGAGTCGTTTCCCGTCCGGCCGCTCGTCCCCGACCAGCCGGACTACCGGGACCCGCGCCGCATTCTACTGACCGGCCAGGGGTTGGCGCTCGTCGCCAGAGCCGATCTTCTGCCCGAGATCGCGAAACCGCTCGCCGCCGACTCGAAGCTGCTGCGCCCCGACGGCGACCGGGAGACCAGCGAGCGAACTGGCGGCGAACGGCCTCCCCGGCTGCTCGACGGAATCGCCAGGCTGCACCGCGTCGCCGCCGACGGCGAGACGCTCGTTTTGGTGAGTGCCCGGGGGATGCGCACCCGTCTGCCGGGCGTCGCCGAGCCGCTCGACTTCGAGAGCGTCCGGCTGTCGGTCACCGACCCTTCCCGGCCGACGCTCACGATCGACGTGCAGTTCGCCGCCGAACAGGGGGCGACCGAGTTCGCCGAGCGCTTTCCGGCGCTGCGCCGGGCCGTCGACGAGGCCATTCCCTTTTCGGGCGCGCTGGGGCTGCGGGCGGTCTTGAACGAACTCGAGTGCCGGGCCGACGGGCGCTTTGCGACGATCCGCGGCGCATTCACGCCCCGCAAGGTCGCCGAGCTCGGCGATCTGCTCCTCCCGTTCCTCCCCCGGCCGCCCGCCCTCGAGCGCCTTCCCGAACCGCCGGCCGAGCGCGACGACGGCTCGCCCGACGACGAGGCCGACGCCGGCCAGCAACCAAACCAGCAACCAAAATAGCCCGGCACGGAACATCCGTGCCGGGCCTGGATTCGGTCGTGCGGCCCCCGTAGGCGAGAGACCGTCGTTCAGCAATCGACGAAATTGTCGAGGCTCTGGTAGACGAGCTTCGCGCCCTGGCGGAAGCCGCAGTCGAACGCCTCCGTGTCGGCGTATTTCTCGCGGATCGTCTGGCCGAAGGCGATGTGCTCGTCTTCGTTTTCGACGTGTTCGTCGAAAAACTCGAGGTTCTCCCCGGAGAAGTCATAATGCGAGGTCAATCCCTCGCGCTTGGTCTCGGCGACGCCCGGCTGCTGGACCTCGTAGGCGTGCAGAGCTCCGGCCAGCGCCGAGGGCGACATGCCGTCGAGCCCGTCAAACAGGTTGCTCATCGCCGGCACCCGGTCGATCTCCGGCAGCTCGCTGCGCCACTGCGACCACAGCTCGGCGTGCTCGCTCTCTTCGGCGACCAGCTCTTCACCGCGCGTCTGGTTGATGTCGAGCCCCTCGAGTACATGTTTCCAGTATTCGGGCACGCGGTTCATGAACGTCTGGTAGGCGGCGGCATAGCTCGCCAGCTGCTTTTCGGTGACCTCGCCGTCGTTCCAGGCCTGATAAAACGGATGATTCAACAACTCTTTCGGTAGATCCATCGATAGCTCCTCGAGCCAAACATTGAATGGAACAATTCGCACCCGACTGACGTTAGACAAACAAATGGGGCGGCCAAAAGGCCGCCCCGAGGGTATGCACAAACAAACAGTCAGCCATCAACCATTACTCATCCACATCTTCACCAGACATCATCAATCGTTTGCGATTTTTCCGAAGTGACTCGCGGTAGTTGTCCAGCAGTTCCTCGTCCTCTCCGCCGCCCTCGTCCTCGAGGCGCCGGACTTCCCGTTCGGCCTCCTGGAGTTCGTCGCGGGCCGCCTCGACGTCGATCTCGTCGACACCTTCGCACTCCTGGGCGAGGACGCGGACCTGGTCGCCGAGGATCTCGGCGAAGCCTCGGTTGACGAAAAACCGGCGCTCTTCGCCGCCGTCGCGGACGAGCATCTCGCCGATCTGGAGTTTCGTCAACAGGGGAATGTGACCGGGCAGGACGCCGAGTTGTCCCTGGGATCCAGGCAACACCACTTCGTCGACCTCGTCGGTCAACACCGCTCTCTCCGGGGTCACTACTTCGAGTTGGAGACGTTCTGAACTCATGGATCTCTCTGTCTAGCATCTCTCCTGCAGATCCGAAAGCCTCCCGGACGGACTCGCCCCCCCGGCCGCCCCGCCCGGCATCCCCTCGGTGCAGTCAGGTCTGGACTTCGGACTCGATCTCTTCGGCCTTTTCTTTGGCCTCCTCGAGGTTGCTGACCATGTAAAAGGCCTGCTCCGGCAGGTCGTCGACCTCGCCGTCGACCAGCGCCTTGAACCCGGCGATCGTATCCTCGAGGTCGACGTACACGCCCGGCACGCCGGTAAACTGCTCGGCGACGTGGAACGGCTGGGTCAAAAACCGCTGGATTTTGCGCGCCCGGTTGACCGTCAGCTTGTCCTCCGGGGTCAGCTCGTCCATCCCGAGAATCGCGATGATGTCCTGAAGGTCCTCGTAGCGCTGCAGGATCTCCTGGACGTCGCGGGCGACCTGGTAGTGCTCCTCGCCGACGACTTCCGGGTTGAGAATGTTGCTGGTCGAATCCAGCGGGTCGACGGCCGGGAACAGCGCCTGCTGGGCCATCCGCCGCGACAGAGTCGTCGTCGCATCGAGGTGGGCGAACGTCGTCGCCGGTGCCGGGTCGGTCAGGTCGTCGGCGGGGACGTAAATCGCCTGCACCGACGTGATCGAGCCCTTGTTGGTCGTCGTGATCCGCTCCTGGAGGTTCCCCATCTCCGTCCCGAGCGTCGGCTGGTAGCCGACCGCGCTCGGAATCCGCCCGAGCAGCGCCGAGACCTCGGCGCCGGCCTGGACGAACCGAAAGATGTTGTCGATGAAGACCATCACGTCCTTGCGCTCGACGTCCCGGAAATACTCCGCGATCGTCAGCGCCGACAGGCCGACGCGCATCCGGGCGCCCGGCGGCTCGTTCATCTGGCCGTACACCAGCGCCGCCTGCGAGTCCTCCCAGTCGCCGTCTCGGCCCAGGACGCCGGCCTCCATCATCTCGAAATACAGGTCGTTGCCCTCACGGGTCCGCTCGCCGACCCCGCCAAAGACCGAGTATCCGGAGTGGCCCTTCCCGACGTTGTTGATCAGCTCCATCAACAGGACCGTCTTGCCGACTCCCGCGCCGCCGAACAGTCCCGTCTTGCCGCCTCGGGCATACGGAGCGAGCAGGTCGATGACCTTGATGCCCGTCTCGAACATCTCGGTCGCCGTCGCCTGCTCTTCGAACTCGGGCG
>CAZRLK010000023.1:0-43688 GCA_964600555.1 uncultured Bradymonadales bacterium
GGATTACTTCACCGCGACGATCAGTCCGTTCATCGAACGGCACGCCGCGTGGCCTGTTGCGGACGGCTTCCGTGAAATTCACACCGCACTTGGCAGTGATTCCCGAATCGGACTGTGGCAGGCGTCCGCCGACGAGATAATGCCGTACGTCGATGAGTGGCTCGACCGTCACGCTGACCGCGAGAAGTGGTTTCT
Organism: uncultured Bradymonadales bacterium; assembly: GCA_964600555.1. GTDB lineage: Bacteria > Myxococcota_A > Bradymonadia > Bradymonadales > Bradymonadaceae > CAJXPB01. The sequence continues at coordinate 196 of CAZRLK010000023.1, forward strand.
CCATGTGAACTTCTGGGACCCCCACACGCCATACGTCACGCCGTCAAAGTTCGGCAATCCGTTCGCGGATGATTCCGCGCCCGAATGGCTCACCGAGGAGCTACTTGAGGTCCACCGGAGTCACGCCGGTCCACATAGCGCACGTGACCCATTCCACATGTCGAACCGCAGTACCCGATTCGAGGAGGGTAACGAAGTGTCTCGCGTTCCCACCAAGTTCGAGATTGATTCTCGCGCCGCATTTGACAGGTGGGTAGACGGATACGACGTGGGCGTCCGCTATACGGACAAGTACCTCGGCTGCATGGGCCGGGACGTCGAGTCGATGGTTCGGGATCTGGTCGATGTCGCGATCAACCTGGTCAAATCCGAGGCGCAGGAGCAGGTCGAAGATCGGGCGCGAGAGATTGCCGAAGACCGCATCCTCGAGCAGCTCGAAGGGCGCGTCTCCCCGCGCAGTCCGCTCGATGAGTCGGACGACGAGAAGACGACCTTCATTGTCGGCAACGAAGGCGTCCGCGAGAGCGAAGAAGGGCCGACCTCGGAGCGCGAGCTGTTGCGGCATCGGCTGCGGGATGGGGAGTTCGACGACGAGTACGTCGAAATCGAGGTGACGGATCAGCAAAATCCGATGGTCGAGGTGTTTGCCGGCCAACCGGGGATGGAAGAGATGGACTTCAACGACATGCTCGGCAACATCTTTCCCCAGCAGGCCGAACAAAAGCGACTGAAAGTCGAGGAGGCGCTCCCGCGGCTCGTCCAGCAGGAATCGAATCGGCTGATCGATATGGACCAGATCCGGCAGGAGGCCCTGCAACGAGCCGAACAAAACGGCATCATTTTTCTCGACGAGATCGACAAGATCGCCGGTCGGGAGACCGAAAAATCCCCGGACGTCTCGCGGCAGGGGGTCCAGCGCGACCTGCTCCCGATCGTCGAGGGGTCGTCGGTGTCGACCAAATACGGGGTCATCCAGACCGACCACATTTTGTTTATCGCCGCCGGCGCCTTCAACGTCTCGAAACCCTCGGATTTGATTCCGGAGCTGCAGGGTAGGTTTCCGATCCGCGTCGAACTGCGGAGTCTCACCGAACAGGATTTCAGTCGCATTTTGACCGAGCCTCAAAACTCACTGACGCGTCAGTACGCCGAGCTTCTGAAACCGGAGGGCGTCGACATCGAGTTTACCGACGAGGCGATCGCGACGCTCGCCGAGATGGCCTACCGGGTCAACGAGACGACTGAAAACATCGGGGCTCGGCGTCTGCACACAGTCATGGAGAAGGTCTTCGAGGAGCTGTCGTTCGATGCTCCCGAGATGGAGCGCGACGAGTTTACGATCACGCCCGATTACGTGCGCGAAAAGCTGGAAGGCATCCTCGAAGATGTCGACCTGAGCCGCTACATTCTGTAGTCTTTGTGCCGCCCTTCATCTGCGAGGATTCATGGATCGCACCACCGCTGAATTGCTCGAGAGTGGCCGGACGCACATCTCGCCGAATTACAATCCGGCCGAGATCGTCTTCGATCACGGCGAAGGCATGTATCTGTACGACCGGGACGGGGAGGCGTATCTCGACTTTCTCGGGGGCATCGCCGTCAATGTGCTCGGCTACAACCATCCGGAGCTGACCGACGCCTTGCAGAGCCAGGCGGGCCGGGCGTTGCACGTCTCAAACATGTTTTACTCGGCGGAGCAGATCGAGTTGATGGAGCGGCTCAGCGCGGAGAGCTTCGGCGACCGCGTCTTTTTGTGCAATTCGGGTACGGAGTCGACCGAAGCGGCCATGAAACTCGCCCGACGCTACCACGATGTCCAAGGGGAGCCGGAACGCAATCGAATCGTCTCGATGGACGAGTCGTTTCACGGTCGAACCATGGGAGCGATCACGGCGACCGGCCAACCGAAATACCACCAGGGATTCGAGCCGCTCGTCCCGCAGTTTGCCTACACTCCGTTCAACGATCGGGAGGCGATCCAGGAGTCGGTCGACGAGGAGACGGCGGCGGTCATCGTCGAGCCGGTCCAGGGCGAGGGGGGAGTGCGTCCGGCCGAGGGGCGATTTTTGAGGAGGCTTCGCGACCGGTGCAACGAAGTCGGGGCGCTGTTGATCTTCGACGAGGTCCAGACGGGGATCGGCCGGACCGGCGCCTTGTTTGCCTATCAGCGCTACGGGGTCGAGCCGGACATCATGTCGCTGGCGAAGGGGCTTGGGGGAGGTATGCCGGTCGCCGCGACGGTTGCGAGCGACGAGGTCTTCGGGGGCTGGTCGTACGGAAGCCACGCGAGTACGTTCGGGGGCAATCCGATGGCCTGTACGGCCGCCAACACGGTGCTCGAGGTCATCGAGCGCGACGAACTGTGCGAAAACGCCCGGGAGCGGGGAGCGGAGCTGGTCGAGCAACTCGAGGGGTTGGTCGACAGCCACGACGTGCTCCGGGAGGTCCGCGGGCGCGGCTTGATGGTCGGAGTCGAGTGTCGTCAGGGGGCGTCCGCGATCGTCGATTGCTGCCGCGAGGAGGGCCTGTTGATCAATACCGCGGGGAGTCAGACGCTCCGGTTCGTGCCGCCGTTGATCGTTTCGTCGAGTGACATCGCCGAGGCCATGCCCCGCCTGCAACGTGCGCTGGAGCGATGGGAGCGCGAGACCACCTGAGTACGAAGGGGAGCAGTGCGGGCGTGTAGCTTGTCATCCCCCACGAGTCCGGATAAAGTGTGGCAAGTGAGAATCGAACCGATCGTCACAAGCTCCCCGTACCTGCCGAGCCGTTGTTCGACGAAAACGCGACGCCATCTCAGAAGCCGGACGTCGACATCGACTCGATCTCCGAGACCCCCTCGACCGACGACTACTATCTGTATTCGCGGATCGACGGGAAGCAGAGCGTCGCCGACCTGTGCACGATCAGCGGCTTGGGCAAAGAGGCGACCCTGAAGGGATTGCGGCGTCTGCTCGAGCTGGGTCTGATCGAGATTCCCGGCGCCGAGCCGCACGGCGGGCAGGCTGATCGCACGAACAGCGAAACGTCCCACGGAGACGAATCCGAAGGTGTCTCGCAGGCGTCGGTGGTCTCGGATGTCTCCGAGACTTCCTCGTCGGGTCTGGACAGCTCGAAGTCGTCCCCGGTGCTCGGTGCGCGCGTCTCGTCGTCGGTCGGCTCGGAGGGGACCCCGAGGGAAGGCGAGCAGGAGGGGACGAGAGCCGCCGAGTCGTCCGCTCCGGAGGAGCGTCCGGAATCGAGTGCGGATGAGGCGGCCGCGGAGGAATCCCCGAAGACGGGCATCGATCTGACCCACCTGCCGATCCCCCCCGCCGAGTTCGACTACGACGAGGAGTTGCTCAATCTCGACGTCCCGCTGTCCGAGGAGTTGAAACGTGAGTTGCTCGTGCTCGACGAACAGGTCGACGAATTGACGCACTATCAATTTTTCGGCGTCGACCGCGACGCTCCCCGAGGAGCGATCAAGAAGTCGTATTTCACGCTCTCGAAACGCTACCATCCAGACAAGCACTTTCGAAAAGAGATCGGCCCGTACAAGCAGATGCTGGAAAGCGTCTTCCAGAAGATCACCCGGGCGTACCGCACCCTGTCGAGCCCCGAGCAGCGCGAGGAATACGACCGGGAGTTGGCCGAGCGGGAAACCGAACGCACGTCGGGGCCGGGGGAGAGTGTGCCGACACCGATGTCGAATCCCAGCCGGGTGCACATGGCCAGCGAGGAGGATTCGGCGGGCGGGGCGGACAAACGCACCGCGGCCTTTGCGAAACTGGTTAAAAAGGCCGAGCGAGCACGTAAGCGCGGCGAGTTTGAAGCCGCCGCCAAATACTACCGCAAGGCGCTGTCGTTGAAGCGGGATCTGAAGGTGGCACTGCAGGCGGCGCGCGTGTTGCTGAACGCCGACGCCCAGCTCGAGCAGGCTGCGTTGTTTGCACGGGCGGCGCTCCGGATCGACGAGGAGCATCTCGAGGCGCACATGATGCTCGGGCGCACCTTCGAGCGGCGCGACCGCACCGAGGAGGCGCTCGAGCACTACGAACGAGTGCTTGAGCTCGATCCGGACTTCAAGAAGGCTCGGATCCGGCGTAAGCGGCTGGTGAATGGATGATGGTCGAATTGGACGGTGGCGCCGACAGCTCGAACGCAAGGAGTAGCAATGCAAGAGGATGAGACGGTCATCGGAATCGATCTCGGAACGACCAACTCGTGTGTGGCGGTGGTCGAAGGGGGATCTCCGAAGGTAATTCCGAACAAAGGGGGTTACAAGACGACTCCGAGTATCGTCGCGATCACGGAGTCGGGGCGGCGGCTGGTCGGCCAGATGGCCAAACGCCAAGCGATCACCAATGCCAAACACACCGTCTACGCCTCGAAGCGTTTGATCGGCCGCAAGTGGGGCTCGTCCGCGGTGCGCCATTGCATCGAAACGTGTCCCTACGAGATCGTCCAGGGGCCCCACGAGGATGTCCGGGTTCGACTTCGGGACAAAGAATACAGTCTCCCGGAGATCTCGAGTATCATCCTCCAGGAGATGAAGCTCGTCGCCGAGGAATATCTCGAGCAAGAGCCCGAAAAGGCGGTGGTGACGGTTCCGGCGTACTTTTCGGACTCGCAGCGGCAGGCGACCAAAGACGCCGGGACGATCGCCGGGTTGGACATCATTCGAATCATCAACGAGCCAACGGCGGCCGCACTGGCGTACGGCTTCGACGACGATGTCGAGGCGACGGTCGCCATCTACGACCTCGGGGGCGGCACCTTCGACATCTCCCTGCTCGACATCGGCCACGGGGTCTTCGATGTCCTGTCGACCGCCGGTGATACGTTTCTCGGCGGCGAAGATTTCGACGCACGGATCATCGAACATCTCGCCTACGAATTTGCGCGGGAGCATGAAATCGATCTGCGCAAAGACGAGATGGCGCTACAGCGGCTGCGCGACGCCGCCGAAAAGGCCAAAATCGAGCTGTCGTCGGTTCAGGAGACCGAGATCAGTCTTCCGTTTTTGTACACCCGCGACGACGGGGAGGCGCTGCACCTGCAGACGGATCTGACCCGAGAGAAGCTCGAAGAGCTGGTGATGGACTTGATCCAGCGGACGCTCAAGATCTGCGATGCGACCCTGCAGGAAGCCGGCATGTCGACCGAGGACATCGACGATGTGATCTTGGTCGGAGGGATGACACGGATGCCGCGCATTCAGACGGAGGTCGAAGATTTTTTCGGGAAGGCTCCGTCGAAGAAGGTGCATCCGGACGAAGTCGTCGGAGTCGGTGCGGCGATCCAGGGGGCGGCATTGGTCGACGACGAGGAAGACGTCCTGTTGCTCGATGTCACACCCCACAGTCTCGGCATCATGGTGCACGGGGGAGGCTTCGAGAAGCTCATCGAGGCGAACTCCACGATTCCCACCAGCGAAAACCACATCTTTACGACGGTTCGAGACAATCAGACGTCGGTCAAGATCGTTGTATTGCAGGGCGAGAGCGACCAGGCCGAAGAAAACGAATTGCTCGGCGAATTCGTCTTGAGCGGCCTGCGGAGCGCCCCGGCGGGGGAGGTTGAAATCGATGTCGAGTTTTCGATCAGCGCCGACGGGATCGTCTCGGTCTCGGCGACGGACCTGGAGACGGGCAAAGAGCAGTCGATCACCGTCACCGCCTCCAGCGATCTCACCGACGAGGAGATCGAGCGGATGATCGAGGAGAACGAAGATTATTTAATGGAGGTCAAACGAGGCGAAGAACTCGAAGAGCAGCGCGGCGAGATCCGGCACTCCATCCGCGAAATCCGCGAACTCGTCTCCGCAGTCGATGAAGCCGAGGGGGGAGAGTCGGAGCTTTTGTCGGAGGCGAGGGAGCGAGCCATCGACGTCGTCGAGCAGGCCGAAGATACGATCGACGAGGCCGATCTCGACGAGCTCGAGTCGCTCGGTGAGCGCGTCGACCGGGCGCTCCAGGCCTTCCGGGGCGTCGTCCAGCAATGAGCCGGACGGGTTATCGGCGCGCCCGAGCCGGCGCCGATGGTTGAAGGCCCCCGGCGCACACCCACTGTTGAAGCGTCTTTTTATGGATGAATCGGCCAACAAGGAAGCCTTTCTCGACCAGTTGCGGAGCGTGCGCGACGCGCTGGAGGTGGGGCGGGGGGAAGAGGCGCTGGAAGTGTTGCTCGAGATTCGCGAGGCCGGGTTCGTGGCGTCGAATCTCGATCGCCAAATCGAGCGGTTGCGCGAGGACCCCGACGAGCAGGCGCTAGCCTGGACCGCGCAGTGGGTGCAGAATCTGATCGGTCAGATGCAGCGCCCCGACGATCCGTTCGGGAGCCTCGAGGAGGTGACCGGCGCGGACGCCGAGCCGCTCGGGGCCGATCAATTGATGCCGATGTCGGAATCGTCGGACGTAGGTCTGGAGCTGCAGCAGACGCCCGGTCAGCCAGACGCTCAGGGGGCCGGTACGGACGTGCACAGTGTCGTCGAAGAGGTCGAGAGCCGGGGAGATTCCGTCGGGTTCGACCAGGAGTCCCAGCCGTCGACACGTGTCGGTGAGGATGTGCGCGGGGGAGGGTTCGGCGGGGAGAGCGACGTCTCGGATGTCGAGGGGATGGACGGAGAGGAGGGCTTCGAGGAGCTGCCGTCGGTCGACTTTGCGGTGGTCGAATCGGAAGCCGACGATGTCGAAGAAGACCTCGAGCCGCTGGATGCCCCGGCAGACGGCGGGCTGGAGGGCGAGGAGGCGACCGAGGCAAACGAACATTCCAGCGGGGAGGCGGGGGCGTCGGGGGAGGAGGAGGTAGTCGCCGGAATCTTCGACGAAGAGGACGCGGGCGAAGAGAGTATCGAGGATCTGTTCAACCAGGAACCGACCTCGGTCGGAGAGGAATCGACGGGCAGCGGTTTCGAATTGCAGCCGGGGAGCGGAGAGGACGAGAGTCCGGAGGGAGGTTCGTTTTCCCCCGAGGCGGCGGAGCGCAGCGGGCAGGGGCGCGAATTCGATCCCTCCGAGGGCGACGGATCGGACGAGTGGTCGGCGCTCGATGCCTTTGAGAGCTCGGAGCTCGAGGCCGACTCGTCGGATTTCGAATTCGATTCGGAGCCCGAGACCGCCGCCGGCGACCAGCAGGGAGGCAACCAGCCTCCTCCGATCCCGGAATCCGAACGGGGCGTCGGGGAGAAGAGCGAGGAGGAGGATCTGAGTTTCGGCTTCGACGGTCCGGCCGACGGATCCGAGAAGCCAAGTGGGGACGACGGCTCGGTCGATGCGGAGGGAGAGGGCGCCGAGGATCCGAATCAGACCCGCCAGCCCTTTTCCGACAACAGCGAAGCGGCCGAGCAGTTCGCCCGGGAAGCCTTCGAGGATTCTCCCGATCAGAAGACGAAGGCGGGTTCGGTCGAAGAGCTGGTCGGGGAGGAACACGCGGCACTTTTCGGCGGTCAAGAGGAGGGCTCGGAGGAGTCGGGCCCGTCGCCTTTTGCGGACGGGGAGTCGACGGCCCAAAGCGACGCGCCGGAGGGGCGGTCCGGGGTCGGATCGGGATTTGAAAACGAAGAGGAAACCGCGAAAAACGAACGTCCGGAGGACGAAATCGGGGCGGAGCTCGACGACGAGGAGGAGTTCGATCTCGGGTTCGAGAATCCGGGAGAGGACGATTCGGCGGGCTTCGAGTTTGAGTTCGGCGGGGAAGCCGAGGGGGACGAGGCCAGCGAGACGCCGATTCCCGACGCAGATCTCAGCGATTTGGCCGAGGCGACCGGGCCGGAGTCGGGCGGAGAGGCGCCGCTCGAAAAGCCCGCCGATCCGGGTGACGAAGGGCAGGCCGACGACAGCAGTGCCCGGTATTCGGCGGGGGAATCGGAGAGCAGTGCTCAGACGGCCGAAGGGGACGAGGCGCTGTCGGTCGAGACCGAAGAAAACGACGCGCTCAGTGACGAGGAGTTCTTTCAGCTCGCCGACGAGCTCTCCGATTCCGGTCCGCCCGAGGAGTCGGCCGAAGAGTCGAGTCCGAATCCGACTCCCCACCGCGGCGAGCCGGTGGTTCCGGTCGACGAGCAAGACAGCCAGGCCGAGGGCGCCGCGCCCTCCTCGCCGGCGGGTGGGACGCACATCGGCCAGCCCGGCAGCGATCCGAGCAGCGAACTCTCCGGGATTAATCCGAACGCCAGTGGGGCGCCGGACTCGACGGCAAACGACGATGGGAGTGGGACCGGCTCGTATTCATCGGTGCCCCACGACAGCTCCGAGGCGGACGAGCAATCGCGGGATCTCGCGGCCGGCGCGGTCCGTCTGATCAACGAGGCGGAACGATTGTTCGAGAAGGGAAACCTCGAGTCGGCGCACGATCTCGTCCAGTCGGTACTCGACGGATCGCCGGAGAGCGAAAGGGCGAAGTCGCTGCTGGAGCGCATCGAAGCCGAGCAACAGCCCGGAGGAGACGAACCGGAGGGAGACGAGCCGGCGGCGACCGGTGAGCATCGGGCGATCGATGCAAACAAGCCGCCTCCGCTGGATGCGGTCCCGAAGAGCGAGGTCAACATGGCGGAGGTGGCCGATCGAGACTTCGACCACCGCTTTGGATTCATCCTGAGTCTCGTTGACGGGACCGTCACCGTCCAAGACATCTGTGAGTTGAGTTCGATGTCCCGCCAGGAGACGCTCGAGGTCCTGGCGGACATGGTCGCCCAGTCGGTTATCTCGGTCGACGAATAACCTCGGGCGCCGCACGCTCGCGAACCCGTTCCGGCGCCAGTCTCCGGCCTGATTTCCCCCTACAGATTCCCGGTGTACTCGTAGATCAGTAGGTTCCGGGAGGCGTCGCGGTCGAGGAATCGAAGGTCGTAAGCCCTCGACAGATCGGAGACGTGGTCGGCGTCCAGGAACTCGTGGCGAGCCCCCTGTGGATCGACCAGAAGATACCAGGTCGACCGAGGGAGGCCCGCCTTCTCGGCGGAGCGGCGACGGGTACGGGAAAGGGGGCTTTGCTGGACTTCTACGACCTCGCGTCGCGCGCAGTCGATGATTCTCGTGGCGCGCGTCGACTCGTCGAAGCGGTGCACCTCGAAGGTCTCGACCGGGCAGGTGATCGGGGAGGAAGTCCTTTTTTGTTCGTCGCGCTCGGCGGAGGGCTCGTCGGTTCCGGGAGAGTCCGTGGCGTGGGGCTCTCCGCCGCTGACGGTTTCGACGGCGGGGCCGTCGCGTTCGGGAGGGCGTTCGCTCGAGGGTGCGCCGGCGTGTCCGCCGGCGCACCCGGCGCCAGTGAGGAGAGCGGCAGCGAGCAGCCGGACAACGAGTGTGCGGCACCGGCGGCCGGACGGTCCGTCTCGCGGGCCCAACCGCCGTCTCGGAGTCGCGCGCGAATGTGAGAAGTTCATGGGGGGCGACGAGGTGAAGGGCCGATACGATGAGGATTCAAAAGCGGGCGGCACGGGTTGTCAAGGCGCGGGAGGGTCGGTACCACGGAGAGGCCAGCGACGGAGATTCTCGCAATCCTACGAGGTGCAGGACCGTTGGGGAAGTTGACCCGCCGCATTCTGATCGGTCTGCTGCTCGGCGTGATCGTGTACGCCGGGCTCGGCATGTTGACCGATGCGCGAGAAGTGCTCGAAGAAGCGCGGCGTTTTCCCGTCGGCGTCTTTGCCGGGGCAATCGCGTTGACGCTGGTCAACTACGCGTTGCGGTTTTTCAAATGGCACCTGTATCTGCGCAAGCTCGAGTTCGAGGTCCCGATCGCCGAGAGTGTGACGGTCTTTGTCGCCGGCATGGTGATGGCGGTGACGCCGGGAAAGATAGGGGAAGTTTTGAAGAGTTTTCTGTTGCGTGAGTCGCGTTCGGTGCCGGTGGCGTCGACGGCGCCGATCGTCGTCGCCGAGCGGATGACCGACTTGCTCGGCATGATCCTCATCGCTGCCGTCGGTGTCGTCTCGTTCGACTACGGCCGGACGATCTTGGGGGTGACGCTGGTAATGCTGGTCGTCGCGATCGTGGTGTTGAACCAGCGCGAACTGGTCTTGAGTTGGCTCGAGTGGAGTGAAAAGCTTCCGGTCGTCGGGGGGGGGCGCGAGAAGCTCGAGGAGGCCTACCGGTCGATGCACTCGCTGGTCGACCTGCCGATCCTGGCGGGCACGACGCTGATCAGCGCCGCCGCCTGGTCGATGGAGGGGGTGGCGCTTTACTGGATTCTGGTCGCTCTCGAGGCAGACGGGGTGACGGTGTATGCGACGTTTTTTGTCTACGCGATCACCACGATCGCCGGAGCGGTTAGCTTTTTGCCCGGAGGGCTCGGGGTGACCGAAGGGGGGATGATCGTGTTGTTGACGGATCTGCTCGAGTACTTCGAGCACGCCTCGCCGGCGACGCTCGCCACCTATCTGATCCGCTTTGCGACCCTCTGGTTCGGGGTCCTGGCGGGTGTGGGGGCGCTGGGCGTTTTTCAGTATCGGTACGGCGAGCTCGGGGACTCGATCGAGACCGGAGACGCGTGAGTTGCGCGCAGGCCGGCGGTTCGAGACGTGGCCGAGACGATCGGGAAGATGATTGCGGCGGATCGGGGGGTGTGGCACCGAATGATCCTTTCGCGATCGGCAAAGACTTGACCGATCGTCTGAAAGCTGCGACCCTTTCGAATGCGCGATTTGAGGAATTTGTAGGATCCGCCGCTTCGCCCGGAAGCCAGACAGGATGGCGATGCGTCGAGGCCGACCCCTCACGGAGTGGAGGCGTCGCTCGGTGTCGACGAGGGCGGTGGATTCGTTGGTGCCACGGATGGAACAGGAGTGAACCATGGGAAGGGCGTTGAAGAATTGCTCTGTGTGCGATCGCGAATTTCTCGTTCAGAGTCCCGAACATATTCGCCGGGAGGGAGGGGATGTCACCTATTTTTGCGGCGACGAGTGCCGTGAGGCTCATCGGGAGCGCCGCGGGATGGCCGTGTGTTCGGTGTGTAGCGAGGAGTTTGCGCCGAAGTATGCCTATCAGCGCGGGCGAGAGGACGGCGAGGTCGTGTATTTTTGCAGTATGGAGTGTCGTCGGCCGGTCGCCTCCCGGCGTCGTGACCGTTGTCGGCGCCAGAAAAAGGGAGCGATGACGCTCGCGGTGATGAACCAGAAGGGCGGGACCGGAAAGACGACGACGAGCGTGTCGCTGGCGGCGGGATTGGCCGAGGACGGCCACCAGGTGTTGTTGGTCGACCTCGACAGCCAGGGGCACATCGGGATCAGTCTCGGAGTCGAGGCGGAGAAGTCGCTGACGGACGTGTTGGGGGAGGGACGCCCCCTGGAGGAGTGTGTGGTCGCGGCCCGCCCGAACCTGGACGTGTTGATGGCCGACGACGATCTCTCCGAGGCCGAAATCGAGCTGGCGCGCATGAACGGCCGCCGCGACCGCGTCCTCCAGGAGCGCCTCGAACCCCGGCACGAGTACGATTTCGTGTTGCTCGACTGCAGTCCGAGTCTCTCCCTGATCAACAAAAATGCCTTGACCTTTGCCGAACATCTGCTGGTGCCGGTCGCGTGTGACTTTCTGAGTCTCGTCGGCGTCAAACAGGTGATGCGAACCCTCAAGAAGGTCAATCGCGAGCTGTTGAACCCGATCGACATTCTCGGCATCCTGCCGACCTTTTACGACATGCGCAACAACATCAGCGACGAGTCGGTCAAGACCCTCAAGAGCCATTTCCACGACAAGGTGCTTCCACCGATTCGCGTCAACACGCGGCTCAAGGAGGCGCCGAGCGAGAACGAGACGATCTTCGAGTACGCTCCGAGCAGCCGGGGGGCAAAGGACTACCGAAAGGTCGTCGACTGGCTTGTCGAACAGCAAAAGGACTGGCTGAAGGCCGGATGACGACGCGTGGGGGGGGAGTGCGCGAGCCTGTTTATTGACGGGGGTTGAGGGACTGGTTTACCATCGAGGCAGGTCGGCTCCGTTTGAAAATGCGCCCGGGAGATCCGACGCGAGGGAGGGCGGGGAGTGAACGGGGACGGGCGGACAGTGTGCTCGACGTAGATGTGTGGATGAGGATGAATCGCGACTGCTCGGAGGTTGATCGCCCATGTTCCGGCTGAAAATCTCGCTCACCCACGTGGTCATCGTCGCCCTGTTGGTCGGGGCGATCCACTTTCTGGTCGGCAGCAACATCACCGGGGACGTCGAAAAGCGCGCCGAGTCGTCGCTGCGGCGGGCGGCGGTCATCGCCGAGCAGACCAAGCGCTTCGATCACTTTGCGCTGCAGGAAAAGGGGCGGATGGTGGCCGAGGATACGGACACACACGAGTTTCTCACTCTGGAGCGCGAGAAGCTACTCGAAGAGATCAACGACGAGAATCCAGCGATTCTCGAGACGGACGTCGGCAAGAAACTCGGCGAAGAGGAACAAAAGGACGTCGAGGAGGGGGGAGGCGAAGAGCTGTCGACGAAAGACCTCCGACACCTCGCCGTCGATTTTCGGCTGCGGGTGGCCAAGCACCGATTCGAGAACATCAAAAAGAACACCTCGGAGTCGGTACGCAATCTCGACCTGGATTTGAGGTCGCGGCGACCGGTGCGTCCCGACATGGTGATGGCGTTGAATGGAAGTGGCGTCGGGGTTGCCGCCCTGGGACGGGACCGGTATCACTGGGGTTCGTCGTCGATGTCGCCGAACGTCGCAAAGGACTATCCGGTCGTCCAGGAGGTGCTGGATAATCCGGAGGCCGGTCCGCGGCTCGATGTCTGGAGTTGGTCGTGGGGGCCGGCCGACGATCCGTCGTTGTATCAAGTGGCGGTCGTGCCGATTCGATCCGGCCGTCCCACTCAGCAATCGAAGGCCGCCGGTGTGGCGGTCGTCGGCTACACGATCCACGACGGGGCAGCCGAGGAGATCCAGCGGCTGGTCGGCGGGGTGACCACCGAGGAGGGCAAACAGACCGAATTCGTCGAATCGAGTGATCTGGAGGCGGCACCGGATGTCGCTTTCTTTCACGGCACGCGCATCCACAGTTCGACGCTCGGGTCGAACCGGCGCGAGCAGCTCCAGAGTCAATTGTTCGGGGAGACGAACTTTCTGTCCGAGGATAACTTCGACCCGGAGCGCAAGCTGACCTTCGAGCTGTACGGAAGCCCATACATTTCGTTCGTGCGGTTTTTGCCGAACCAGCGCAACGCCGAGCACAAGACGGGGGTGTTGGTGACGGCGAACATGGCCGAAGTGCGAGCACCCGTGCGTACGGTCCTCTCGCAGTTCAACGTGGTTGCGTTGGTGCTCGGGCTGATCGGGGTCGGCTTGATGGAGTTCTTTTACTACCAGTTCATCCGGCCGGCGGGACAGCTCGAGGAGACGATTGCCGAGATACTGTCGGGGAACAAAGACGCCGAGTTTTTCGTCGCGCGCGACGACGAGGTCTTCTCGAGTCTTGCTCAGGGGTTGAATCTGATGAGTGCCTATTTGCAGGGCAAACCGATGCCGGACGACGAGGCTGAGCTGGAGGGCTGGGGCGATCTGGTCGACGGACCCGGCGAGGACGGCTCCGGGGGAGGCGACGGGGGAGAGGGGACGCCCGACGTGCAGGGCGTGCAGATGCCGGGCATGGGTCCGGACGACGACGATTCATCCGACGACAAGTCCTGAGGTGACGGCCATTTCCGCCGCTTCGAAGACCGGCCCGGTGCAGACCGGACTGGGACGTCTGCTCGCCGATGATGACCTGCTCGACGAGCTTCGGGGAGCGCGCGTCGGGTTGTTGGCCAACCCGACGTGTCTCACCCGCAGGCTCGAGCACGGGCTCGATGCGCTGCTTGGGCGCGATGTCAACATCGTCCGTTTGTTCGGGCCCGAGCATGGCGTCCGCTCCGCCGCCCAGGACATGGAGGCGGTGGAGGCGACGCGGGACCCGCTCACTGACATTCCCACCGTCAGCCTGTACGGCGACTCCGCCGATTCGCTCCGGCCGGACCCGGCCGATCTGCGTGATCTCGACATCCTGCTCGCGGATCTCCAGGACGTCGGGGCCCGTTATTACACCTACGCCTCGACGATCGGATTTGCGATGCAGGTGTGCGGCCGGGTCGGCACCGAGGTCTGGGTGTTGGACCGTCCGAATCCGATCGGCGGCGACCGGGTCGAGGGGAATGTTGTGGCCGAGGGACTCGAGTCGTTTGTCGGGACCCAGCCGATCGCAAACCGCCACGGGATGACCCTCGGCGAGCTGGCGGTGTTTTTCGATCGCTACGGCGGGTGGGAGGCGCCGCTTCGGGTCGTCGAGATGCGGGGCTGGCGGCGTTCGATGTGGTTCGACGAGACGGGCTTGCCCTGGGTGATGCCGAGTCCGAACATGCCGACTCTGCAGACGGCGACGGTCTATCCCGGGTTGTGTCTGCTAGAGGGGACGAACGTCAGCGAGGGACGGGGCACGACCCGTCCGTTCGAGTTATTCGGGGCGCCGTACGTCGATGCGCGGCGCCTGCGCCGGGAGTTGGAGGCCTACGAGCTGGCCGGGGTCGCCTTCCGCGAAGTCGCCTTTCGGCCGATGTTTCAAAAGCACGCCGGTGAAACCTGCCACGGGCTCCAGGTGCACGTCACCGACAGGCGCTCGTTCGACAGTCTGGCGTGTGGCTACGCGGTCGTCTCGGTTTTCGCTCGCCAGTATGCCGGAAGGTTCGACTGGCGTCGGGAGGCCTACGAGTTCGTCGACGATGAGCTGGCGATCGATCTCCTCGTGGGAGATGTCGAAATTCGTCGGGCCCTCGAGGGCGAGGGCGACCCCCTTCGGCTCGCCGAGACGGCCCGCGACGACGCCGGCGCTTTCGAGCAGCGGCGTCGGGATTGCCTGCTGTACGAGTAATCCCTCCCGGATGCCCCTCGATCAGATGGAGATCGGACTCTTTGGTGGAAGCTTCAACCCACCGCACCTTTGCCACGCACTGGCGACGCTGTGGGTTCTCGAGGCGCGAGAGCTGGAGGAGGTCTGGTGGCTTCCGACCTACGAGCACGCCTTCGACAAGCAGCTGCTCGCCTATGAACACCGCCGCGAGATGTGCGAGCGGGCGATCCGGCGCATCGACGGGGTCCGCCTGTCGGACGTCGAGCGGGATCTCGGCGGCGAGAGTCGAACCATCGACACGGTCCGCGAACTGGAGTCGCGACGTCCGGCGGATGATTTCACCCTGATCGTCGGTTCGGACATCCTGGACGAGACCGACGAGTGGAAACAGTGGGACGAGTTGGTCGACCGCGTGCAGTTACTCGTCGTCCGCCGCGAGGACTACGGCGACGGCGAGCAGGCGGGGGCGGATTTCTGGCTGCCGGACGTCAGTTCGACCGAGATTCGGAAGGCGCTCCGGCGGGGAGAACGCGCGAGGGTCGAGGACTGGGTGGCGAGTTCGGTGCTCGAGTACGTCGAGGCGCACGGCCTGTACACTTGACGAGGAGGAACATTGGCCCCAGATGCGCACGAGGTTTCGGAGGTGGAGCGGATGGCGCGGCCGTGGGTAGTGGTCGGCGCGGGTCGGCTCGGCACGGCGCTCGGCCTGGCGGCCCGGCGGCGGGGCATCGAGGTGGCGGCGACGTGGAACCGGACCGAGAGCGGGGCGCGGCGGGCGCGGGAGGCGCTCGAGCCGGCGCAGGCGACCTCCGGGCCGTTGCCCGAGGCACTGCAGGGCGTCGACCTGTCGGGGGTGGTCGTCTGGCTCACGGTCGTCGACGATGCGCTCCTGGAGGTCGCCGAGGTGATGGCCGGGAGGCTCCAGGAAGCGGCGCTGGTCCTCCACGCTTGCGGGAGCCTCGAGGCTGAAGCACTGCGGGAAGTGGGGATCGACAGCCCCGTCGGGGGGATTCATCCGCTCCTGGCGGTCACGGATCCGGAGCAGGCGGCCGAACGACTCGAGGCGTGTGTCTGGACGGTCGACGGCGACCGGGAGGTGGTGGCGTTCGCCGAGAAGTGGACGGATCTGCTCGGTGCGCGACTGTTCGAGATCGAGGCGGGTGCCCGCGCCGGCTACCACGCGAGTGCGGCGACGGCGGCGAATCTGGTGGTAGCGCTGTTCGACGCCGCGCTCGAGATGGCCGGTCGAGCGGGTCTCGACCGCGAGGAAGCCCGCGAGATGCTCCTGCCGCTTTTGCGCTCGTCGGTCGACAATCTCGCCGATCAGCCGACGGTCGAAGCACTCAGCGGCCCCGCCGCCCGGGGCGACACCGCCACCATCGAGCGGCATCGGCGGAGACTCGCCGAGGCCGACTCCGATCTCCTCAAGCTGTACGACCTGTTGACCGACCGGGCGCTGGCGCTGGGAGGCGACCGCGAGACATGATCGGTCGGGTCGGGATCACTCGCAGACGAGTTCGTCCCGTTTTCGAACGACCCGCACCGTATCGCCTCGCTCGGCGTCGCCCCGGAGGATTTCCCGGGCGACCTTGCCCTCGACGAGCCGCTGGATCGTCTGGCGCATCGGGCGCGCTCCGAGCTCCGGGTCGTAGCCGCCGTTTTCGATGAGATGGTCGACGACACCGGGTCCGTACTCCATCTCGATCCCGCTCTCTCGGCGGATGCGTTGGCTGCTTTCGCGGAGCTGGAGCCGGGCGATCTCGGCAATTTCCTCTCGGGAGAGGGGGGAGAAGACGAGCTTTTCGTCGATGCGGTTCCACAGCTCCGGCGAGAGATGCTCGCGTGCCGCTCGAAGGACCTCCTGGTCGCACTCCTCGGACGACGAGCGCGAGGCGGTCACCTCGCGGGCACCAAAGCCGATCGGGGCGTCGTCGGATGCTTCCCGGCGTTCGGCGAAGACCTCCGATCCGAGGTTGCTCGTCATCACGATCAGCGCGTTTGAAAAGTCGACCGCCCGCCCCTTGCCGTCGGTCAGGGTTCCCTCCTCGAACAGTTGCAACAAGACGTTCAACACCTCCGGGTGGGCCTTCTCCAGTTCGTCGAGCAGGACGATCTGGTAGGGGCGGCGTCGGATCGCTTCGGTCAACTGGCCGCCTTCGGTGTGGCCGACGTAGCCGGGGGGAGCGCCGACAAATCGGCTGACCGAGTGCGATTGCATGTACTCGGACATGTCGATCTGGACGACGGCCTCTCGGTCGTGAAACAGAAAATCGGCCAGGACCTTGACCGTCTCGGTTTTGCCGACGCCGGTCGGGCCCAGAAACAAGAGGCTTCCGATCGGGCGGTTGCCGCGAAAGCCGGCATAATTGCGTCGGAGGACCTCGGCGACCGTGTCGATGACGTGGCGTTGGCCGACGATTTCGTCGCGGAGATGGTCTTCGAGCTGGAGGAATCGCTGGCGGTCGTCCTGGGTGAGTCGGTCGACCGGGAGACCGGCGGATTCGGCGACGACTTCGGCGATCTCGCGGCGCCCGACCTGGTCGTTGCCCCGCCGGGCCGCCCGACTGCCGGCCAGGTCGAGCACACCGATGGCCTTGTCGGGGAGCCGTCGGTCGTGGATGTAGCGCCGACTCATCCGCACGCAGGTTTCGAGGGCGTCGACGGTGTAGCTGATGCCGTGGTGTTCCTCGTAGTGCGGTTGGATGCCCTTCGTGATCTCGATGGCCGACGCGATGTCGGGTTCGTCGACGAGGACCGTCTGAAACCGCCGCTCGAAGGCGGCGTCGGCCTCGATGAACTCGCGGAACTCGTCGTTCGTCGTCGCCCCGATGCACGGAAAGCGACCCCGTGCCATCGCGGTTTTCAATTCACCGGCTGCATCGGAGCCGTCGCTTCCCCCGGCTTCGAGCCAGCCGTGGATTTCGTCGAGGAATACGATGATGTCGCCGTCGGCCGCCTCGACCTCTTGTTTGATCCCCGTCAGCCGCTCGGAGAGGGCGCCGCGCAGTTGCGTGCCCCCGAGAATGCGACCCAGCTCCAGCTCGACGATCGCCCGTTTGCCCAGCTCGTTGTCGTCGGCCGCGAGGCGGACGAACTCGCGGGCCAGCCCCTCGACAATCGCGGTCTTTCCGACGCCCGGTTCGCCGACGAGGATCGGATTGTTGGCGCGGCGTTTCCCGACGATGTCGATCAGTTTCGTGATTTCGTCGTCGCGCCCGATGATGCGATCGATCCCGCCTTCGGCGGCCGCACGGGTGAGGTTGCGACCGAACTCCGTCAGGTGAGGGTAGGCCTCGTCGTCGAGCTGGTAGCATTCGACCAGCTCGCGGTCCCAGTCTTCGGTGCGGGTCTCGCGAGTCTCGTCGGAGGGGGGCATCGTCGTGGCCCGGCCCCCGGCCAGATCGAGTTCGTCGTCGGAGTCGTTCTTCTCGTCGGTCGTCGCACCGGTGCGATCGGCGGGGACCGGTTCGTCGTCTCCCTCGGCCGCGTCCTCTCCGGGGTCGTCGCTCGAGGGCTCGTTGAACAGGCGGTCTCCCAGGGAGCGGGCAGTCTGCTGGGCGTGGCGTTCGTAGTTGGGATCGAACTGGGGGGCGTCCGGTTCTTCGTCGCCGCCGGATGGAGGAGTTGCGTCGGGGATTTCGGGAGCCCCATGTTCGTCCTCTTCGGCCGGTGGCTCGGTCTCGACGGCGGTGTCCCGGCCGGGGGAGCGGGAGCCCGGGGAGCGAGCCTCGAATGTCGGGGGGCGATCGGAGGGGCTGGGGGGGCGCGAAGCGGGCTCCGGGTCGTCCGCCGGCGCGTCGTTCGCGGGGGAGCGGGAGGCCTCGCGGCTGGCCCCCGGGGAGCGGTCCGCCTCGACCCCGAGCGACGGGTGAAACGAGATCGGGCTCGGAGCGTCTTCGCGTTCGGCATCGTCGGCGACCTGCCCGGCAGGTGCGCCGCCGTCTCGAGCCGACTCGTCCTCCGCGCGGTCGGGCAATGACAGCGCCCCCGTCGCGTAGCTCATGACCGTCGCTCGGACCGCCGCCACGTCGGCGCTCGATTCTGCCAGGAGGCGATGGCCGTGGCTGTCGGTCTCGCGCACCAGGCCGGCCAGAAGGTGCAGACTGTTCAACTGCTCGGCGCTCGATCCTCGGGCGATGCGTTCGGCCCGTTCGACGATGGCCTCGAGGACGCCCTCGGGCTCGTCGCCGCCTTTCTGCTCGAGGTGGCCGAGCAGTTCGTCGAGCGTGATGTTGCGGTCGGTCAAAAACACCGCCGCGCGGTTGGAGACGGTGAACAGTGCCAGAAGCAGGTGGCCCGAACTCAACGCCTGACCGGTCTGGCGAGCGATGTCTTCGGCCTGGTGGAAGACGTCTTCGAGTTCCGGGCTGTTCGGTAAGCTCATCCGTGACGGCCTGGCGCGACGGGCGAATACCTCAAGGCGACAGTCTCAAGCCGGGTCCGACGAGTAGCGTTCGACCGGCGGCACGGAGAGCAGCGTTCCGTGCGGCCTCTCTCCACCGGACGAGCCCCGCGAGACGGGGACGATATCGTCAAATGGGACCCACCGCTCGATGTAACACACGGCCGGATCGGCGGCAACGGTGGGACGACGCTCCGGCGCTCGCAGGGCGGAGGTCGCCCAGGTACCGTCGCCGGTACGATCGGGTCGACGACACGGGGGAGACTTCGGCCGCCACCCGATGCTTCGGCCCGGCGAACGGCTCGGCCGTTCGGTCGTTGCGAATTCGAGAAGCGGACGTTACACGTGCCGCTCGAATCGAGGTCCCGCTGCCGCGGGCCCGCGAACGCGAGAATGATCATCGACATGGTTCGAGTTAGAGACGAGGTTGGATGATGCAAGCCGAGAAAGTGATCGTTGAAACCGAGGCGGCTCCGGAGGCGATCGGCCCGTACTCGCAGGCTGTCGGCTACAACGGCCTGTTGTTTCTCTCCGGTCAGGTCGCCATCGATCCCGACACCGGTGAGATGGTCGACGGTGAGATCGAACAACAGGTGACTCAGGTGATGGCGAATCTGTCGTCGGTTCTGGAGGCGGCGGGGGTGAATTTCAGCCACGTCATCCGGACGACGATCTATCTCGCCGACATGGACGACTTCGAGACCGTCAACGAAATCTACGGGCGGTTTTTCGACACGAATCCGCCGGCGCGCGCCACCGTCGAGGTCGGGACGCTCCCGAAGGATGCCCTCGTCGAGATCGACCTGATCGCGGCTCGTCCGGAGACGCGCGGGAGCGGCGAAGAGAGCTGATGGTCGGGGGATCCGGGAATGATGCCGTCGCTGCGCGTTGTTCTCCTCGACGAGAAGAACAAGCTCCGGAGAGGCGGAAGCAATCTGCCTGCTGCCGGCCTGTGGGGCGGGCGGCAGGTTGCTGCACCGACCCGGCCGCCCAGAGCGGTGGCTGCAGCGGCGCGCCAGATCCGGTACGGTATCTCGTGAGACGGAGTGATTCGATCGCGTCGAGGGCCGTATCCCGGGGATGACGACACATTCGACAAAACGACTCGGGCGGGTACTCGTGGTGGCGGTCTCCCTTCTGATCGCGGCGGTGGGCAGCGTCGGGTTGGCCGGGGACGTATTCGGCGGTGCGAACTCGGGTGATGTCGACCGCCGGCTCGCTGCGCCCGACCAGCCCCTGCCGCCGGCGGTGGTGCCGCCCCGCGAGCCCGGGCCGGAGCACTGGCGGATGCCTCACCTGTGGAGCGAGCACCCTCCCTTTCCGTACCTTCCCGGCGAGGATCGGTCGGTGAGCCGCTCGATCGGCAGTGTCGTCCACGGTTATCTGATCAACAGCGTCGAGATTCCCCAGCCCCACCCGGCGCTGACGTTTCTCGACGAGCAGTACCGACGCAAGTTGTTTTCGACCAGCGATCGAATGCGCTCGCTGGCCGTTGAGGCGGCGAACCATCTGCGCGAGGCGTACCCCGACTCGGTCGTGCAGCTCGGCAACTTCGGGCGACCCGGCGGGGGGGACATCCCGTATTCGGTCTCTCACAACTCCGGCCGCGACGCCGATTTCGGGTTTTTCGTCACGACCCCCGACGGGGAGCCGGCGATCCCGGAGGGGCTGGTGAAGTTGGATGCCTCTGGCCGCCACGAAAGCGACGAGCAGACCTACGTATTCGATACGCCGCGCAACTGGCGGCTCGTCGAAGGCCTGATCGAACACGGGGGGGACCAGCTTCAATACATCTTCGTCTCCGAGCCGCTCCGAAACAAATTGCTGCGCTACGGCCGGGCGAACGACGTCTCCGACGAGATCCTGTGGCGCGCCCGCAAGCTCCTCCACCAGCCCCGCGGCGCGCTTCCCCACAACGATCATTTTCACATTCGTCTGTACTGCTCCGAGATCGACGTCCGCTCGGGGTGTCGCGATCGGGGCGTCCAGCGCCCGTGGTACGACGATCACGACGACGCGCGCCGCGAGGCGATCCGCCGGGCGCGCCAGCAGCTGGGGGCGGACCGGGCGTCGGTGCGTTCGGCCGGGGCCCGCCGCCTGGCGTTGCTGGAGGCGAGGGGAGCCGCCACGGCACTCCGAAATCAGCTCCGAGATCGCTCGCCAGTCGTCCGGGCCTCGGCCGCCCGGGCGCTCGCTCGTGTCGGGACCGGCACCGATGCGATCGCCGAGCGTCTCCCCGAGGAGCGTGCTCCGCAGGCCTACCTCGAGATGGTCCACGCCGTCAGCCGGCTCGGTGGCACGCCGGCCGTCGAGGCGCTCACGGCCGAACTCGAACGGGCCCGACCGGTGACGCTCCCGGGGCACATCCAGACCGACGGCCGGGAATTCGTCGCCGAGGCGCTCATCCACCTCGAGGATGAACGCGCCGTCGCCGACCTGCTCGGGGTGCTGGAGGCCGAGGATCCGGCCGTCCGTGCCGCCGCAGCCCGTGCGCTTCGCTACCTGACGAACCACCGGTTTGGCGGAGAGTGGGGCTCCTCCGATCGCGACGACTGGGAGCCCGCCCTCGCCAGGTGGCGCGAGTGGTACGAGGAGTACGGAGAGGCCGAGCGCGACACCTGGCTTCGCCGGGGGTTTGTCGAGGCGGGCTACGAGATCGACGGGCTGGGGGCCGCCCACGTCTGGCCGCTGTGCCGGGCAGTCGAGGAGGCCGATTTTCTCAGCTACAATGCGCAACGCGTGCTGATGCGCATCTCGGGGCGTACGCCGGACAGCCTTCGCTGGCCGAAAGAGGATGCGAATTTTTACTGGCGGCGTTGGTTCGAGCGTCGATGGCGGCGGTTCGGGGCCCCACCGATCCCCGAAGAGCTGTCGACTCTGGATTGAGACTCGAGCGAGGAGGGGCGCGGTCGGTCGAGTCCCCCCGTCCTGTCGGCGGCAGGGGCGGTGCGCCTTTACACCTCGGATTGGCACCGAATAGACTCGGGTTCAGCCCGATTCGACCAGCAAACGACCCGGATGACATCTCCATGTGTGACGCCATGCGGTCTGCGGCTTTGCTCGTGACTTGTGTTTTGTTTACCGCTGCCTTCGGGAGCGCCGGTTGCGGGGGAGAACTCGCCCCGACCGAACCCGATGAGGCGTACCTGCTGTATCGGAAGGCAATGCTCGAGGGGGACGTCGAGGCGATGTGGAAGCGAAGTGCCGAGAGCACCCGACGGTACTTCGAGGAGCGCTACGAGATGCTCCACGACATGGATCGCAAGATCCGGGAGTATCTGCCCCAGTCCGACCACAAACTGGCGCGCAAACAGACCGGAACCGAGTTGCTCGACGATATCGACGGTCCCCGGGGACTGTTCGAACGGATCGTCGCGCCGGAGGAGATGGCCGTCGACCAGGCCCGGCGGCTCGGCTCGCAGGTCGGCGAGATTCGCGTCTCGAAAGATCAGAGGCGCGCCGAGGTCGAGACGCGCGCCGGCCGAACCTACCGGCTGGTCAAACAGGAGGACGACGAATGGTACGTCGCGCTCGCCGAGTCGCTCGAGGCCCTCGACGAGAGTTTTCAGTGGCTCGAGCGCAATGAACAGGCGTTGACGGAGACGATCAACGACCTGCGAGAGGAAGAACGCGAGGAGCGCGAAGAGATCATCGCCGAGCTGATGGACGTCGAATGACCGCCGAGTGTGCGAGAGCACCGCGAGATGCAGGGTGGGTGGCACCCTGTAGACGCGGGGAGGCTGGAACCGGCGCCTGGTCGCGGCCGGCCTACTCGTCGAGTTTGGAGAAGATGTCGTGGGCGGCTTGAACGGCGTCGTTGGGTCCGACGAAGACGACGTGGTCGCCGGTGTGAATCGAGGTGTTTCCACGGGGCACGACGAACTGCTCGTCGCGGATGAGAGCGGCGACGACGCACTGGTCGGGGATGCCGATCTGCTGGATCTGCTGGCCGACGACCCGGGCCTCTTCCGGGACCTCTGTGTCGATGAGGCTGGCGACGCCGGATTCGATCTCGAACAACTCGGCGACGCCGGGGCGATCGAGGTGGTTTTCGACCATCGCGGCGGTGGCGTACGGGGCGCTGATGCTGACGACGTCGTTGTCTTCGAGAAGGGGGACGTAGTTGGCATCGCGCACGATGGCGATCACCCGGGGAATTCCGAGCCGTTTGGCCTGCAGAGCGGCCATCGCATTCGTCTCGTCGTTCGACGTGGCGGCGATGGCGACTTCGATGTCTCCGGGTCCCGTCTGCTCGAGGAGCGACTGTTTGGTTCCATCCCCCTGGAAGATGGGGACGTTGTAGCGGCTTTCGAGCTCGTCACAGCGCTGCTCGTCCTCTTCGACAAAGGTGATCTGGTAGGCCGACGAGCGGAAGACCATCCGGAACTCGTCGTGAGTCAAGAGCCGATCGGCGATGTTTGCCCCCTGGTCGCCGCCACCGATGATGAGCACGCGCATGGTCGATCTCCACTGTTGGATGAGCCGTACGAGCTGGTCTCGAAAATAACTCGACAGTTGCCGGAGTTCGGCGCGATTCTCCGGGCTGAACAGGAACATCACGCATCCAATCGCCGTTAGCCCCAGCCCGAGCGCCAGGCTCCGAACCTCGAGGGTCGGCACGAACACCCAGCAGGCGAGCGCGCCGACGATCGGCGTCGCCGGGTACAACAGGACCTGGAACGGTCGCCGCAGGTTCGGCATGCGCTGATGCAGGGCAATGACCGCGCAATTGACGATGCCGATCGCGACGAGATACCCGAAGCTGCTGACCGAAGCCAGGAACCGAACCACCCCGAGACCGCTGAGGACGACGACCAGACCGGCGCAGACCAGAAGCGAAATGTGCGGGGTGCGATACGTCCCGTGCAGACGGGCGAACACCTCCGGAAAGTGCCCGTCCCGCCCCAGGGCGAACAACACCCGTGAGCTCGCCCCGAGGGTCACGCTGAACGCCGAGAGGCTCGCCATGATCGTCGCCACGATCCCGGCCCACCGCCCCCAGGTGCCGAACAGGTGGTCGGCGACGAAGATGAACGGCGTGCTCGTCGCGGCGAGTTCCCGATAGTCGACCACGCCCATCATCACCCACAGGACGAGCACGTAGATGCCGATTCCGGCGAACAGGGTGATCAGGATCGCCCGGGGGATCGTCTTGGCGGGCTCGACGATCTCTTCGGCGGCGACGGTGATCAGATCGAAGCCGACGTACGAGATGTAGATCAGGCCCATTGTCGGAATCAACGGCTCCAGGCCCATCGGTGCGATCGGAGTCAACTTTGCCGGCTCGACTTCGAACGCCCCCAAAAGGCCCACCCCGATCAAAATCACGAGCTCGACGACGTTCATGACGGCGATGACCTTCAGCGCCTCGGCCTGGCCGCGCAGATTCGTCGCCGTGAACACCACCGTCGTCGCCAGGGTCAGCCCGAAGACGCTCGCCTCTGGCCAGAAGTATGTCTGGATCGTGAGCGCGAAGATGACGGCGTACAGCGCGCAGGCCAGGGTGTTGCCGATCCAGAAAAACCAGCCGGTCAAAAAGGCCACCGGCCGGGGCAGGGTGCGGCTGGTAAACGAGTAGCCTCCGCCGGCGATCGGGATCGCGGCCCCGAGTTCGCTGTAGCTGAGGGCGGTAAACAGGGTCAAAAGCCCCATCGCCAGGTAGGCGACGATTCCGAGCGGGCCGACCGAGGCGGCGACTTCGCTCGGCAGGGCGAACACACCGGGGCCCATCATGGCCCCGATCCCGATCATCACGGCCATGAAAAGCCCGACATCGCGTTTGAAACCCGCGCTCTCTGCCATCGGTCTCTCGGTCGGCCCTCCGGGAATCTCGCAGGCGGAAGCTTCGACCTCAGCCCGTCACTCGAAGTGGTCGATGAATTTCTCGAGCTGCTCGTCGGATCCGATCAACAAGACTTCCATGCCCGGCTCCAGGGTCGTCTCCGGCGTGAGTTCGGTGAGGGTGTGATCGCCGTCTTTGAGAGCCACGACCGTCAGTCCGGTCACGGCACCGATCTCGCTTTCGGGCAGGGTCTCGCCGTACAGCGACTCCGGGACCGCCCGGGCGAACAGGTCGACGCCCTCCCCGAGCACGATCAGCTCTTTGCCGGTCAGCACCGACATGATCGCGTCGACGCCGAGAGTCGCGTAGCTGAGCACGTAGTCGGCGCCCGCTCGATAGATCGCATCGAGGTTGTGCTCGTAGGTGATCCGGCTGACGACCCGAAGCTCCGGATTGAGATTTCGACAATACGAGGTCAGATACACGTTGGTCGCATCGTCGTTGGTCGTCAACAAGACCGCCGGTGCCTGGGCGATTCCGGCTCGCTGGATCACCGAGTAGTTCGACGCATCGCCGGGATAGACGTTCTCGCAGACGTCGCGAAACCGCTCGCAGCGATCGGGGTCGCGTTCGACGAGGTTGACCGGCACGTCTTTTTCGACCAGCGACCGGATCGCCGCTTCGCCGACCCGCCCGCCGCCGATCACCACCACCGGATGCTCGGAGATCTCCTGGGGGCCCATCGTCTCGTACAGGGTTTTTAGCTGCGCCTCGGTCCCCATCACCACCGGCACGCTGGCCTCGGTCAACCGCCGCGACGGATCCGGCGGCTGCAGCGGTCCGCGCTCCCAGACGCCGATGACGTTGACGCCCGTCTTCTCGCGCAGCTTCGTCTCCCGGATGCTCTTGCCGACCAGCGGCGTGTTGCGCACCGGCAGTTCGGCGATCTTGAGGTCGCCGTACGCGCCGAGGGACTGGACGCCGGCCTGCTGAGCTTTGACCCGGTTGGCGAGTTGCTCGCCGAGCCAGCGTTTGAGCGGGAGGACGTGCGTCGAGCCGCTCAACTCCAGGATGTCGACGGCGTTGTCGTCGTTGGCAATCGCCGCGATCGGGACCTCGGGGGCGACCTCCCGGGCGGTCAATACGAGGTTCGTGTTGACGACATCGTCGCGGTTGGCGACGAGGAGCCGGGCCTCGGCGAGGCGCAGGTTTTCGAACGTCTGCTTGTCGTCGACGTCGCCGACCACCGCCGAGAGTCCCTCGACGTACCAGCTCGAGGCGGTCGGGGCGTCGGGCCCGATCAACACGTACGGAATGTCCTCTCGATCGAGCGCCTCGATCAGCCCGGGAGCGATGGCGTCGCGCGAGCAGATGATGACGTGCCCTTCGGTCTCCGGCGGGACGACCTCCGGGGCCCGACTCTGAATCTGAGCCTTGATCCAGGGGGCGTAAAAGAATCGAATGAAGGCGAAGGGAAGGACGATCAACAACAACACGATCCCGGTCACGAGCACGATCACGCTGAAGAGTCGACCGACGTCCGAGGTGAAGGTGATGTCCCCGAAGCCGAGCGTGCTCATCACCGTCAGCGTCCAGTACAGCCCGGTGATCCAGGAGTACTCTTCCCCCTCGGCGTACAGCATGATGAAGTGAAAGGCGACGGTGAAGACGACGATCACCGCCACCAGCAACCCGATCAGCTTCAACAGCAGGGGCAGGTTGCGCTTGAGTTCCTTGTTCTCGAAGAAGTACGAGAGCTGGGTACTGATCGTCTTCATACAGCGTCCAGAGACGGAAGGGACGGGAGAGTCTGGCGAGTGCTCGATCGTACTGGCCCTCGAGCAGACCTTCGGTCGAGCCGGTGGGTCGACGGGAGTTCGCGGCGGTCATTCTCGGCGGGCAGTCATGTGGGCAACTCGAACATCCCGCCGAAGGGGGTCATCTCGAGGTCGAAACTCGACTCCTCGGTTCGAATGTAATCGATCAGGCGGTCGACGTAGCTGGGGAACGGCGGGCACTGTTCGTCGCCGGGCAGGGCCC
This sequence comes from uncultured Bradymonadales bacterium, assembly GCA_964600555.1. GTDB lineage: Bacteria > Myxococcota_A > Bradymonadia > Bradymonadales > Bradymonadaceae > CAJXPB01. Next base: position 27,208 of record CAZRLK010000023.1, read on the forward strand.
GGGCGGTGTTCATTCCGTTGTACAGGGTCAACTGGTTGAAATCGTCGAGAAATTGCCGCGGACTGCGCGTGAGCTTCTCGAGGTACGGGAATTTCATCACCCATTTGGTCAGCCGATACGGAAGCCGTCCGACCGGGGCACTCTTGCCGACGTGCTCGGCGACCACCTCGAAGACCTTCCGGGCCGACAGCGGGTTCGGATCGCAGATGTGGAAGGTCATCCCCTCGGTCGGTGTCTGGCGGCTGATGGTGTGGATGGCGCGGCCGACGAAATCGGCGGGGACCATGTTGAGCGGAAAATCCCCTTTGCCGGGCATCAAGATCGGGACGCCGGGCGGGGTCTGGACGATCATGTTCATCAGGTAGTACGGACCGGCCATCCGGTCGATCTCGCCGGTCTGCGAGTCGCCGACGACGATCGTCGGCCGGTAAATCGAGATCGGCAGTCGATCCATCTCGCCGCGCATCGCCTTTTCGGCCTCGAATTTCGTCTCCTCGTAGGCGTTGCGAAAGGCCTGGCCTTCGTCGAGCTCTTCCTCGAGGATGACGCCGGTGCGGTCCCCGGAGATGAACGCCGTCGACAGGTGGTTGAGCCGACGGAGGTTTTTCGCCTCGAGCGCGGTGTCGAGCACGTTGCGAGCCCCCCGGACGTTCACGTCGAACAGCTCCTGCTCGTCCGCGCCCAGATACCAGATGCTCGCGGTATGGTAGATGTCGGTGACGTTTGCGATCAGGTCGAGATACTCGGTCCCGCTCAATCCCAGATCGATCGCGACGACGTCGCCTTCGAACACCTCGATGCGATCCTCGTCGGCCGCCCCCATCTGTTCGAGCTTTCGGCGAGCGCGCTCGATCAGGTCCGGCATCACCAGCAGCCGGATGTACGCCTCCGGTTCGCGCTCGAGGATCGTCTCCAGCAGCTTTCTCGCGAGAAACGTCGGAAAGCCGGTCAGAAGAATGTCGCGGGGCGCGTCGTCGCTCATGCCGGGTACCGTAGGTGTCTAGACGTGGCGGGTCGAGGAGACCGGCCGGGCCGATCTTCTCATCGGTCGGTCGATTCGTCCGGCGCGTCGGTCAGTTCGTCGGCGGCGATCAGTCCCTGGGCCTCGAGGCGTTCGCGCTCGACCGTCTCGTATCGGCGCAGTCCTTCGTCGAGGATGTCGTACAGGCGCCCGACCTGCTGTCGGGTCGCCTCTCGGGTGCCGTCGTTGTCGAGGACGTAGTCGGCGACCCGGAGCTTGGCGTCGAGCGGCATCTGGGCGTCGAGTCGCACCTCGGCCTCGTCGACGCTCAACCCGTCGCGCTCGACGATGCGCCGGCGGCGGGTCTCCCGCGAGGCGGCGACGACGATCAACGCGGCGAGGCTCTCATGCAGGTCGTTTTCGACGATCAGCGCGGCGTCGTACAGGACCCACCGCTCCCCGGCCTCGCGCGCCCGATTCGCCTTCTGCATCATGCGCGCGGCGATCCGCGGGTGGGTGATCGCCTCGAGCTTCGAACGAGCGGCCTCGTCCGAGAAGACCACCCGGCCGAGCGCCTCGCGGTCGAGTGCTCCATTCTCGGCGACGACCTCGTCGCCGAACGCCTCGCGGATCTCGTCGTAGGCCGGCTCCCCGGGCTCGACGACCTCTCGGGCGATGGCGTCGGCGTCGAAGACCCGGACCCCCTGGTCGCGAAACATCTCCGAGACGGTAGTCTTGCCGCTGGCGATTCCCCCGGTCAGTCCGACGATGGCAAACGGTGTATTCGTTGACACCCCTGACCCCTCGTGTTATCCGCCCGCTCGCCTTTTCACCGAGCGGGTCGGGCGGGTTTGCGATGGTTGCTCGCTCCACGATTTAGCAACTCCTGAAGACATTGCAAACGACGCGGAGAGCCCGCCGCTTCCAGGCACGCGAAGTTCGTCCTTCCTCCTCGAGGCGTTTGAGTCCACCGAGCCGAGGTCTTCGATGTCGAGCCAGATGCCCCCGGGCCAGCAGACGTTCGTCGACCGAGTCTGGTCGACGGTGGTCCGACCCGAGATCCTGGGCGGGATCTGCCTGGTCGCCGGCGGATTGCTGGTCGGCGGAGCAGTCGGTGCGAGCGGCGGGGGATGGCGAGATCCACTCCGGGTGTCCTCCCTGCTTCCGCTGGTCGCGGGACTGGCGGCGCTGGCGGCGATCCTGGCCGTCGGGCTCGTCTGGGACCGCCACGCCGAGACGCGGCCGGTCGAGGGGGCGGGTCGGCGCGACTGGGCGGGGCGCACCTTGCCGGCGGTCGGGGCGACGAGCATGGTGACCGGCGCGGCGATGCTGCTGGCGAGTTGGTTTCTCGTCCAGGCCGACGCGCCGCCGGGCAGCCTGACCGTGCCGATCGGCGAGACGGCGGAGGCGTTCGAAGCCCGGATCGCCGGGGAGGGCGTCGAGGTGATGTTGCCGATGCGCGTACACCTCGAAGATCTGTCGATGGAGAACGGGCCGGAGGTCGAAATCGCCTTTTCGACGCCCGGCCGCGATCCGTTCGGCGGGCGGCGGATGTCGGCCGGTGAAACGGTCGCGATGGAGGGATACCGCCTCGCGCCGGTCGGGCTCTCCCCCGAGCAGGGCAATCTCCGGGCGACGGTGGCGAGCCGCCGCGACGAGACGATCTCGACGGCCGTTGCCGAAGGGGAGCGATTCAAGCTCTCCCCCCAGGGGCCGGAATACCGGGCCGCCGAGATCGTCCGAAATTATATGGAGACGCTGGGGCCGGCGGTTCGGATCGAAAACGACGAGCTTGGCAGTGCCTGGGTCTTCGAGCGAGGCGCTGGCGGCGGGGGCGCACCGGAGTTCGAACACGACCTGTATGTCGAGGGCCTGCAGCGCATGCCCGGCGTACGGTTTGCGGTCACGCCCGATTTTCCGCTCTGGCCGATCGGGCTGGGCGGGGGACTGTTCGTCGTCGGGATTGCACTGCTGGTGGCCTGTCCCGAACGGGTGCGGCGGGGAGGACGCCGGGAGAGCCTCAACGAAGCGGGCGGCCTGTTCGAGGAATCGACGATCGACGAGGAGGCGGTGTGAGCTGGAGTCATCTTCCGCCGGCAATGGCGATTCTCGGCGCGGTGGTGGGGCTGGCGGCCGTGCTCGTGCGGGGGCGTCTCGCGATGCTGGCCGCCACGCTCGGCTGGCTGGGAATCTTGACGACCGCCTCGCTCGTTCAGTTCGGTGGCCGGGTCGGGATGTCGGTCGCCCCGGTGCCGGCGGCCTTTGCGATGGCCGGGTCGGCGGCGCTGGTAGTGGCTCCGGTCGGAGCCTCGAGCGGGCTCGTCCGGCGCCTCGGAGTCGCCCTCCCGGCGGTGGTCGCGGGTGCGGGGGCCGCGGCCTCGATTGCCTATCTGACCACCTTCGAGCCGGCTCCCTGGCCGCAGGGCGGATTGCTGATCGGCGTCCACTGGGGGGCGCTCGCCGCCTCCCTGGCCGCCGCGCTGGTGGCCCCGACGCTCCGGGTGGCGGCCTGGTGGAAGGGGCGAAGCGACGGGGAATCCAGCGAGCAGGCGAGAATCCTGCGAGCCTTCGGGCGCGATTTCACGGCGCGGGCCGTGGCGCTCGTCTGGCTGGCCTGGACGCTCGGCGTGCTCGTGCACTGGCGGTTTCTCGGGGCGCCGGGGCTCGGGACGCGAAGCGAGTGGTTCGGTCTCGGCGTCGCGTTGCTGGCGACCGGCGGGATGATGTTCGGCTGGCCGCTCGACGATCGGCGCGCCGCCCGGATTCGAGGAGGGTTCGCTGCCTGGTGGGTCGCCGCCGTACTCGTGGCCGGAATCTGGCTGTCTTTTGGTTTCGGCACGCCGTTTCAGCTCTCGCTCGGGGCCTGAATCGCCCCCACCGACCCGCTCGGTCCGTTCGACTCGCGCAGCCTCGCCCCCTCGCTGCCCCTGCCAGCTCCGGAGCCTCGCCGTGAAAATCAAGTACGCCGAGTTCGTCACCAGCGCCACCGAGCCCGAAGACTACCCCTGGCCGGATCGCCCGGAGGTCGCCTTCGCGGGCCGCTCGAATGTCGGCAAGTCCTCGCTGATCAACACCCTCGTCGAACGCAACGATCTCGTCGAGACCAGCAAGCAGCCCGGCCGCACCCGCACCGTCAATTTCTTCGACATCAACGACGAATTCTACCTGGTCGACCTGCCGGGCTACGGATACGCCAGGGTCTCGAAGGAACAAAAGCGCGCCTGGGGGCCGATGATCGAAACCTACCTCGACCGCCGCCCGACCCTCGAGGCGCTCGTCTGCGTGATGGACCTGCGGCGCGGGGTCGAGGCCAACGACCTGCAGTTGATCGAGGCGGCCCCGCACTTCGGCACCCAGCCGATTCTGGTCTTTACAAAAGCTGACAAACTGGGAAAACAGAAACGACGGGGTCGTCGGCGCGAAATTGCCGATCAGTTCGGGGTCGATCCCGACGAGATCCTGCTTTTTTCGAGCAAGGAGCGCATCGGCAAACGCGACCTGTGGCGTCGCATCGAAGAGTTGATCGGGATCGGCGGCGGCTGACTGGCCGGGCAGATCCGTTCGACTCGCTGCCCGTCCCGACCGCCTCCTGCCGATCCCTTCGGTTCTTCAGGCTGATACAGGAGTCGAGCACGATGAAACAGAGGCTCAGGAAGCCGAATTTCAAGGTCTTCGCCGGAAACAGCCACCCCGTGTTTGCCCGGCGCATCTGTGAGTATCTCGACATCGAGGTCGGCGACAGCCACACGGTGACGTTCAGCAACGAGAACATGCTCGTCCAGATCGACGAGAACGTCCGCGGCTGCGACGTCTTCGTCGTCCAGACGTCGTGTTCGCCGGTCCACTCGAATTTCTTCGAGCTGTTGATGATGATCGACGCCCTGCAGTCGGCGTCGGCGGCCCGGATCACGGCCGTCGTCCCCTATCTGCCGTACGTCCGCAGCGACAAAAAGGACCGGCCGCGCATCTCGATCACCGCCCGGCTCGTCGCCGACCTGCTGGAGACCTCCGGGGCGGACCGGGTGTTGACGATGGACCTGCACGCCCCGCAAACACAGGGGTTTTTCGACATGCCCGTCGACCAGCTTCTCGGCGCCGGCCCGCTGTGCGAGATTTTGAACCGCCAGAAGGCCGCCAACTGGGTGCTGGTCGCGGCGGACGCCGGAGAGGCAAAGGACCTGGGCCGGTTTGCGAACCGGACCGATCTGCCGATGGCGATCATCGACAAGCGCCGCCGCGGCGACGACGAAAACCCGACGGCCGAGCACCTCATCGGCGATGTCGACGGGAAGGTGGCCGTCGTCGTCGACGACGAGATTGCCAGCGGCGGGACGCTTGTCGAGGCCGCCGAATTTCTCTGCGAGCACGGGGCCGAGCAGGTCCGGGCGGTGGCAACGCATCCGGTCTTCAGCCCCGGGGCCGTCGAGCGCATCGAACAGTCGCCGCTCGAGCAGGTCACCGTCACCGACACGATTCCGACCGACCTGCAGGAATCGGCCAAAATCGAGACCGTCTCGGTCGCTCCCCTTTTCGCCGAAGCGATCAGCCGGATCCACGACGGCCGGTCGGTCTCTGCGCTCTTCAACGCCGACGCCATCCGAGAGATCGTCTTCGAGCAGGCGTAAGGCGGCTCACCGCTCGTCGCCGGGCTCGTCGGCGTCGCCGATCAGATCTGCGAAGAACGTCTCCATCGTCGCCTCCGGCCGGTACACGTCGAGAAACTCCTCGAAGCGCCCCTCGGTCGGCTCGACCTCCTCGATGTCGGTCCATTTCAAAAACGGCACCAGAAACGGGCGAGCGGTCTCGACTTCCATACGCAAGATTGCGGCGGTGATGCCTCCCTCGTCGACGAACCCGGTCGTCTCGTAGGCCTCGAGGATCTCGCGGCGCTCGTAGGAGACCTGGCGGAAGTCGGCCTCCCAGCGTCCCGACTCGTCCGACAGGATCGCGTACTGGGCGCGGGGATCGCCGTTGAACGGGAGCCCGACCGATCCGACGTTGACCACCAGGCCCTCCTGCAGGCGACGCTCGAGCGGGCGGTGGGTGTGAGCGCAAACCAGGACGGGCTCCTCGATCGACTCGAGGTGTTCGCGGAGGGTCTCGTCGCTGGTCCACTTGCCGATCCCGTCGTGATACGAGGTCGGACTTCCGTGATACAGGCGAAGATCGGGAGCGGCCCGGGGGCTGCGGGTCATCGGGAGAGCGTCGATAAACTCGGCGTGCCACTCGTCGAGTTCGGCCGCCATCCACCGCGAGGCGGCCCAGACCTCGGCTGTCAGCCACTCGTCAGGGACGTCGCGGGCCCGAAATTGTAGCAGATAGTCCTCGTGGTTGCCGCGTATGCACGGCCAGCCGAGCTCGGCGATGCGCTCGACGACGCGTCTCCCCCGGGGGCCACGTCCGACCAGATCACCGGCGACCAGTACGTCATCGACCCGCCGGTCGGCCAGATCCTCGATCACCGCCTCCAGGGCCGGCGGATTGGCGTGAATGTCGGCGATGACGGCGATTCGACTCATCCATCCGGATCCGTGCGTTCATATCCAAAGATACGGCCGCCAGTCCTCGGGGTGTTTGTCGACGTTGATGCTCGAGGCCGAAAACGGCCACCAGCGAGGCTTGCGCGGTTCGGAGCGCAGCGGCATCGCCGCCTCGGCCGGCGTGCGATCGCCCTTCCGGCGGTTGCAGGGCCCGCAGCAGGTGACGATGTTCGACCAGCTGGTCGGCCCGCCCCGGCTCTGGGGCAACACGTGGTCGAAGGTCAACTCCTCGACGCCGAACTCCTCGCCACAATACTGGCATTCGAACCCGTCCCGCCGGTAGACGTTCATCCGGGTGAATCGAATCCCCTGGCGAGGCACATCGACCCGGCGCGTCAGCCTCAACACCGACGGGAGCGCGAAGGCGTCGGTTGCCGAACGGACCACCCGATCGTGGTGTTCGATGACGTCGGCTTTGTCGAGGACGAGTAGCGTGACCGCCTTCTTCCAGGAGACGATCCGCAACGGTTCGTATGTCGCGTTCAGCAGTAACGCGGGCTTCATGACTCGTTTCGTCGAATTCGAGTGCCGCCGCCGGGCGCGTCCCGACGATCCCATGAGGGCGCCGATCCGGTCGGACAAAAGCCGCCGCCGACGCGCGCGGCATCGGGCGGAGTGCGCGTCACTTGCACTGAAACAAGCGCGGCAGCGGAATGTTCCGAACGCCCTCCGAACTATCCGGGCCGATCGCCCCACGGACCATACGTGTATCGATCCGTGGATTCATTCATCTTTCAAACATCCGCGGGCCAAATGCCGACAACATTAGCGGATGCAAAGGTGGCGGGACAAGGCACCTCGTCTCGGTCGAACGGTGCGTCAACATGCATCGAGTGGCGCCCGGGCGGCGGAGACGACGCTGACGCAGGTGGCACCGGCCTCTGCGAGGACTCCGGCGACTTCGGCGGCGGTCGCGCCGGTCGTCACGACGTCGTCGAACAGCAGACAGGGGCGGCCGTCGATGCGATCGGGGGCGGTGGCCCGGAAGGCGTCGGTGACATTGGCGAGCCGCGCGCTTCGGGCGAGTCCGGCCTGGGGAGGGGTGCGGCGGGTCTTGGCGAGGAGTTGCCAGTCGTGCTCGATGTCGAGGCCGATCGTCGCCCGGCGGGCGACCTGGATGGCGGTGTTGTAGCCGCGCGCTCGAAGCTCGGCGGGGTGCATCGGGACGGCGGTCACCAGGGCGGGCGGCTCGGTGTCGCGACATGCCGCCAGCTCGCCGGCCTCAGCGAGTTCGGACAGCCACTCGGCCATCGGATCGGCGAGGGCGGCGAGGCGCCAGCGGGCGCCGGCATATTTTGCCTGCTGGATCGCCGAAGCGACGAGATCTTCGTACAGCCAGCAGGCGTGGGCGTCGGTTTGAGGCGGGTCGAGTCTTCGGCAGGTTCGACACGGGGCGTCGATGCCCGGGGCCGGCGAGGTGCCGATCTGGGGACGGGGAAGGGCGCAGGTCGGGCACCCCGGTCGCTCCGCGTGCCGCACCAGCGGGGCGCACGAGGCACACACCGGTCCGTGCTCGCTCTCCAGGACGCGTTCGCATCCGATGCAGCGGCGCGGAAAGATCGTGTCGACGAGCCAGGTCGCTGTGCGTTCGATCGAGTCGATGATCGTTTGCTCCGGGTCTCGGGAACGGTTCGCCTGCCCCCCTCGTCTTTGTTACCGACGGGGAGCGCCGAATCGTTTCGTCGCGTGCCAGCTTTGTCGTCTCGAAGGAGACCCGTCATGAAGCTTCACATCGTCGCCGTCGGCTCGATGAAGACCCGAGGACTCGGTCGGGCGGTCGACGAGTACGTCGACCGGGCGAGCCGCTACACCCAGGCGGTCGTTCGGGAGGTCGACCCGGGATCGGCGGATTCGCCCGAGGAGCGCAAAAGGCAGGAGGCCGAAGCGCTCGAGGCGGCCGTGCCGCAGGAGGCGACTCTGATCGCCATCGATCGGCGCGGCAAGAATGTCCGCAGCGAGAAGTTCGCGGACTGGCTCGAACAACAGATGGTCGGGGGGAGGCGCCACGTCGCCTTCTGCATCGGCGGCGCCTTCGGGCTGGAGGCTCGCTTCCGCCGGCAGGTCTGCGATTGGTCGCTGTCGCTGTCGACGTTCACCCTCCCGCACGAACTGGCACGGGTCGTGCTCGCCGAACAACTGTACCGGGCTCTCACGATCGTGCGCGGCGAGCCGTATCACAAGTGACGGCAGCTTAGAGTCAGTTTCAGAACCTCGGCGAGAAGGCGAGAGCGTGGCTGGTGCGTGCAAGCGCCAGGAGCCGATGCGCAGGCGATACCGGAGGTATCGTCGAGTTTCGGCGACGCCGCGATTGCCGTGCCAGACGCGCTCGTAGCCCCGTTCGAGTGTTTTGAAACCGGCTCTTAGCTGCCCAGCTGCTGGCTTATTCGAACTGCTCGGTCTGGAAGTGCCCGTACAGTTCTTCGGGCGGATCCTCGAATTCGAGTTCGTCGGCGTCGACCCACATCCCTTCCAGGTCGTACGATTCGCGTTCGAACCCATCGAAGACGTGGACGACGACGTCCCCGAAATCGAGCACGGCCCATCGTCCGCTCTCGACACCCTCGATACTGATGGGATCCCAGCCCGCCTCGCGCATCTTGCGCTCGACGGTCTTGCCGAGCGCCCGGACGTGCCGCTCGGAGGTTCCGGTGCATACGATGATGAAATCCGTGTAGCTGACCCGCCCTCGCAGGTCGATGGCCACCGGATTGAGCCCTTTGAGATCCCAGATGACGTGGATGATGTCCCGGGCGAGGGTTTCGGTATCGATTCCGTTCGAATCGATTTCGTAGACCTCGGCGGTCTGGCCGTCGGAGGTCTGCTCGCCGGACTGCTCGCCGTCGAGGGCTGCGATGTCGTTTGTCATGCGTCTCCTCTCATCGGAAGTCTCCCAAACCGAGTTGCAGATAATTCGGCGCCGGGCCGGGGCTCCTCGCGGATCACTCCCGGATGTGTCCGTCGCCGAAGACGACGAATTTCGTCGTCGTAAGCTCGTCGACCCCCATCGGCCCGTAGGCATGCATCCGCGTGGTGCTGATGCCGACCTCGGCCCCGAGTCCGAGCTGGTTGCCGTCGGAGAATCGCGTCGACGCGTTGACCAGCACGACGGAGCTGTCGACTTCGTCGACGAACCGCCGACTCTGGGTGTACTCGTCGGTCACGATCGCTTCCGTATGGCTCGAGCCGTACTCGGCGATGTGCCGTTGTGCGTCGTCGAGCCCGTCACACACTTTAACAGCCAATTGCAGGGAAAGAAATTCCCGGCGGTAGGCCTGTTCGTCGGCGTGAGCGAGCTGCTCGTCCGCCACTCCCGCGCGGCGGGCGGCCTCGTAGGAGGGCGGGTCACAAAACAGAGTGACGCCGGCCTCGGCGAGTTTGCCGAGCAGGCGATCGAGGTGCGGATCGACGGCATTCTCCAGGACGAGCAGGGTCTCGACGGCGTTGCAGACCGACGGGCGCTGGGTCTTGGCATTGAGCACGACCGTGTCGACGGTCTCCGGGTCGGCCGATCCGTCGACGACGACGTGGCAGATGCCGGCATCGTGTTTGATGACCGGAATGCGCGAGTGTTCGGTGACGAACTGGATGAGGCCGGGGCCTCCGCGCGGGATGACGACATCCAGGTGCGCGTCGAGTTTCAGCATGTCGCCGACGGCGGCCCGGTCGGTGGTGTCGACGAATTGGACGGCTCCGCGAGTCTCGTCCGGCAGCGCACTCTCGGCGATCGCGTCGACGAGGATCCGATGGATGGCCCGGTTCGAGTCGAAAGCCGCGCTGCCCCCCTTCAAAAAGACTCCGTTGCCGCTTTTCAAACACAATGCGGCGGCATCGCTGGTGACGTTCGGGCGCGCCTCGTAGATCATGCCGAGAACCCCCAGCGGGATGCGCTGGCGGCCGACCCGCAGGCCGTTCGGTCGTACCCACTGTTCGTCGACGCGCCCGACCGGATCGTCGAGCGCCGCGATCGCTTCGACGTCGGCGGCCATCTTGTCGATGCGCGTCTCCGAGAGGCGCAGCCGGTCGACGAAGGCCTCGTCGTAGTCGGTGTCCGGGCCGCGGACGCGCTCGACATCCTGTCGGTTCGCCTCGAGAATCGCCGGGGTCCGAGTGCGAAGGGCCTCGGCGATGGCGTGCAGGGCGTCGTCCTTGTGCCGCGCGGGCTGGTGGGCCAGAAGGCGGGCCGCCTCGGCGGCCTGGCGGGCCTTGTCGGCCAGGCGGGCACTCAACTGCTCGTCGGGCGTCTCGTCGCTGTCAGCCATGGACAACCGGGGTCGGGAACGTCGCAGGGACACGATCACATGCGATGTGTGTACACGGACCAGCGAAGGTATCTTCACCGCAAGGTCCCCGTCAACCAATTGCGCCGCGCCGTGCAGCCGCCGGAACCGACTTGCCGGCGCCGAGAGACGCAACGAGCCTGTCGAATGCCTCGCAGCCGAGGGGCGAGGGGTCGAAGTGGCGGCGATGATTGTGATCCCGAGCTTGACGTTGGGCACCTCGTGATCATCTTCCCGAGCGGTTTTCGTATCTCTCCCGGCGCGGCGCTCGGCGCCGACTTCGACCGGCGAGGGGTGCACCAGAAGGGTCGCCGGAGACATGCGGCGACTTGACGCTGGGACAACCGTGCATAGTGTCCCGTTGCAATTCATCTTGACTCGAAATGGGGAACGGGTCGCGCGGCGGATCGATGCCGACGAGCTGGCTTGATGGCTCGCGGCCGTGCTCGGCGACTCGATGCCCCGGAAGTTTCGTAGGCTTTCAATTCGTCTGTCCAAGGAGGTACCATCATGAACATCCAGCCACTCGAAGACCGCGTGCTGCTTCAGCGCGTCGAAACCGAAGAACGCACCGAGGGCGGGATCATCGTCCCGGATTCGGCCAAAGAAAAGCCCCAGGAAGGGATCGTCCGGGCCGTCGGACCCGGCAAGACCAACGACGCCGGTGAGCGGGTCGACCCGGAGGTCTCCGAAGGAGACAAGGTCCTGTTCGGCAAGTACTCCGGCACCGAGATCACCGTTCAGGGGGAAGAGCACCTGATTTTGCGCGAGAGCGAGCTGCTGGCGATCATCGACGACTGAGATCGTCGGCGGCCGGGGAGGCGAACTCCTCCCGGGTCTGCTCGCTCCCCAGCGCCGCCGCGCCGGGCGGATCTCCGGTCGGCGCGGCTCGCGACTGATGCACGAGTTCGATGCAATTGGAAAGTTTCTAGCCAAAGAGGAACGCAGTCATGGCACCAAAAGATATCATCTTCGATACCGACGCCCGCGAGAACATCAACGAGGGCATCGACAAACTCGCCAATTCCGTGCGCGTGACGCTCGGACCGCGCGGCCGTAATGTCGTCATCGACCAGGGGTTCGGAGCGCCCACGATCACCAAAGACGGCGTCACCGTCGCCAAAGAGGTCGAGCTCGACAAGAAATTCGAGAACATGGGCGCCCAGCTCGTCAAAGAGGTCGCCTCCAAGACCTCCGACGAGGCGGGAGACGGGACGACGACCGCGACGCTTCTCGCCCACGGTATCTACCGCGAGGGCTCGAAGCTGGTCGCCGCCGGTCACAACCCGATGTCGATCAAACGCGGCATCGACAAGGCGGTCGAGGAGGTCATCGAGGACATCCGCGACCGCGCGATCGAGACCCAGGACCGGGACACGATCGCGCAGGTCGGCGCCATCTCGGCGAACAACGACCCGGACGTCGGCGAGCTGATCGCCCGAGCGATGGGGGAAGTCGGCAAGGCCGGCGTCATCACCGTCGAAGAGGCGCGCGGCTTGCACGACGAGCTCGAACTGGTCGAAGGGATGGAATTCGACCGCGGCTACCTGTCGCCGTATTTCGTCACCGATCAGGAGCGCATGGAAGTGCGCTTCGAAGAGCCGCTGATTCTCCTGTTCGACGAAAAGATCGGCAACATGCAAGATCTGTTGCCGGTCCTCGAACAGGTCCACCAGCAGGGCAACCGCCCGCTGTTCATCATCGCCGAAGACGTCGAGGGCGAGGCCCTGGCGACGCTGGTCGTCAACAATCTCCGCGGCGTCATCGACGTCGCCGCCGTCAAGGCGCCCGGCTTCGGCGACCGCCGCCAGCAGATGCTCGAGGACATCGCCAACCTGACCGGCGGCCAGGTCATCAGCGAAGAGCGGGGCATGTCGCTCGACCAGGCCCAGCTCGCCGACCTCGGCTCGTGTGACTCGATCACCGTCACCAAAGACGACACTACCATCGTCGGCGGTCACGGCTCCGAGGAAGCGATCCAGGCGCGCGTCAACCAGATCGACGCCCAGATCGGGCAGTCGACCAGCGACTACGACCGCGAGAAGCTCGAAGAGCGCCGCGCGAAGCTGGTCGGCGGCGTGGCCGTCATCAAGGTCGGCGCCGCGACCGAAGTCGAGATGAAAGAAAAGAAGGCGCGTGTCGAAGACGCGCTCAACTCGACGCGTGCGGCCGTCGAAGAGGGCATCGTCCCGGGCGGCGGCGTGGCGCTTTTGCGTGCCGCGCAGGTGCTCGAAGACCTCGACCTCGACGACGAGGAAGAGCAAGCGGGCGTCAAAATCATCCGCCAGGCGATCCAGGAGCCGATCCGCCAGATCGCCAAAAACGCCGATGAAGAGGGCTCGCTGGTCATCCGCGAAGTCCTCGAAGGCGACGGCAACTTCGGGTTCAACGCTCAGACGTTGGAGTACGAAGATCTCGTCGAAGGCGGCGTCATCGACCCGGCGAAAGTCACGCGCACGGCGGTCCAAAACGCCGCCAGCATCGCCGGCTTGATGCTCACCACCGAAGCGATGGTCGCCGAACAGGAAACCGAGGGTGACGAAGACGGCGGAGGGGGCCCGCCGGCCGGCGGTGCCGGAGGCGGCATGCCCGGCGGCATGGGCGGCATGGGAGGCATGGGCGGCATGATGTAACCGCCCGGCTTCTCGTCCGCCGGCGGGAGGCGTCTGGTCGCCTCCCGCCGTGCCCTGCGAGAACCGAGTCGAACGGCGAACGCCCCGGAGCCGGCGACGGTTCCGGGGTTTTTTATGTCGGGTTTTTTACGAAAGCCGGGCCGTCGTCGCGGGGCTGCGGTGGCCACGGGTGACCTGCTCGCTTCCCCACCAGCCGCGCCCGTCCGGGGCGTACAACTCTTCCCAGCGGCCCTGCGCGGCGCCAGACTCGCACCTGGCTTCGACCAGGACGACGTCGGCCTCGGCACGCTGCTGGATTTCGTCCGCCAACTCGCGCAAAAACGGACGGAGGGCGGCTCCGTCGTCGGCCTCGAAGGCGATCGAGAGGATCAGACGGGAACGCTCCGGGCCGTGCAGGGTCTCCAGGCGCGTCGGTATCCACCCGCCGTCCCGGAGCCCGACGTCCGTCTCGTCGAGTCCGACGTTGTGTCCCTGGGTATACGAAAAACCCGGTGTGCGTCCGGAATGAAATCCGTTGCCCGAATCTCTCGGACCGGAATAAAGAGTGACCAGTGTGGCGATGTACGCCAGCGACGCCAGCGTCAGGACGATCCAGAAAAGGGGATTGGCGGGCATGGACACCTCGCGCCGAACGAGTCACTGGACTCGAAGACTACTGGCTCGCGGCCCGGCGCCCAAGCCTGTTCGTGCAAGCGCACACGGAGCCGTGGCTGCGACGACGAGTTGCCGGTCTGCGGCAAGGGTGGTACATTCGCCCCGTCGCTGCCAACCACGTCGACTGCCGCCGACAGTGCCTCGCCGATGGGGCAACCATCCGACATTCTCCGTGATTTCGTCAGCCCGGGCGATCTGCTGGCCGGCCGATTTCGTATCCGACGTGAAATCGGAGCCGGAGCCTACGGGGCGATCTATCTCGCCGAAGATCTCGAACAGGGGCGCGAACTGGCGGTCAAGGCGCTCCCGCCTCGCGGCCAGGGTACCTCCGATACCGCCCTCGGGCGATTCGAGCGCGAACTGAAGGTCGTTCGCAACCTCGCTCACCCCTCGATCGTCGAGGTCGCCGACTACGGCGAGACCGAGGCCGGCGTCCAGTACATGATCATGGAGTACGTCGACGGCGAGACGCTCGAACAACAGGTCGGCGCCCGGGGCGGCTTCGGGACCGAAGTTGCGCTGTCGGTCACTCGCCAGATTGCCTCCGCCCTCCACAGTGCGCATCAGTCCGGCGTCATCCATCGGGATCTCAAACCCGCGAACATCATGCTCACCTCGGATGCGCCGGACTACGAGGTCAAGGTCCTCGACTTTGGAATGGCGAAGCTGTCGACCCGCCTCGGCGACGAGTCGATCGTGGCGCTCACGCGTGAGGGCATGGCGGTCGGCACTCCGAGATACATCGCGCCCGAGCAGGCCAGGGGCAGTCCGGATATCGGCCCCTGGACCGACGTCTACGCGCTGGGGCTTTTGATGTACGAGATGTTGACCGGCCGTAAGGCCGTCCAGCACGACTCCGTCGAGAGTGCCGTCACCGAACACGTCGATCCGGAGCCGCTTGCGCTCCCGGAGCTCGAGGGACTGTCCCAGGGGGTCGAGAGACTCGTCCGCGAGATGGTTCGCAAGGAGATGGACGCTCGGGTGCGGTCGGCGGCGGAGGTCGTCGCCCGGATCGATACGATCGTCGAGACGCCATTTCGTCCCCCCGACCACTCGACCCGGGAGCGCTCCGCCGAGCAGGCGCAGGTGTCGGCCGGCTCGAACGACGGCTCTCGTTCGCGATCGGGCGCGAGGGCGATCCAGGTCCAGGACCCGGAGGCCGCAGACGCCCGCGAGGATCGAGCCGGGGCGATCGAGCGCCGTCGGCCCGAGGCAGGCGATCGTGGCGACTCCGAGCAGTACGGGGCGGCGGCGTCGACGCTGCACCGCGAGGGGATGTGGGAACGGCGGATCCGGCATGCGAGTTTCGTCGGGGGGGCGATCGTGGCGACCGGCTTTGTCGGTCTGCTGGCGTTCATGGTGATTTCGGCGCAGGCCCACGGGCTCGGCCGTGTCGCGCGTGCTGCACTGGGTGGAGCGCCGATCGTCATGGCGGCTCTGTCGCTATTCGACGAGATCGAAGGCGACCCCGGTTGGCGCTTCCTGCGCAACTCCGTCATCTACAGCGGGCTCGGTTTCCTGGCCGCCCATCTCGTCGGGCCGATGCGACTCGCAAGGCAATTGTGGCGCGACCCCGTCTGGTTTCTCGATCCGCTGGCGGGCGTTCCCGGGATCGGGCTCGTCTCGACGTTTCTCACCTGGCTCGGCGAATCGTATGCCCTGCTGCTGGTGTCGGCGTTCGGTTCCGGCAGCGGACTCGGTCTCTGAGATCCGGTTGTCGGACCATCACCGAACTCACCTCTCTGCGGCTCGTTCGGCCGGCTTCGAACGGAGCCTCACGCTGCACCTCGATCGCCCGAACCTCCCGAGGGAGTCCGAACGATGGAATATTTCGAGGCACAACTTGTTGCACCGTATCGCCGACGACGGTGGTGCATCCCGTGTGCAGGTGTGGACGAATCTCCGCCCCGGGCTCTTGTCGACTTGACCGACCTCACGGGAACCGATAAGGCACCGACGTGCCTATCTTTCGTGCAGTAACTCGACTCGACTTACGAGGGACTTTCATGCGTCTGTGGAGAATGATCATCAGTATCGCAGCTTCCGTGATGCTTCTGGGAGCGTTCGCCGGATGCGACAAAGGCGGCGGCGACGACAGCGACGACAAGTCTGAGGAGAAGGCCGAAGCTCAGACCGAGGCGGATGCCTCCGGTGGCAGCGCCTCGAGCGACAACGAGCTGCCTTACGAGGCGACCGGGACCGTAGCCGTGGTCGACGGGACCGAGATCACGGCCGAGGACTACAACGACATCGTGCAAAAACAACACGGCAACTCGCGACGTCCGCTGCCCAAGCAGATGGCCGAGCGGATGAAGACCAAGACGCTCGATGCCCTGATCGACAAGCATCTGATCGAGAAAGAACTCGGCGATGCCGACATCGAGATCACCGACGAGGCCGTCGACGAGGAATTCGA
>CAZRLK010000024.1:0-43422 GCA_964600555.1 uncultured Bradymonadales bacterium
CTTCCCCGAGCAGTTGACAAGCCTTCCCCGAGCAGTTGACAAGCCTTCCCCGAGCAGTTGACAAGCCTTCCCCGAGCCTTCCCCGAGCCTTCCCCGAGCAGTTGACGAGCTTTTCCCGCGTTACGCAGTGTGCTAGGAAGCGATTTCCGTGGATTTTCGGCTCCACGGGTGTCGTTCACCGTACCTTGGATCGAGGAGTGCCATCGTGGGTGGTGACTACAAATCGACGCTGAATCTTCCGTCGACCGACTTTCCGATGCGGGCCAACCTGGCCGACCGCGAGGAAGGGCAGATTGCCGACTGGGAGGACGCCGAGATCTACGAGCGGATGATTCAGCGCCGCCGCGAGCAGGGGGCCGAGCGGTTCGTCTTCCACGACGGGCCGCCGTACGCCAACGGCCACCTGCACCACGGGCACATCCTCAACAAGTCGCTCAAGGACTTCGTCGTCAAGTACCGCAACATGGCCGGGCAGTTGTGCGAGTTCGTCCCGGGCTGGGACTGCCACGGGCTGCCGATCGAGCACGAGGTCACCGAGGAGCTCGGCGACCAGGCCCAGCAGATGACCCAGGCCGAGATCCGCCGGGAGTGCCGCGAGTACGCCGGCGAGTTCGTCGACATCCAGCGCGACGAGATCAAGCGGATCATGGCCTTCAGCGACTGGGACGACCCGTATCTGACGATGTCCCGGGAGTACGAGGCGACGATCCTGCGGATGCTCGGGGAGTTTTTCGACAGCGGGCTGGTCTACCGGGGCCTCAAGCCGGTCCACTGGGACTGGGGCTCGGAGACGGCGCTGGCCGAGGCGGAGGTCGACTACGAGTCGTTCAAAACCGAGCAGGTCTACGTCACCTTCCCGATCGAGGAGCTGCCCGACCAGCTCGACGAGGCGGCCGGCGATCTGCCGACCTCGATCGTCATCTGGACGACGACGCCGTGGACGCTGCCGGCGAACCTGGCGATCGCGTTGAACCCGGGGCTGACCTACCAGCTCGTCGACATCGGCGGCGAGGCGATCGTCGTCGCCGAGGGGCGCCGCGAGGAGGTCTTCGAGGCGTGTGGCATCGGCGAGTTCGAGGTGCTGGCTGAGTTCGAGGGCCGCGATCTGGTCGGGGAGCTGGGCGACGAGCCGCGCTACGCCGCCGAGCACCCGTGGATGGACCGCGAGTCGATGTTGCTGCCGGCGAATTACGTGACGCTCGAGCAGGGGACCGGCTGTGTGCACACCGCCCCCGGCCACGGCCAGGAGGACTTCGCGCTCGGGCAGCAATACGGCCTGGATGTCATCTGTCCGGTCGACGAGCAGGCCCTGTTCAGCGAGCCGTTCAGCGTGGAGGTCGACGAGGGCGAAGAGGTCGACCTGGAGGGGATGCACGTGCTGACGGCCAACGCCCACATCGCCGAGGCGCTCGATCACCGGGGGCATCTTTTGAACGAGCCGGGCGACAAGATCACCATCGAGCGGTATCCGTACGGGTGGCGGTCGAAAAAGCCGGTGATCTTCCGGGCGACGACCCAGTGGTTCGTCGGCATGGACGGCGGGTCGGCCGACGGCGGCGAGGCCAAAAACCTGCGCGAGGGTGCCCTCGAGGCGATCGACGAGGTCGAGTGGGTGCCGGACTGGGGCAAAGACCGCATCCAGGGGATGCTCGAGAGCCGGCCCGACTGGTGTCTCAGCCGCCAGCGCATCTGGGGTGTGCCGATCACGGTCGTGTACTGCGACGACTGCGGTGAGCCGATCGTCGACGGGGCGATCGCCGAGCACGTCGCCGACCTGGCCGAACAGGAGGGCGCCGACGTCTGGTTCGAACGTCCGGTCGACGAGCTGGTGCCCGAGGGGACGAGCTGCGAGAGCTGTGAGGCGACGAGCTTCACCAAAGAGACCGACATCCTGGACGTCTGGTTCGACTCGGGCATCTCGTGGAAGGCGGTCGTCGAAGACAAGATGGGGGCGGGCGATGTCGCGGACCTGTATCTCGAGGGGAGCGACCAGCACCGCGGGTGGTTTCAGTCGAGCCTGTTGACCGGCGTGTTGAGCCGCGATCACGCGCCGTACGAGACGTGCCTCACCCACGGGTTCGTCACCGACGAGCAGGGCCACAAGTACTCGAAGTCGAGCCAGAACTTCGAGCCGCCCGAACAGATGCTGTCGGAATACGGCGCCGAGATTCTGCGTCTCTGGGTCGCGTCGGTCGACTACTCGGGCGACGTCGCGCTGTCGGACGAGATCCTCGATCGCATCGCCGACTCGTATCGCAAGATCCGGAACACCTTCCGGTTCATGCTCGGCAATCTCGAGGGCTTTTCGCCGGCGGACCGCGTCGACTACGACGAGCTCGCCGAGATCGACCGCTGGGTGTTGCACCGGGCCTCGGAGGTCGTCGAGCGGATCGACCGGGCGTACGAAGCCTACGAGTTTCACGAGGTCTATCAGGCGCTCGTGGAGTTTTCGACGGTCGATCTGTCGAACCTGTACATGGACGTCACCAAAGACCGGATGTACTGCGAGGCGCCCGACAGCGAGGCACGGCGGGCGGGGCAGACGGCCTACTGGCTGGTGTTGCGGGCGCTGGCCCGGGCGGCGGCGCCGATCTTGTCGTTTACCGCCGAGGAGGTCTGGTCGCACATCCCGCTCGAGGAGGGGGCGGCCGAGAGCGTCTTTTTGAGCGACTTCCCCGATCCGCCGGCGGCCTGGTGCGACGAAGATCTCGCTGCGCGGTGGGAGGAGCTGATGGACGTGCGCAAGGCGGTCCAGAAGGCACTCGAGGAGAGTCGCCAGTCCGACGCCGACGATGCGATCGGCAGCAGCCAGGAGGCGCGCGTCGAGCTGACGGCCGAGGGGTCGACCTACGAGCTTCTCGAGAGGTACGCCGACGGCCTCGCCGAGTTGTTCATCGTCAGCGACGTGACGCTCGAGGAGGGGGAGGTGCCGGAGGGGGATCTGCAGGTCGGCGTCGAGCCGGCCGCCGGCGAGAAATGCCCGCGGTGCTGGAACTACTGGGTCGACCCCGCCGGTGACGATGACATCTGCGAGCGATGCCGACAGGTGGTCGAGGCTCTGTGAGTCGAT
This sequence comes from uncultured Bradymonadales bacterium, assembly GCA_964600555.1. GTDB lineage: Bacteria > Myxococcota_A > Bradymonadia > Bradymonadales > Bradymonadaceae > CAJXPB01. The sequence goes on from CAZRLK010000024.1 coordinate 3,071, forward strand.
TCCTGAAGTCGAAATACGCCATCTTCGCCGCGATCGTGGTCGTCGGGATTGCCCTCGACCAGTGGACGAAGTGGTATGCCTCCGAGCGGCTGGCGACCACCCGGCCCGGGTTCATCGAGCACCCGATCGAGCTGACCGTCGACGAGGACGACGCCGGGGAGAGCGTCCAGGAGTTTCTCGCCGGCGAGTTTGCGGCGAACACGCCCGACGAAATCGAGTCGATCGCCCGGCATCACGTCGACCGCCCCGCGGACGCCCCTCTCGAGGCGGGCGAGCGGCTGGTCGTCGACAACCGCAGCGTGACCGTCGTCGACGGGTACTGGGAGTTCGAGTACACGGTCAATCCGGGGGCGGCGTTCGGGCTGCTGTCGGACACCGACTCGCCGTACCGGATGCCGTTTTTTATCGTCGTCAGCCTCCTGGCCGTCGTCGTGATCGTGTATCTGTTGCGCGGCGTGCATCCCGACCAGACGCTGTTGATTGTGGCACTGTCGTTGATCGGCACGGGGGCGGTCGGCAACTTCATCGATCGCGTGCGCTTCGGCCACGTCATCGACTTCATCGTCTGGAAATACACCGACCAGTTTCGCTGGCCGACCTTCAATCTCGCCGACGCGTTCATTACGGTCGGGGTCGTGTTGATGCTGTTCGAGATCTTTTTCGGCCAGGCGGCCGAGACCTCCTCCCAATCGGCGACCGAGACGGAGCGCGATGAGTCCGAGACTTAAGAAATATCTGGTCTTCGCCGCCATCCTGCTGGCCGGGGTGGCACTCGATCAGTGGACGAAATGGCTGGCGGCGAACCGGCTGGCGAACGGTCGGCTGTCGGAGGGGCATTCGGTGACGCTGCGGGTCGACGGGGCCGACGACGGCGAGGAGCTTCGGGAGTATCTCGGCGGGGAGTTTTCGGCCAACAGCGACGAGATGCTCGACCAGATCGCCTCCGAGTGGGTGTACGGACCGGACGGCGAGCGGATGCGCCCCGACCAGCAGGTCCGCGAGGGCCAACTTTTGGAGGTCGTCCACCGACCGGTCGTCGTCGTGCCCGGGTATTTCGACCTGGAGTACGCCGAGAACCCGGGGGCGGCGTTCAGCTTTCTGTCCGACAGCGACTCGCCGTATCGGCTCCCGTTTTTGATCACCGTCAGCATTCTGTCGGTCGGGCTGATCGTGTATCTTCTGGAGGGAGTCGCCTGGGGGCAGTGGATGCTGATCATGGCTCTGTCGTTCGTCGCCAGCGGGGCGGTCGGCAACCTGATCGACCGGTTGCGGCTCGGCTACGTCATCGACTTCGTCGTCTGGAAGTGGGGCGAGCAGTTTCGGTGGCCGAGCTTCAACGTCGCCGACGCCTTCATCACCGTCGGCGTGGCGATCATGCTCCTCGGCCTCTTCTTTTTCGACGAAGAGCTCGAGGAAGGCTGAACGGCTCGCACGAGGTGGCGAGGCCCGCCGCGGAGGGGAGCGCAACCCAAACGCGAAGGGGGGCGAAGCATAGCGAAAGCCTCCCGGAGCTCCCCACAGAGTCTGTTTGGCATTTTTACTAGCCCCGGGCGAAGCAAAGCGCAGCCCGGGGAGACAACACGCCCCCACACCCCCCACCTGGTCTCACCGGGCTCGCAGGGCGGTTCGTCGGGCGGCGAGGCCGCCGCCCCTCCCCAAAAGTAGTTGGTTGGCCGGGAGACAGCCCCGGGTGAATCGTCGGGGCGTTACAGGCCGCGCCACAGGAGGCCGGCGAGGAGGGTGAGCTGCCAGTCGAAGGCGACGCGGTAGCGGCCCGGCTCCTCGGGGCTCTGGAAGCCCTCGAAGCGCCCGACGGTCGTCTCGGCGACGAGCGGATCCCACTTGGCGCGCAGTTCGACCGGCAAGACGAGATCCGGGGAGCCGAGTTCGAATTCGTAGCCGACGGTGGCGGCGACGAGCGGGTGGACGACCGTCGTGGTGCGGAGATGCTCGGGGGGAGCGTCGATGTTGGTGCGCTGCATCTCGGAGCCGGCCCGCAGTCCGACCCACAGTTCGGGGCCGAGCCCGACGAACGTCGAGCGGTTCGTGGCCGGGAGATACCACTCCATCAGGAGGGGAACGCGGAGGCCGTCGGTTTTGAGGATGATCGTGCGTCGGGCGCCGGTCTCGGGATGGCGCTCCGCCCCTCGGGCGTGGTGGCGGGCGTACAGCACGTCGAGCTCGAGGGCGAGCGGTTGGCCGGCGAGCCGGCCGAGCCCGAACTGCACGGCCGCGCCGGCCGTCGGACCGACTCCCGAGAAGGCTGCGCCGTTCATCAGCGTCGGCTCGCCGGCCGGATCGTGCGGCCGGTCGAGGAGACTCCAGTTGCCACCCCCTTTCGCCCCGATCGCCACCTCGCTCTCCTGGGCGGCGCTCACCCGGGGGGAAGCGACGATGAGACCGGTCGACGCCGCCAGCAGCAGCGCGAATGCGAGCTCAGCGACGTTCCACGTCGACGCTTTCGATGACGACATCTTGTTTGGGGCGGTCGTTGGGACCGGTCTCGACCTGGCTGATTTTGCGGACGGTCTCCATGCCGTCGACGACCTGGCCGAATACCGCGTGTTTGTCGTTGAGGTGCGGGGTCTCGCGCAGCGTGATGAAAAACTGGCTGCCGTTGGTGTCCGGGCCGGCATTCGCCATCGACAGCCGGCCGACGCGATCGTGGCGCAGCTCGTCGTGGAACTCGTCTTCGAACACGTAGCCGGGGCCGCCGCGGCCGGTGCCGGTCCGGTCGCCGCCCTGGACCATGAAATTGTCGATGATCCGATGGAAGATCACCCCGTCGTAAAACGGGTCGTTGCGCTCCTCGCCGCTCTCGGGATCCTCCCAGGTCCGCTCACCGGTCGCCAGGCCGACGAAATTGGCGACGGTGTTCGGGGCCCGGTCCTCGAACAACTCGAGGTCGATCTCGCCGTGGTTGGTGTGCAGGACGGCGTGCAACTCGCCGTCTCCGGGCACGTAGTCGGACGGGGAGGCGTCGAAGGACTTGAGGTCGGGCATGTGAAACTCCGGGTTGGAGGCAATCAAAAACTGATGGCAAACCGCAGACGGGAGACGCTACAAGCCGATCTCCCACCTGTAAAGCACGCCCGCGGTGATCCCGAGGTGGCCGATGTATTCGCCGTCGTAGACGAACTGCTCGTCGTCATCGTTGTCGTTGTCGACCTCGACGCGATTCGAGAAGGTGTCCTCCCAGCCGAGGTTGTAGCCGACGCGCAGCTCGATCGGGATGCGAACCGGTCCGGCGTCGATTTCGGCGCCGGCGGTAAACTGAAACAGCGTGTAATTGGAGGGGGTGGTCGAGTTGTGCTCGTTGCGGGCGTCGACGGCGCTCTGCTCTTCGGTTTTGCTGGAGTATTCGAGGCCGCTCGATTGCTGGGAGACGAACTCGAGGCCGAGGCCGAACACCGGCCGGACATGCTCGGAGGGGACCGAGGCTTTGATCAGCAGCGGGATGTGCAGGGCGGTCGTCGACTGCTGCTGGGTGATGCTGGCGCGCCGGTCGCCGCCGGGGCCTTCGATGTCGTTGGTCCCCTCGGTCGAGTCGTTGGTGAGATACAGGCCGGTCTCGAGGCCGACGATGCGTTTGTAGCGGATGTCGACGACGGGACCGCCGGCGGCGCCGGCCCCGAACAGGCCGTACAGTTCGGGATCACCGTCGCCCTTTGGCCCCTGGTAGACGGTCTCCTCGGGGACTTCGGTGGCGCCGGTGAAGGTGGCGCCTCCCTTGGCGCCGAGGCCGATCTCGAGTTCCTCCTGTTCGGCCTCGGCCGTCGAGGCGAGCGTGGAGACCACCGCGACGGCGATCAGCGAGACGAGACGTTTGCGGGGCAAATCGAGGGGGATCGACATGGTCCTCACCTGCTCGAATCGGGGTGTTTTCCGGCGTCGCCCACGAGCTAAACAAAAGGCTCGTCTGCTTGCAATCGAGATTCACCGGATCGAAGATTCGGCTGTGAGTGCTCCTCGTTTCACGCCTCGCAGGGACCCATGCACGTCGGCTTCGACATCGGCGGAACGAACGCCCGCGCCAGCCTCTACGACGCGGACTGGAACGAGGCGGCGACGCTGCGGGAGCGAGTGCGCGAGCGGACCGGTCCCGACGAAGTCGCCGGGCTGGTCGCCTCGATGCTCGTCGAGTTGTTCGAGGCGACCGACGTCGAGGCGCTCGACGGGATCGGGATCGGGCTCGCCGGGCAATTGAGCTCGGACCGGCGGGTGGTGCGCAACGCGCCGAATCTGGGCTGGCGCGACGAGCCGTTTGCCGACCGGGTCGAGCAGGCACTCGACGAGGCGGTCGGCCAGCCGCACGTCGTGCTGGTCAACGATCTCAACGGGCTTCTGTGGGGGGAGTATGTGGCGGGGGCGGTCGCGGAGGTCGACGATGCGCTGGCGGTCTACGCGGGGACGGGGGTCGGCGGGGCGGTGCTGGCCGACGGGGAACTGGTGGTCGGAGCGGAGGGCGTCGCCGGGGAGATCGGCCACAGCAAGGTCGTGCCGGGCGGTCGGCTTTGCGGCTGCGGGGAGCGGGGCTGTGTGGAGGCGTACGCCGGAGGAATTCACCTCGAGCGTCGGGTCGCCCGGATCGCCCACCGGGCCGACGGCGCCCTCGACGAGGTGTTCGTCGACGCCGACGCCGAGGAAGTCGACCTGACGGCGGCCGACGCGCTGGCCGACGAGCACGAGGGGCTCGACGAGCTGTGGCGCGAGGCGACCGACTACCTGGCGTTGGTGACGGCCAACGCGTGTACGCTGCTCAATCCGGGGGTTTTGCTGGTCGGCGGCGGGGTGGTCGAGCACTGTCCGGGGTTTCGCGACCGGTACCTCTCGAAGACGACGCCGCTGATTCTGGAGGTTGCCCGCGAGTCGCTCGAGATTCGCTCCCCGCAGCTCGGCGACGACGGCGGGAAGCTCGGGGCGGCGCGGCTCGCCTCGCGCGAGGCGAAACTCAGAGAGTCGAACAATGAGTGAGTCCGACGAGCGTGTCGAGACGGCGGGCGTGATCCTCGTGCGTCGCGGTGGCGGTGGCCTCGAGGTGTTGCTGGCGCGGCGGCCCGAGGACCGTGGGTTCCTCGCCGGCTTCCACGGGTTCGTCGTCGGACGGGTGCAGGAGGGCGACGAGGAGGTGGCGCTCGAGCCGCCGGGACCGTACCGTGCCCCCGCCGCCCGGCACTGGGGGTGCGCCGTCCGCGAGGTCTTCGAGGAGCTCGGGATATTGCCGCTCGAGGGGGGCTGGGTGCGAAGCTGGGAGCAGTCCCCGGCGGTCGAGGCGCCGGGCGGCGGGTGGGCGTCGATTCGCGAGGGGATCCGGCGCGGCGAGCGCGATCTGGCGGGGAGCCTCGGTGCAGCGGGCCACGCGGTCGACGCCGCGAGGTTCCACCCGATCGGACGCTGGCCGACCCCGAGCTGGGCGCCCCTGGAGACGACGACCGAGTTTTTCGCCCTCGAGGCTCCGGGCGACGAAGTCGGCCTGCTCGAGGCGATCGACGTCGAAGAGCACCGCGAGCCGACGTGGGTCTCTCCCGGCGAGGCGATCGCCTGCTGGGAGGCGGGAGAGTGGTTTTTGTCGACGCCGATCCGGCGGGTGCTCGAGGGGCTGGCCGAGATGCAGGCGGTGCGCGACCGGGATCTGGTGGTGCCGCCCGACCCCGAGCGCGACCCGGACCGGGAGATGATCGAGATACTCGGCGGCGTGCGGATGTTGCCGCTGGCGACGCCGACGCTTCCGCCGGCGACGCACACCAACAGCTACCTGATCGGCCGGGAGTCGCTCGCCCTGGTCGATCCCGGCTCGGGGCTGGCCGACGAACAGGCGCTGTTGCACGAGGCGCTGTCCCGGCTCGACGCGGGGGGCGCGGCGGTCGAGATGCTGGTGTTGACCCACCACCACGACGATCACGTCGACGGGGTGCGAGGGGTGCTCGGGCGGTTCGATCCGGATCTGGCGGCGCACCCGGAGACGGCCCGCCGGCTCTCCCCGGATCTTCCGGTCGACCGCCTGCTCGAGGACGGCGAGATACTCGAGGTCGACCCGGCGGGCGGCCATCGGCTCCGGGTCCACCACACGCCGGGCCACGCCCCCGGCCACGTCTGTCTGTCGCATCTTTCGGCGGGCGTGCTGCTGGCCGGCGATCTGGTCGCCTCCGAGGGGACGATCCTGATCGACCCGCCCGAGGGGCAGATGGGGCCATATCTGGAGAGTCTCGAGCGGATGAAACGCCTCGAGCCGGCGGCGCTCCTGCCGGCGCACGGGACGGTGATACCGGGGGCGGAGGCCCACCTGGAGGCGTATCTGGCCCACCGGCGGGAGCGCGAGCGGCAGGTGCTCGACGCGCTGGAGGCGGCCGGAGGGCCGGTCGCTCCGCGGGATCTGGTCGAAGAGGTCTACGCCGATGCGCCTCCGGCGGTGTGGCCTATTGCGGTTCGGAGCCTGCGCGCTCACCTGATCCATCTGGTGGAGCGCTCGAGTACCCGGCAGACCGACGGGGGATTCGTCTACGAGTCGTCCTCGTCGTCGACGAAGTCCTGAAGCACCTGGGCGGAGTGCTCCGAGCTGACGCGCCGGGTCGCGTCGTCGTCCTCCGCCGACTCCTCCTGTTCGGAGTCGACGAAGTCTCGGAGTAATTCCCGGGATTTCTCGGAACTGATCGCTTCGGTCGAGCCGTCTTCGGGCTCGGCCTCGGACTCTTGAAGCTGCTCGGCGACCATCTCCCCGAGATGCTTGTCTCCCTGCTCGGCGTCGGCATCTCCTCCCTCGGAGGCGGGCGTCTCCTCGACGAAATCGCGCATCAGCTCGTGGGACTCGTCGTTGGCGACGGTCTTGGCGTCCTGCTTCTGGTCGGGGGCCTCGTCGATATCGGAGGCGAGTTGGCCGAGCCGGCCCTCCTCGTCGACGCCGCCCGAATCGTGCGGGTCGGCCTGGCCGGAGGGCTCGTCGACGTAGCTGTCGAGCAGCTCTCTGGACTTCTCGGAGCTCATCGCCTCGGTCGCCCCGCTGTCCGGGGTGTCCGGATCCCGGTCGCCGGGAGGGCTTATCCGGCCCGAGTGCTCCCGGTCGCTCCCGGAGGATTCGGCCCCGCCGGCGGTCTCGTCGACGAAATCCTGCAGCAACTCCTCGGATTGTTCGTGGTCGATCGCCTCGGTCGCCGCCTGCTCGACGTCGGACGACGCGGAATCCGTCGCGTGCGCCTCGTCGGCGTCGTCTTCCTGGACGAAATCGCGGAGGAGCTCGTGGGACTTCTCGCTGCTGACCCGCTCGGTCTTCGAGATCTCTTCGGGCGAGGTATCCTCCGACATGTCGGTCGCCAGGCTCCCGAGCCGCCCGCCGTCCTCCTCTCCGCGCGAGTCGTCCGGCTCGTCGGGCTGGTCGACGTAGTCCTCGAGCATCTGGTGGGATTGCTCGGCGTCGACCTGGCGGGTGGCCCCATCCCCCGGCGGTGCCTGCTCGCCGGACGTCTCGTCGACGAAGTCTTCGAGTACGTTCGCCGACTGTTCGGAATCCATCTGGCGCGTCGCGTCGTCGGGCGTCGCCTCGGCCCCTGAACCGCCCGGATCGGCATCGACTCCCGTCTGCCCGGAGAGTTCCTCCGGTTCGAATTGCTGGCGGGCTCGCGGTTCCGAGGCCGGCTGTCGGTCCGGGTCGGGGTCGGCCTGTTCGTCCTGGACGCTGTCGATGTAGTCGCGGAGCATGCCGTCGTCGTTCTGCTCGCCGCGCTGTTGTTCCCGTTCGACGAAATCGCCGAGTTTGCGGTCGGCCTCCTCGCGGCTCATCTGGCGGGTCGGGTCCTGAGCGTCGGAGGCCGGTTCGGGATCGTCCCCGGCCGCCGCCGCGTCGGAGGGCTGCTCGACCGGGTCGATCTGATCGGGCGAGATATCGGCGATCTCGTCGTCGCCTCCTTCCTCGTCGGTCGGCTCGATCGCCTCGGGCGACAGCTCCGGGACCTGCTCGTCCGCCTCGTTGCCCTCGGTGCCCTGGCCCGGAGCCTCTGGTTCACCCGACGGACCCTGTGCCGCCCCCGCGCCCGGCGGCCCGGAGCCGGGTCCAAATTCGAGCACGACCGACGGGTCTTCCGGTGAGCTTTTTTCGGTCGACTCGCGGCGCCTCGCCTTCAGAGACTGCGAGGTGCCGCTGGCGGGGCGACTGCTGCTCGAGGCGTCCGAGTTGCCGCCCTGCCCGCCCGCGCGGTGGGCGCCGGAGCTTCGGCCGGTGGAGTGCCCCGACCCCGGGGATTGGTCCGATTCGGTGGGGGTACTCGGCGGGTCGCTGTCTTTGCGCTCCGGGCTCGATCGGTTGGAGGCGGGCTTCGACTTTTTGCGGGGGGTGCGCCGTTTGCGCGATTTTTTCGAGGGCGTCGCGTGTTTTTGGTCCCAGTCGTCGGGGCGAATCCGGCGGGCGACCTTCAGGAGTCGCTCGTCTTTGACGTTGCGGATCTGGCGGCGTACCAGCCCGAAGCGCTCGAAGTCGATGTCGGCATTCGACAGGTCGAGATCCTGCGGGTCGATGGCGTTTCCGCTCGCGTCGCGGACCATCCGGACGACCGGTCGCGGGAAGTCCGCCATCCGCTCGCCCGGTTCGACGACGACCCCTTTCCACCCTTCGCTCGTCTCGACGATCGCGCCGCGCTCGTAGAAGGCGAGCGTCTCCATCACCAGTCGGACGACCGCACGTTCGAGCCGCGAGTCCGCTTCCTCGAGCAGCGTCTCGAACACCTGCTCCGGGCTGCGGCGCTCGTTCATCGAGGGTTTGAGCGCCATCAGGTCCCAGTACCGGTGGCAGACCCGGACGATGAACGACTCGACGCTCGGGCGACGGTTGTTGCCGTACGGCCAACCGATGTCGTGCTCGTAGCGCAGCCATCCGGCCTCGTAGGCGATCGTCGCCCGCCTGAGGGTCGGCTCGCGCAGCCGGCCGTTGCGCAGGATCAACAGGGCGTTCGACGGCCCGAGCGATTCCTTGCCGCTCATGCTCAGCTTCGGGATGACGTTCGGGACCTCGCGCCGGTCGTACACGCCGGCTGCCCGGGGCCGGCCGATGTCGGCGACCATCGCCGAGTAGCACAGCCGCTGGAGGGTGCGATAGCTGTCGGTGATGTGGCGGCCGACGAGCATCGCCAACACCCCGGCGTTGACCGAGATTCCCCCTTTGTCGTCGCGGGTCTTGCGCATCGAGGTCATCGCCAGAAACGTCTCGGCGGCACTGTCGGAGAGGGCGACCAGCCGCTGGGAGATCCGCTTGATGAACCGAAGGCCCCGGAATTCCTGCTGCTGGACGGCCTGGTGGAACCGGCGCATCGTCACGACGGCTGCCGGATAAAGCTGCAGGACCTGCTCCTCGGCGGTCTGCTCTTCCTCCTCCTCGATGTCGAGGAGCTTTTTCGGGTCGATCAGTCGGTAGCGGATCGACTCGGCGGGCCGGACGACCCGCTTGTCGCGCTGGCCGGGATGCTCCCGGCGGCGGTTGTACTCGCGGAGCATCGCCTCGAGCGCCTGTTGATCGACCCCGGGGGTGAGGGTGACCTCGTTGAAATCGACCTCTTTGAGCAGCTCTCCGAGGTCGAGCACCGTATGATACACCTCGCGGCTGGCGCGCAGGGGCTTGCCGTTGATGAAGATGTTGTCGCCGGCGAAGACGACGTCGAGATAATCGATCCCTTCGAGGGCCAGCAGCTCCTGGAACTGGTGGGCGGTCGTCTCGAGGCCCTGCTGGGCCGCTTCGTTTTCGAGATCGTGGATGCGGCTCAACTTGAACAGCCGGTACAGTTGCCCGACGAACTCCTCTTGCCAGTTGCCGATTCGCTCCTGGCGGGGTTGGTGGCGCTCGTCACTCATCGATCAACTCCAGGCGCCGGTCTCCGCGAGAGACCGTATCGCAGGTGAGCGTATCTGAAGGGCGTCGACCGTCTCGAATCATTCGGCAGCTGCCTCGATGCGTCGTTCGATTTGTTCGGTGGCGGTCTGGGCGGCGTCGCGGATCTCCGGGGAGTTCCACCACCAGCGCCCGCAGCCTTTGCGTGCGGCGTGCAGGGCCTCCTCGTCGGCGCCGATCTCGCCGAGGAACCGAAGGGCCAGCACGCGCGATTTCTGGCGGCTTTCGTCCGGGATCCAGCCGGCGCCGGTCGCCATCTCGATGGCCACCTCCCGGGCCCGGGGACGGCTCAGCGAGACGAGCGTCTGGAGGACGGCCCGGCGTTCGGCGACTGGAAGCTGGTGGAAGGCCTTCGAGCGAGCGCGCTGGGCGGCCTTGTCGGCGAGGGGAGTGAACTCGAGTTTGCGGGCGAGTTTCAGCGAGGCCAGTCGCATCTCGGGGTGGGCGTCGGTGAACAGATCGGCGAGATCCGGGGTCAGGTCGAAGCGCTGTTTGGCGAGGTCGAACTTCTTGCTCAACAAGTCGAGTGCGTGTTTGCGCAGTTCCAGCTCGCTGCTGTCGTGCAACATCTCGCGCAGCACCTCGAAGGCCGGCTCCGTCCCCGCGTGGGCGACGATGCGCATCAGCATCTCGATGCCGTCGACCTCCAGCGCGTCGAACAGCTCGGCGAGCTCCCACTCGTGGCCGGTGACGTACCGGTGCAGATACCGGGCGATCGTCTTGCGGAACGGCTCGCTGGCGCCGACGAAATCGCGCAGAACGATCCCGTAGTAATCTTCCGGCAGAAACTTCAGAAGCCGCCCGTACATCTTGAGAAGCTTCCGGTCGATCTCGTTGTCGTCATCGTCGTCGTCCTGGCGTTCGGAGTCGAACACCTGGCGGCGCCGATCGAGGGTCTCGACCTCGGGGTTGGTCGCCTGGCGGATCGCGTTCGACAGCCGGCCGACGATCTCGTCGTCGAGCAGGGTCTCGGCAAAAAAGCGCCGCTGGTCGGGGGTCTCGAGCCGGGAGTGGGTTCGGATGAGGATTCGCAGCAGCGTCTTCAGGCGTCGGATGTCGACGTAGTGTTCGACCATCTCGCGGACCGACTGGGCGAAGTCCGGGTCGTCGGTCGGGTCGGTCGTCTCGGTCCACAACTCGGTGACGATCAGCTCGACGCGCCGATCCCAGTTCTGGGCGCTCGGCAAGATCGCCTCGCCGAGCTGTTCGACGCGGTTCTGGTCGCTGAGTCCCTTGTCGTGCAGGGTGAAGTCCTTGCCGAGCCCGCCGCTGACCTCGCCGGAGGCGCCCTCGCTCATCGCCTCCGCCTCGGCGTAGGCCCCGGTGCGCATCGCCTTCAAAAGCTGCTTGCCCGCCCCGTCCTGCTCGAAAAACGACTCGGCATCCTCGATCAGATCCTGGGTTTGCTCCTGGAGGACGTCGTCGGAGTTCGGGTCGATGACCGCGGGGGTCGAGACGAGGTTGGCGTCGACGCTCGGCATGTCGGCGTCCCACAGCACCGTCGCCAGGTCGTCCTCCGGGGGAAGATCGTATTCGGGATCGGTGGTCAGCCACTCGGCGAACCGGATCATCTCGCGCGGGTCCAGAGAGGAGCGCAGCTGGATGCGCCGGAAGCCGTCCAAAAACAGATTGTACGGGACGATGTCGAACGGTTCGTCGGGGTTCCAGATCACCTCGTCGGCGATCTCGAAGGAGTGGGGGCGAACCTGCCAGTAACACTCCCCTTCGTCGAGGTCCATGATGTCGCGGAACGCCTCGAAGGCGTGGCGGGCCTTTTGTTTGGTCTTGTCGTGCTCCCACTCGTACATCCGGGCCGACTGTAGCATCTGGTCGATCCGGTCGAACATCACCTGCATGCCCTCGACCGACTCCTCGGTGATGTCGACGACGACGTCGGCGATGTCCTCCGAGACCGCCTCTTCGGCCTCCTGGGCCTCCTGCTCGGAGACCTTCTTTTCGCGGTCGAGATCGGCGGTCGACTCGTCGAGAAGCTCGGCGATCGCCCGGCGCATCTGTTCGGCGGACTGAAACCGATCCTCGCGGTCCCAGGACAGCGCCGTGTCGACGACCTGGACGGCTTCGGTCGGGACGTCGGGGGCGTGGCGGGCCAGCGACTCGGCCGGCTGGGTGGCCGCCATCACCAGCGTCTCGTCGTTGGTGTCGGCCTCGTGGACGCGACGGCCGCTGAGCAGCGTGAACAGGACGGCTCCCAGCCCGTAGACGTCGGTCCGGCGATCGAGCATGTCGACCTTGCCCATCGCCTGCTCGGGCGCCATGTACGCCGGGGTGCCGAGCGCCGTGCCGGCGCGGGTCTTCTGGGTGTCCTGCTCGTCGTCGTGGAAGCGGGCGACCCCGAAGTCGATCAGTTTGACCGTTCCGGATTTGGTCAAAAACAGGTTCGACGGCTTCAGGTCGCGGTGGAGCACCTCCGCCTCGTGGTAGGCGTGCAGCGCCGCCAGGGCCTGCATGCCGATCTCGAGGGCCTCGGCGACCGGAAACTCCTCCTCTTTTTTCTTCCAGACCGTCTCGACCTCCCAGCCGTCGAGCAGTTCCATCGTAAAGTACGCTTCGCCGGTCTCGGCGGTGCCCCGGCCGTAGACGGTCACGGCGTTCGGGTGGTCGGCCTGGTCGAGGATCTTCGCCTCGCGCAAAAACCGCTCGCGGAGTGTCCCCTTGTCGGCCAGATGCTCGTGCATCATCTTGACGGCGACCGAGGCACCATCGTCGGTCTCGGTCCGGTAGACGGTCGCCATCCCCCCGATGCCGACGATGTCCTGGATGACCCCGACCCCCTCGAGGCGGGTGCCGAGGCGCTGCTCGACTTGCCGCTGGAGGGCCTGCGGATCTTGGTTCGACGGTGCGTCGGTCATCGTCCGGGAACTCTTCTCAGGGAAAAAAGCCACGGGCTGCTCTTTCATCCTGGGGGCCCATCTTATCGGTTTCACCGGTCGGTGAAAACCACTGATTGCAGGGGGATGACCGGAATCGGCGGGATGTCGGCAGGAGCCGGGGCGGTACGGGATCCCTTTCGCCGAGCCTCGAAGAGGCAAAGCCGCCAGGTAGACGACGTCCGAAAAAGGACGAGCATCTGGAACCTACCCGTGTTTCGTTCGGTTTGCGCAGGGCGGGGGCTCGTCTCGACGTTCCGGCGCATTCGACCGAGGGCGCCGATCCTCGCTGCGATTCGTCGATTCATCCGGCAGCCGTGATCCCACGGAGTTGGCTGATACCCGTGACGCGACGGGCGGGTCGTTGAAACCGAATCGGCGTCCCGGTAGAAAATAAGGGACTCGTCCGACGTCTCATGCTGTCTCTCCGAGGGTTCCCGATGGCTGCACTCCGCTCGCTCCTCGCCGTCTCTCTGATCGCCGGACTCGCCGTCTCGATGCTCGGGTGCGGCGAGGAGGCCGACTCCTCCGACGCCACGGTTGCGATCACCAGCCCCGAAAGCGGGGAGGTCGTCACCGACACCCGGGTGACCGTCCGTGGCACGGCCGAGGGGGTGGATGCGGTCCAGGTCGGCGATCAGACCGCCGAGGCGGTCGGCGGGGAGTGGAGTGTCGATCGGCAGTTCGATCAGGGAGAGGTGAGTGTGGAGGCGAGCGGGGGAGGCGGCAGCGATCGCGTCGAGTTCGTGGTCGATTCCCATCCACCGGAGCTGACGCTCGAGTCGCCCGATCGGGCCACCTACGTCGCCGACGGCGAGTCCGACAGCGTCTCTGTGGAGGGGAGCGTCGAGGACGGCGGCACGGGCGTGGAGTTCGTCAGTCTCGACAACGACGTCCTCGAAGTCGACGAGCAGGGGCATTTCGAGAAAAGCGTAGACCTCGAGGAGGGATTGAACGTCCTGGAGGTTGCAGCGGTCGACGGGGCGGGCAACGAGGCGGCGGCGATGCGCGGGGTGATGCACGGGGAGTTCGTCCCGGCGACCGACTCGATCGAGCCGGGAATACACGTGCGCGTTGGTCCCGGGGCTTTCGAGGCGACCGAACGTGTGATCGAGAATTACCTGACCCCCGAACGCGTCGAACAATACGCCGTCGACAACGTCGAGGCCGACCAATTCGAGATCCGGAGCGTCGACTTCGAGGCACTCGACGTCGAGATCACTCCCGACGGCGAGATACTCACCGTGAGCGTGAGCGTCGAACAGATGCAGATTCGAGGGGACGCGACGTTCGGAAGCGATCCGATCCCGGTCGAGGTCACGATCGCCGAGGCGACCGTCGCCACCGAAGTCGACATCGCCGTCGACGACAACGACGAGCTGGTCGTCGACCTGCAGGAGAGCGAGTTGCAGCTCGACCCGCAGGATTTTCAGTTTTCGGTGCTCGACGAGGACGGCGACGCCCAGGAGGTCGACGAAGAGAGCCTTCGATCGGTCGCCGTGACGGTGATCGATCGCATGTTCAGCAATGTCCTGGAGGGGAATCTCGTCGACGAGCTGTACGACCCGTCGGTCCTGGAGCGGCGAGTGGAGTTACTCGACCGGACGATCGTGTTTCGCGTTGTGCCGAAGAGCATCGAATTGCGGGGCGATCGGATGTTCGTCCGGGCCGCCTTCGAGATGCCGGCCGAGCGCCACGAGCGGGTCGAGGAGGTGCCCGGTGCACTCGCTCGGCCGCTCGGTGACTGGAACGTCGCCGGGATCGAGAGTGATCTGAAGTTTCGAACGAATCGCACGGCCGTCGAGCGGATCGCCCACGGCGCCTGGCGGGCGGGCCTTTTGCACCAGACGTTCGACGCCGAGACCTTCGGTAGCGAGGAGCTGCCGGTCGAGCTGACGGCCGGGGCTCTGGCCTTTGCGATCGACAACCGGATCACGAATCTCGCGGCGGACGAGACGCCGGCGGCCGTGCGTCTGCGGCCGAAGCTGCCGCCGGTGGTCGAATTCGCCGCCGGGGATGGCGAGCCGCCGGGGGGGGAAGACGACCGGGGATTGTCGGGCGACGGAGAGCCCGGGGATCGGTTCGAGATGCGGCTCGGGGAGTTGATGCTCGACCTGGTGTTGTTTCCGGAGGACGGCGAGCCGATCCCGGTCGCGACGGTGGCCCTGTTTTTGAAGCTGCAGGTCGGCGTGGCGCTGGACGGATTTGCGCTCGAATTCGACTTCGAGCCCGAGGTGCGCTCCGATCTGGCGGCCGAGCCCGAGATCGATTTCGACGACGAGGAGCTCGAAGACGTCGTCGAGGGGCTTGCGGCGGCGATCCCGGAGGTGGTCGGCCGGGAGATGACCGTGCAAGGCGAAGAGGAGATCGACTGGATTGGCTTCGACCGTCCTCGGATGCGGGTGCGCGGCGTCGAGGAGGATCGGCTGTCGGTGTTTACCGGGATCGAGCCGGCCGGCGAGTTTTGAGGGAATGTTGGTCGATTCTCGCCTGTCATGTCCCCGGCTAGCAAAAGTCGTTCCACGGGCGCCAGTGCGCTTGTCGCCAACGAGCGGAAATTGTATGATTTGCTAACGCACAACGTCGAGGCCGTGAGCGAACGGGCCGACGGAGACGGCCGCGTCGGTCGGTGGTGCCGACCGGCGATGGCGGTCCGACTCGGCGGTGAATACCCCAGCGAGGAGCCCATGAAGGTGACCAGCCCGCCAGACGGGGAATCGTCGATGCGAGGGGTTCGGCCGTTCGCCGCTCGGGCGCCGCTTCTGGCCGTGGCGATCGGGGTCGGGTGGCTCGGCGTCGTGTGCGAAGCGGAGGCCCGAGGCGACCGATCCCGGTCGTCGCAGGCCGAGTCCCCGGAGGTTCAGTGGTGGGTGACCGAGCACTGGACGATCCGCGGAGAGCGGATCGAACGGACGGGTTCGCGGGTGCGCGTCGAGCAGGCGGTCGCGGAGTATCGCGCCGCGGAGGAGCCGAGTGAGACGCTCTGGCAGATGCGCGCCGATCGGCTCGAGGCCCGGGTCTCGGTGTCGGCTCCGCACCGGATGCGATCGATGTACGCCCGGGGAGCGGTCCGGGTGAGTGGTCCTCCGCCGTTGTATCTGGCGGGCACGCATGCCGCCAGCCTCGCACCCGGCGAGAGCCTCAGGATCTGGGAGGCCGGCGATCGGGGGGGCGGGACACGCCTGCTGGGCGAGGGGTGGACGCTGGTCGGGTCGGGCGCGAGGATCGAGCTCGACGGGCCCGAGGTCACGCTCGAGGAGCTCGCCGACTCGCGCCCGAAGCAACGCAACGTCGCATGCAAGTTCGGTAGCTGATCACGGGAGTCGCTTCCATGGAACTGGGGCTTCGCGCAGAACTCGAGCAAAAACAGCAGTTGCGGATGACCCCGCAACTG
Source organism: uncultured Bradymonadales bacterium (assembly GCA_964600555.1). Lineage (GTDB taxonomy): Bacteria > Myxococcota_A > Bradymonadia > Bradymonadales > Bradymonadaceae > CAJXPB01. Next base: position 19,221 of record CAZRLK010000024.1, read on the forward strand.
CAGCAGGCGATCAAGCTCCTGCAGTTGTCCCGCATGGAGCTGCAGAGCCTGCTGCGCCAGGAGATGGCCGAAAATCCGGTGCTCGAGGAGGTGCGAGACCCGTACGAGGCGGAATCGCTGTACGTCAAAGAGCACGGCATCGACGAGCAAGAGGGGCGCAGCGACGAAGTCGACGAGGTCCAGGCCGACGAGCGGGACATGGACCAGATCGACTGGGAGGAATACGTCGACGAGTACGCCTCGACCCCGATGCCGACCAACTCCTACAAGGGGTATTCGACCAGCGACCTGCCGGGCTACGAGCAGACCGTCTCCGACGAGGAGACGTTGACCGAGCATCTGATGACGCAACTGCGTCTGTCGTCGCTCGAGGAGGATCAGCAGCGAATTGGCGCCCTGATCGTCGGGAACCTCGACGAGGGCGGGTATCTGCGCGAGGCGACGATCGAGGGGATCGCCGAGGATGCCGGAGCCGAGCCCGAGCAAGTCGAAGAGGTCCTGGAGGTCGTCCACGGGCTCGATCCGGTCGGCGTCGGCGCCCGCGACCTGCAGGAGTGTCTGAAGGTCCAGGCCGAGGTCCACCACCCGGACGACGAGACGGTCCACCAGATCATCGACGAGCACATCTCGGATCTGGAACGCAAGAGCACCTCGAAGATCGCTCGGGTGCTCGGGGTCGACAAGGAGGAGGTCGTCCGGGCCGCCGAAGTGATTGCGGGAATGGAACCGAAGCCGGGCCGGTTGTACGGGGGTGATGATGAAGCACGCTACGTCACCCCGGACATCTACATTCACCGAGATGGCGACGAGTTCGTCGCGACGCTCAACGAGGACGGGCTGCCGAAGCTGAAGGTCTCGGAGTACTATCGCCGGGAGCTGGCGAAAAAGAAGGAAAACGGCGAAGAAGACGAGGTCAAAGAATACATCCAGGAGAAGTTGCGCGGCGCGATGTGGTTGATTCGCAGCATCCACCAGCGCCAGTCGACGATCATGAAGGTCACCGAGAGTATCATCGACCACCAGCGGGCGTTTTTCGAGGAGGGGATCGAGAAGCTCAAGCCGCTGGTGCTCAAGGACGTCGCCGAAGACATCGAGATGCACGAGTCGACGGTCAGCCGCGTGACGACCAACAAATACGTGCACACCCCGCGAGGTCTCTTCGAGCTGAAATTCTTCTTCAATTCTTCGATCACCAAACACGGTGGCGAGGACCTCGCAAGCGAAGCCGTCAAGGCGAAAATCCGCGACATCATCGCCGCGGAGGACCCTTCCAACCCCCTTTCCGACGCCAAAATCGCCGAGCAACTCGAGGAGGAAGACATCGACATCGCCCGGCGCACTGTCGCCAAGTACCGCGAAAAGATGGGAATCCTGTCGAGTACGAAGCGAAAAAAGGTGTTTTGACGAAGACTTGCAACTGGCAGACTTGTCGTTCCGACCTAGCGAACCAGGAGTAATGCAATGAATGTGAACGTCTCCTACCGGCAGATGGAATCGTCCCCGTCGCTTCGCGACTATGCAGTCCGCAAGCTGGAGCGGATCTGCGACAAGTACGTCCGGGGGTCGGTCGACGCCGACGTGGTGATGACCGCCGAGCCGTTCGGGCACGTGTGCGATTTCAAAGTGTCGGTCAAAAACTCGACGGTCAAAGGCAAGGCCCAGAGCTACGACATGTACAGCTCGATCGATCTGGCGCTCGAGAAGATCGAAAAGCAGCTCCGGCGGCGCAAGGATCGGGTCCGCGATCACCACGACGGGACCAACGGCATGGCGAGGCCGTTTACGATGGGGATCGTCGCCCCGCAGGAGGGCGAGGGGCTGGGGGCGGAATCGAGCTTCGATCAGGACTTCGCCGAGGACTACGAGAAGTTTCCGGCGCCGGACGACGGCGATCGGCTGGACGGCGAAGTGGTGATGACCGACGAGTCGGGCGAGGCGAAGGTCGTGCGCAACCGGGAGTACTCCGCCGAGCCGATGTCGATCGAGGATGCGGTCGGCGAGCTCCGGGACGACGACTCGCGTGAGTTTTTCGTCTTCAACAACGTCGAGACGGACCGCATCTCGATCGTGTACCGCCGCGACGACGATCACATCGGTTTGATAGAGACCGGGTGAGGCGTTGGTTGCCGGAGAACGTCGGCATCGACCAGTAGACCATGGGGAGCGTCGGCATCCACCAATAAACATGGGGAGCGTCGGCATCCACCAATAAACATGGGGAGCGTCGGCGGCCCCGCCGACGTTCAAAAACGAAAACCCGCCATCCGTCGAGGGTGGCGGGTTTTTTGCGTGATTGTCCTCGAAGTCGCCTTTTGATAGCTGATTGGCTGTTCATCTTCCTGGCTACTCAGCCGTCCATCTACGAGGAGAACGATGACCGAACAGCAACCGTACGGACTGTGGAAGAGTTCGTTGACGCCCAAGGCGATGGCTGGCGGAGTGTCGCTTCGGGAGGTCGGCTGGGCGGGAGACGGTGAGACGCTCGTCTGGCTCGAGAGTCGCGACGGGCAGGGGGTGCTCGTCGCCCGGCGATTCGACGACGCGCCCTGGGAGCTGACGACCGAGTGCAACGTGCGAGGGGGCGTCGGCTACGGGGGCGGCGAGTTCGAGGTCGCCGGGAAGACGGTCTATTTTGCGGCCTCCGACGGATGTCTGTACCGGGTCGACCTCGAGGAGGGGCGACCGACGCCCATTACGCCCGAGTATGGACGGGTTGCCTCTCCGGTGGTCTCCCCGGATGGCGAGCGGGTGGTGTATGTGCACACCGACGGCGAGACCGACGTCCTGGCGGCGGTCGAGGCCGACGGCGGGCAGTGGCCTCGAAAGATCGTCGAAGGGGCGGATTTTTACATGCACCCGTCCTGGCATCCGGACGGCGGGCGGATCGCCTGGATCGAGTGGGACCACCCGAAGATGCCGTGGGACGAGACGCGTCTGAAGACCGCCCGGGTCTCGCGCAGCGGCGAGCATCTCGTGCTCGAAGACCCGAAGCTGTGGGCGGGCGGCGAGGAGACGTCGGTCCTGCAGCCGGAATTCTCACCGGATGGCCGCAGACTCGCCTACGCGAGCGACCGCGACGGTTGGTGGCACCTGTACGTTCGGGATCTCGACAGCGGCGAGGTGCGGCAGTTGACCGACGGCGAGGTCGAGATGGCGGGTCCGGCCTGGGTGCAGGGCATCCGGACGTTCGGCTGGACACCGTCGGGCGACGAACTGCTCGCGGTGCAAAACGATCGCGGGCGGATGGACCTGATGCGGGTCGGGCTCGACGGCGAGCGCGAAAAGCTTCGCGCGATCGACGGCTACCAGGGGTTTCGCCAGCCGGCGGTCTCGTCGACCGGGCGGCTGGCCGCGATCGCGAGTGCCAGCGATACGCCGCCGAGGGTGCTGACCTGGGCGCCCGGCGAGGAGGAGCGCATCGAACGCCGCTCCGGTGTCGAGCGCGCGCCGAGCGAGGAGCTGGCCGACATCGAGACGCTCTCATGGCGGGTCGAGTACGAGGGCGAGCCGATGGAGGTGTTCGGCAACTACTACCCGCCGACGAATCCGAACTTCGAGTCGTCCGGCAAACCACCGGCAATTTTGATGGTCCACGGCGGGCCGACCTCCCAGCGTACCGCCGAGTACGAGGCGCGAAGCCAGTTTTATGCCACGCGCGGCTTCGCGGTGATGGACGTCAACTACCGGGGGTCGACCGGCTACGGCCGCGAGTATCGCAATGCGCTGCGGGGCAACTGGGGCGTCGCCGACGTCGAGGACGTCGTCGCCGGGGCGAACCACCTGGTCGAACAGGGGCTGGCCGACGAGGAGCGGCTCGTGGTGATGGGCGGGTCCGCCGGTGGCTACACCGTGTTGCAGTCGCTGGTCGAGCACCCCGGGTTTTTCGCCGCTGGCATCTCGATGTACGGCATCTCGAATCTGTTCACGCTGTCGATGGACACGCACAAATTCGAGCAGCACTACAACGACAGTCTGGTCGGGACGCTGCCCGACGACAGCGAGGTCTTCCGGGCCCGATCGCCGCTTTTCCACGCCGAGCATATCGAGGATCCGGTCGCGCTGTATCAGGGCAGCGAGGACGAGGTCGTGCCCCCCGAGCAGGCCGAGGCGATCGTCGAGACGCTCGAGCGCCAGGGGGTGCCCCACGAATACCAGCTTTACGAGGGCGAGGGGCACGGCTGGCGCAAAGACGAGACGGTCGAGCACTTCTTTGCGAGCACCCTCGAGTTTCTCGAGCAGTGGGTGTTGTTTCGGTAGGCGGCGAGGCGGCCCGGCGTCACTCCCGGTCGCTCAGCAGGCGATAGGGCCGCTCGTCGAGGTTGTCGTCGTCCCATTCCGCATCCGAGCGCAACTGGGCCTGCGGATACGAGCAGTACTCGCCGGCGAGGATCGCCGAGGGGCGGTGGTTGCCCGACTTTTTGACGCCGCCGAACGGAAGTCGGCTCGAGGCGCCGGCGGTCGAGCGGTTCATGTTCAGCACGCCGGTCTTCAGGTCGTAGGAGAGTTCCTCGAAGCGCTCGCCGGTCGAGGTGAAGACGCTCATCGCCAGACCGTACTCGGTGGCGTTGGCGACGTGGGCGGCCATCTGGTCGGAGTCGACGGGGTAGACGACGACGTCGGGGCCGAAAATCTCGCTCGCCTGGTGCTCGCCGCGGGCGTCGACCTGATCGGCGAGCCAGACGCCGGGTTCGACGTAGTAGCCGTCGTCGCCGCCGCGCGCCCGGCCGCCCCGACGCACCGGCCGCAGTTTCCCCTCCTCGTCGCGGTCCTGGGCGGCCAGAAACTTCTCGAACGCCGCCTCGTCGGCGAGCGGCCCCATGAAGACGTCCTCGCCGATCGGATGCCCGGTGGTGACGCGGTCGGTGATGTCGACGAACGTCTCGAGGAACGTCTCGGCGATCTCGGTCCGGACGACGATGCGGCTGGTCGCGGAGCAGCGCTGGCCGGTCGTCAGATACGCCGCCCTGGCGATCTCGTGGGCCGCCTGCTCGAGGTCGGCGTCTTCGAGGACGATCGAGGTGTTCTTGCCGCCCATCTCGAGGGCGAGCAGCTTCCAGTAGTGATCGAGCGTCTGGCGTTTGATCTCGAGGCCGGTCTCCCAGGAGCCGGTGAACAGGAGGCCGTTGACCCCGCGGTGTTTCGCCAGCGCCTCGCCGACCTCGCCGGGGCCGTGCACGAGGTTGACGACGCCGTCGGGAAAGCCGGCCTGCTCGAGACACTCGAAATACACCTGCATCACGCCGCCGGTCAGCTCGGAGGGTTTGACGACGACGGTGTTGCCGTGGATGAGCGCCGGGACGATGTGGCCGTTCGGGAGGTGGGCGGGAAAGTTGAACGGGCCGAGCACGGCGACGACGCCCAGGGGACGGTGCTTCCAGCGGCCCCCCTCGAGGCCCTCGGGGCGGCGCTCCCGGGTCACCTCGAGCCCCTCGTCGGTCATGACCTCGATTTTGCGGACCAGAGCGTCGGCCTCGCCTCGCGCCTCCCAGAGCGGTTTGCCGACCTCCCGCGAGATCGCCCGGGCCAGATCCTCTCGCCGGGATTGAAACGCCTCTTTGAGCCTCTCGAGGTATTCGAGCCGCTCGTCGACGCCGCGGCGGTCCCAGTCCGGCAGGGCCTCGCGGGCCGCCTTGACGGCCAGGTCGGTGGAGACGAGATCCCAGGAGGTGCGAAAGACCGTCTGGTCGGGGTCGGCGGGATTTTCGCGGACGATCTTGCCCTTCGCCGAGTGGACGGTCTCCCAGTTGCCGTCGATGAAATTGCCTTTCGAGTCCATGGTACGTCGGTGTGCGTGCAGGGTGGATGGGCCGGCAGGTCGTGGCGGTTGCGAATGAGATGGCATAATGGCCGGGGCGGGCGGCATTGTCAAAGCGCCGCGCGGGTGGATTAAAAGGCCACCTCGATCATGTTACCCAGATCGTCGAATCCCACGCGACTTCGAGCCTCGAGAGCAATGGCCGAGCCGAGCGACGAATCCGACAAGCCGACCGAGCCGGACGAGGGGACCGGAGCCGAGTCTCCGGGTTCGTCGGCGAGCGACGGAACGTTTCCGTCGGTCGCCTCGGACCTCGAGGCCCTTCGGACGATCCTCGACAACACGAACCGAAGCTACCGGTTCGCGGCCGTCGTCGAGGGGCTGCTGTGGCACGTCGCGGCGTTGGCCGCGGTGGTGCTCACGGCGCTGCTGGTCGGCCTGGTGGTGCCGGCGGCGGTGCCGCAGTGGACGGGCTGGGTGCTGATTGTCGGGGCGGGGGCGCTGGCCGTGGCCGCGGTCGCAACCGGCGTGCGGTTCGTCCGCCGGGCCCCCGGGCCCGCCGGGATCGCACGCCGGCTGCAGGACGTCGAGCCGTCGTTTCGCAACGATCTCGTCGCCGCGATCGAGTTCGCCGAGGCGATGCTCGAGGCCCCGGAGGCGTCGGACGCCGAGCTGGGCTTCAGTCGCAAGCTCGCCCGGGCCCACCTGCGGCGGACCGTCGATCGGGTCCGTGAACGGGCCGACGAGCGGGGTCACCTCGGAGATCTGCTGCCGGACCGCAACGTCGAGCCGCCCATCCTGGCGGTGGCCGGATGTCTGGTACTCGTGGCGGGGAGTGCGGCGCTCGCTCCGGAGACGACCGGCGAGATCGTGCGCTCTCCGTTTGCGACCTCGACCGCCGACGGCGGCGACGACGGCACCGTCGGCCGCCCCATCGTCGGCGACATTCGGCTCACCTACGCGCCGCCCGACTACACCGACCAGGAGCCGCGGACCGCCGCCGGCTCCACCGGCCACATCGAGACGGTGGTTGGCTCGGAGGTAACCCTGGAGACCTATCCGTTGATGGAGGTCGACGAGGTCGAGATGGTGCTGCAGACCGACTCCGACGAGCAGGTCGTCTCGATGGAGTCCGGGAGCGGCGAGCGGCTCGAAAAGTCGATGGTCATGACCGAGTCCGGCGAATACTACTTCCGCGCCCGCCGACCCGACGGGACGCGCATCCGAGAGGAAAACACCCGGTCGATCGATCTGAGCGACGACCGGCCGCCCGACGTCTCGATCGCGTCGCACGACGGCGAGGTGGAGGTGAGTCCGGAGGACGTCCTCGAAATCGAGTACGCCGCCGAGGACGACTACGGCCTCGAGAAACTCGAACGGGTCCATTATTTTGCCGGGTCGGAGGATTCGAAGACCGTCGAGCCGGTGCAAATCGAGGAGTCGGACGACTCGCCGACCGAGATCGAGGGGAGCCTCAAATTCGACCTGCGGCCCCTGTCGCTCGAGCCGAAGGACACGGTCGTTTTTCGCCTGAAGGCGACCGACAACAACTCCCGGACCGGCCCCGGCGTGGGCAAAAGCTCGAAGCTCACCCTCCGGGTCTCGAGCCCCGAGGACAAGCACCTCGAGAACATCGCCGAGCAGCGCGAGTTGAGCGAACAGCTCGTCTCGCTTCTGGCGGATTACCTGGAGCATCCGGTCGGCGAGAGGAAGCGCCGCGAGGACGACAGCTACCGGCAGGTCGTCGACGGGGAGACCGACGAGTCGACGCTCGGCGAGCGGATGCAGACGCTCTCGAAAATTCACCGCAACCAGGGCGAGATTCTCGAGACGATGAGCGAGCTGGTCGATCGGCTCGAGGAGGACCCGCTGGCGACCGAGCGCGATCGCAGTCTGTTCGAAGGGTTGCACGGCCATCTCGAGGATCTGCACGAGCGGGGCGAGACGGTGCTGAGCGCGGTCGAGGGCGACGGCGGCATGCCCACCGAGGTGTCGGTGCGCGAGGCCGAACGCGGGGCCGGGTACGCCGCCGAGGCGGAGGCGACCCTCGAGAAGAGCATCCTGCAGCTCCTCGAGCTGATCGCCAGCGAGAAAATGGAGGCGATCAAGGCGAGCCGCGAGGACATCAAGGAGGCGAAAAACCGCCTCGAGGAGTTGTTGAAACGCTACCGGGACTCCGACGATCCGGAGCTCAAAAAGGCGATCAAACGCGAGATCGACCGTCTGCGCCAGCGCATCGACGAGATGATGCGGCGGATGCGCATGCAGATCCGGCAACTCCCGGAGCGCCACGTCAACAAGGAGGCGCTCAAAAAGCAGCAACTGGAGTCGGGGACCCGGAAGATGACCGACGACCTGTCGGCGGTCGAAAAGAAACTCGAGGAGGGTGACATCGACGGGGCGCTCGAGGCGCTCGAGCAGATGGACTCGAACCTCTCGTCGTTGAGCGAGGAGATGGACGAGCAGTTTCAGGCGGCCCAGCCGAAGGGGCTGTCGGAGATGGACAAGGAAATCTCGAAGATGATGGACCGGGTCAACGACCTGGAGTCCGGCGAGCAGGAGCTCGAGGAGAAGACCGAAAAGCTGCAGCGCGAGCAGGAACAGGAGCGCGAACGCCAGATCGAGCAGATGCTCGAGGGGTTCACCGACGAGATGCTCGAGAAGGTCGACCGACAGCGCGAATCGCTCGAGACGATCGAACGCCAGGAACTCGAGGCCTACGAGCAGTCCGGAATTGCGGCCAATCGCGAGGCACTCGAGCGGCTCCGCGAGATGCTCGAGCAACAGGACATCGAGCAGGCGCTGGAGGCGGCCGGCGAGTCGCTGGACAATCTGCGCACGATGCGATTCAACCTCGATCTCGCCGAACGCCACTCCAGTTCCGGCCCCGACGACTCCGAGGGTTTGAAGCGGGCGACCGACGAGATCGGCGAGATGCTGCCGCGGGGCAAAGAGATCGAGCGTCGGCTCGAGCAGATGATGGAGCGGGCCGACGCTCAGCGCCCGGACTCCTCGACGAACCAGAAGATGCAAAAGCTCGCCGAACGCCAGAAAAAGCTGCGCAAGCAGGCCGACGAGCTGCGCGAAAAGATCGAGAAGTCGTCCGAAGAGTTTCCGATGATGAAACAGAAAATGAAGCCCGGGATCGAGAAGGCCGAAAAGCAGATGCAAAAGGCCCAGGATCGGCTCGAGAAGGGGGAGTCGCAGGGGGCGCTCGATTCGGAGCGGTCGGTGCTCGAGCAGCTCGGCCAACTCGAGAAGTCGATGCAGCAGACACTCAAAAAGAAGCGCGCCCAGGGCGACAAGGAGGGGCGGGGAGGGGCCCGCAAGCGCGAGGAAGTCGAGATTCCCGACGGCGACGGAGAGGCCTCTCGCCGGGAGCTTCGCGAGGAGGTGCTCGAGCAGATGAAGGGCGAGAAGCTCGAGAAATACCGCAACGAGATCGAACGCTACTACAAGAGTCTGGTCGAGTGAGATTCCGACCGGCGCCGAGACCGGGCATTCCGCAACGCCGACGAGCGCAACGATGAGCCATTCGAATCGACAGATTGTCCGCCGTGCGATGGCGGTGGTGGTCGGGCTGGTGGTGGCCCTGGGATTCGGTGCGACGGCCGCCGCCCAGCCTCTCGACCGGGCGAATCAGCTTCTGAGCGACTGGCAGATCGAGCAGGCCGGCGACGAGATCGAGCGGATGGCCGGTGAGTATCCGGAGGTGCCGGGCGTTCGGTTTTTGCAGGCGCGCTACGATTTTTTGAAGGGACGGTACGCCGAGGCGCGCCGCGAGATCGACGAGTTGCTCGAGGCGACCGACTCGCAGGGGGAGTGGAAGCAGTTTCAGACTCTGGTCGAGCGTACCGCCGAGGCGACCGACGGGTACGAAAAATACACGACCGACGAGGGGCGTTTCGAGATTTACGTCGAGTCGGGCGCGGATCGGGTGCTGGTGCCGTATGCCGGAGAGGCGCTCGAGCGGGCCTACGAGGCGATCGGCGAAGAGCTCGGCCACGAACCGGAGACGCCGATCCGGGTCGAGGTCTACCCCGAGACGTCGACGCTGGCGAAGGTCTCCGGGCTGACCGAAGAGGAGATCCGGCGGTCGGGGACGATCGCGTTGTGCAAGTACAACCGTCTGATGATCACGAGCCCGCGCGCCTTGCTCCAGGGCTACAGCTGGGTCGATACGCTGATCCACGAGTACGTCCACCTCGTCATCAACAAAAAGACGCGCAATCGGGTGCCGATCTGGATGCACGAGGGCCTGGCGAAGTTCCTCGAGCGGCGCTGGCGGGGGCCCGACGCCCACCGCCTGCCGCCGTCGACCGAACGGATCCTGGAGAAGCGCGTCGAAAAGGACGATCTGATCACCTTCGAGCAGATGCATCCCTCGATGGCGAAGTTGCCGAGCCAGGAAGATGCAGCGACGGCCTTTGCGGAGGTGTACACGGTGATGGAGTATCTGCGAGAGAAGGCCGGCGGGTCGGCGTTTCGGGATCTTCTGGCGGCCATCGGCGAGGTCGACGACCCGAAGGAGGCCTTCGGCCGGGTGGTCGGCGAGGACTTTTCGGCCTTCGAGCGCGACTGGAAGCAGCATCTGACCGAACGGAGCACGCGCGATTATCCCGAGGAGTACGGTTTCGAAAACAAGCTCGTCTTCAAGGACGAGAACGAAGACCGAGAGGTCGGGGAATTCGAGACGCCGGAGGCGAAGGACCACATGAAGCTCGGCGAGATGCTCCAGGGCCGCGACCGCTACGAGGCGGCGGTCGTCGAGTACCGAAAGGCCGTGCATCTGACCAAGGCGCCGAATCCGAGACTGCATACGCAGTTCGCCGAGTCGTTGACCGAGATCGGAGAGGCGCAGGAGGCGATCGAGACGCTCCAGCCGGTGCGCGAGCTGTATCCGTCGTACGTTCAGATCTGGATTCGGCTCGGCGCCGCCCATCTGGGGGCCGATCAGCCGGAGGAGGCGAAGGAGCATCTTGTGGAGGCGGCGCGCATCAATCCGTTCAACCCCGAAATCCACGAGCTGCTGGGCGAGACCTACGAGCAGCTCGGCGACGAGGAGGCGGCCGAGCGGGAGCGAAAGTTCGCCAAACTCGTCCAGTGACCACCGGCCGACGCCGCGCCGGGAACTGGCCGCCGCCACCCAGGCTTGCTAACGGTGCGAGCTGCGAGGTGGTTCGTCCCGGAGGGGCGGCCCCCGAATTTCTGGACCGAAGACGCATACGCATGCAGCCAAGAGGCCACACAGATGTCGAGTAATCCGCAACGAGCGCTCGCCGAACCCGAAGAACTCCTCGAAGAGTCGAATCTCGAGGGGGTCGACGAGATCGCCCGGGCGAAAGAGGCGATCGTCGACGAGATTCGCAAGCGGATCTACGGGCAGGACGATCTGGTCGAGCACATGCTGATCGCCCTGTTCTCCCGGGGACATTCGCTGCTGGTCGGGGTGCCCGGGCTGGCGAAGACTTCGCTGGTGGAGACGCTGGCCGAGGTGCTGGATCTGGACTTCAACCGCATCCAGTTCACCCCGGATTTGATGCCGGCCGACATCACCGGCACGGACATCCTCGAGGAGGATCAGGCGACCGGCGAGCGGGTCTTCAAGTTCATCCAGGGCCCGGTCTTTACGAACCTGCTTTTGGCCGACGAGATCAACCGGACGCCGCCGAAAACCCAGGCGGCGCTGTTGCAGGCGATGCAGGAGTACGAAGTCTCGGCCGGCGGGACGACCTACGATCTCGATTTGCCCTTTCTGGTCTTCGCCACCCAGAACCCGATCGAACAGGAGGGGACGTATCCGCTGCCGGAGGCCCAGCTCGACCGGTTCATGTTCCAGCTCAGGGTCGACTACCCGCAGCAGCAAAACGAGGTGAAGATCGTCCAGAAGACCACCGGCAGCTACGAGCCGGACCTCGAGCAGGTGCTGGAGGCGGAGGACGTCGTCAGCCTCCAGAAGTTGGTGCGCAAGGTGCCGGTCAGCGAGGAGGTGGTCCAATTCGCTGTCGACCTGGTCCGCCGGACGCGCCCGGACGACGAGGCCTCGCCGGAGTTCGTCGGCGAGTATCTGTCGTGGGGGGCGGGGCCGCGGGCGAGCCAGTATCTGATCTTGAGCGGCAAGGCCCGGGCCGTGCTCGACGGCCGGCTGACCGTCTCGGAGGACGACGTCCGGGCGCTGGCGCCGGTCGTGCTGCGCCACCGCCTGTTGACGAACTTCCAGGCCGAGGCGGAGGGGATTTCGAGCGAGGAGGTCATCGAGCGGCTGTTGAAGCGTGCGTGATCGAGATCGTCGCGTCGGGGGCGAGGCGATGACGCGTGAGCAGGGACGAGATGGAGACGACGAGACAAAACGACCGCGAATTTCTGGACCCGGGGGTGCTCGAGGAGCTGGGCAACATGAACGTCGTCGCCCGGACGCTGGTCGACGGGGTGCTGGCCGGGCTGCATCGCTCGCCGCACCGGGGCGGCTCGGTCGAATTCGCCGAGTACACCGAGTACACGCCGGGCGACGAGATCCGGCATATCGACTGGAAGGTCTACGCCAAGACCGACAAATACTACGTCAAGGAGTACGAGGACGAGACGAACCTTCGGGCGTACCTGATGATCGACGGGTCGGGATCGATGAACTTCGCCAGTGAGAACGTCTCGCTGACGAAGCTGCGGTATGCGGGGTATCTGGCGGCGACGTTCGGGTATCTTTTGTTGCGCCAGGGCGACGCGGTCGGCGGGGTGAGCTTCGAGGAGACGACCGGCGAGTTTCTGCCGGCGTCGACGAAAAAGAGCCACCTCGAGGACCTGTTTTTTCTGCTCGACAACCTGCCCGGCGAGGGTGAGACGGCGTTTGCCGAGTCGCTGAGGACGGTCGCCGAGCGGGCGCCGCAGCGGTCGATGATCCTGGTGTTCAGCGACTTTCTGGGGGCGGGCGAGGAGGCGATGGACCTGTTGAAGGTGCTCAAGGAGCAGCGCCGGGACGTGGCGGTCTTTCACACGGTCGACCCGGCGGAGTTGACGCTGCCGTACGAGGGACTTCGCATCTTCGAGGGCCTCGAGGGCGAGGGCGAGCTTCTGGCCGACCCGGACGATCTGCGCGAGGCGTACGTCGAGAAGATGCGCGAGCATCTGGAGTTCGTCGAGCGGTCGTGTCGGGAGGGCAACATCGGGTATCATCGCTTTTCGACGAGGCAGCCGATCGAGCGCGTCTGTCTGGGCTTTCTGCGGGCACGCCTGTGAGTTTTGTCGAACCACTCTTTTTGGCGGGGCTTCTGGCGGCGGCGCTGCCGGTGATCGTGCATCTGATCAACCGGCGCAAGGCGGTCGAGCAGCCGTTTCCCGCGATCGAGCTTTTGCGGGAGTCGGACAAAAAGGAAGCGCGTCGCATCAAGGTGCGCCGGTGGCTTTTGATGGCGCTGCGGGTCCTGGCGATCGCGCTTCTCGCCTTCGCGCTGGCGAAGCCGTACGTCTTGAGCGAAGGGGCGGGGGCGACCGAGAGTCGGCTGCCGCAGGCGGTCGTCTTCGTGCTCGACGATTCGATGTCGATGCACCACGGCGAGTGGTGGGAGCGGGCGGTCGACCGGATCGAGGGGCGGATCGACGACCTGAAGCCCTGGGACAAGGCGGCGCTGGTGACGAGCTCGCAGATGGAGGGGCCGGTCGGCGAGCTGAGCACCGAGCACGGGCGAATCCGGGAGGCCCTCGGGGAGTTGGAGCCGACTCATCGCCGCCTCGAGGTGCCCGAGACCCTCCTGTCGGCCGGCGATGTGCTGTCGACCTCGGAGCTACCGAACCGGCGGGTGGTGCTGGTGAGCGATTTCACCCGCGGCGGCTTCCCCGATTCCGGCGGGCCCGACGACAAGCTCGGCTACCCGCTCGAGCGGATCTCGGTGCGGGAGCGCGAGGCCGTCGCCAACCTGGCGATCTCCGGCGTCGGCTACCGGCAGGTCGGGCCGGCGCGCGAGGGCAAATGGGAGATCTCGACGACGATCGAGAATTTCGGGCCGGAGGATGCCGGGGAGATCGAGCTGCGCCTCGAGATCGACGGCGAGGCGGTCGGCGGGCGGCTGATCGAGGTGCCGGCCGGCGAGACGACGACCCACACGATCCGCCACACCGAAAAGGGGACCGGCGTGCGGCGGGGGACCGTTCGCCTGATCGACCCCGACGAGATGGAGGTCGACAACCGGCGCCACTTCACCTTTCGGTTGCAGCAGAGCGTCGAGGTGTTGATGGTCAACGGCGCGCCCAGCGGCGTGCCCCACAACGACGAGCTGTTTTTCGCGACCCGGGCCCTCAATCCCGGCCAGCGAAGTGACAGCAGCATCGTCCCGGAGGTCGTCACGTCCGAGGGGCTCGCCGACGAGAAGCTCGCCGACTACGACGTCGTACTGCTGGCGAACGTCTCGCGGCTCGACGAGTCGACGGCCGAGAAACTCGAGGCGTTTGTCGACGACGGCGGGGGGCTTTTCGTGGCGGTCGGCGACCAGGTCGACACCGACAACTACAACGAGCGGCTCGAGGGACTTTTGCCCAAGCCCCTGCGCCACGGTAAGCGACTCGCCGAGCGCGACGACCCGGACGCTCCGGTCAAGATCACGCGGCTCGGAGCCTCCGAGCGCAAGCACCCCGTCTTCCGCGTGTTCGACATGCCGGGCGGGGCGTCGCTGCAGCAGGTCGGCGTCTACAAATACATGCTGCTCGAGCCCTCGCCGCCGGAGCAATCGCGCGTGGTCCTGTCGTACAAGGACGGGGCGCCGGCGCTGATCGAGCGGCGGCGCGAGCGCGGTCGGGTCTTTTTGTGGACGACGACGCTGGATCGGGCCTGGACGGACTTTCCGACGCGCACGGCCTTTTTGCCGCTGCTGCGCCGCTCGATGCTGTATCTGGCGCGGCGGGCGACCTCCGAGGGCGACCGCGAGCGGCGGGTCGGCGAGCGGGTCGAGATGGACGTCGGGGGGCTGATCGACGAGCGGGGGATCGTGCGCGGGCCGGGCGATCGGCGGTGGGTCCTCGAGCCGGACGAGGGGCGACTGTCGTTCGTCCCCCCGGCCGACGGCGCCTACGAGGTCTGGACCGACGGCGGGTCGGGCGAGGACGGAGAGCGGCAGCTCGACGGGCTGGCCTTTTCGGTCAACGTCTCGAACGCCGAGTCGGACCTGCGCCCGCTCGAGGAGGGGGCCTACCGGCCGTGGCTCCGAGAGGGCGACGGGGAGAGTGGAGGGGAAGGCGGCGGTGAGCAGCAGGTCGACAAAAAGCGTGTCAACATCTGGCCGGCGCTTTTGTTTGCGGTGACCCTGGCCCTGTTGCTCGAGACGCTGATCGGGACACGGCGCTCGGTGCTCAAGCGCCTGTGGCGGCGGCTGACCTTCCAGTCCGATCCCGACATCGAGGTGTGAGACGACAACGGGGAGGGTGGCGTTGTTTTTCGACGGTTCGATGTGCTAGAGCCGTTCGGCGACGGAGGACATCTTCCAGCCGAGTGAGCGATTGCGACTGTGCTTCAAGGTGCTCCGATGCCCGAGGATTTGTACCGCGTCGAGCGGCCCGACAACCAGACGTTGCCGATCGTCGTCGACGTGCCCCACGCCGGCGAGTGGATCCCGGAGGAGATCGCCGAGGAGATGGTCGTCGGCGATCGGCTCCTGCGCCGCGACCTCGACCTGTATGTCGATCGCTTCTGGGCCGATGCGCCGCGTGAAGGGGCGCCGCTGGTCGCCTCGAACGTCTCTCGGTACGTCATCGACCTGAATCGGGCCGCCGACGACGTCTCGCCGGAGGCGGTCGAGGGGGGCGAAAAGATCTATGAGCCGGGCTACTACCAGGAGCGCGGCGTCGTCTGGCGAGAGACGACCGGCGGGACGGCGGTGATGGACGAGCCGCTGACGCCGGAGGCGTTCGAGAGGCGCCTCGAGGCGATCTATCGGCCGTACCACCGGGCGTTGACCGACGAGATCGAGCGGACGCGCCGGGAGTTCGGCCACTGCATCCTCGTCGACGGCCACTCGATGCCCTCGACCGGCCGCCAGGGCCACTCCGATCCGGGGCGGCGCCGGGCGGACATCGTCCCCGGCGATGTCGACGGCGCCTCGTGTGCGAGGACCGTCCGCTGGACCGTCGAGCAGCACTACCGCGATCACGGCTACTCGGTCCGTTCGAACGACCCGTACCAGGGTGGCTGGATCACGCGCCACTACGGCGAGCCGGCGCGCGACGTGCACGCCATCCAGATCGAGGTCAACCGCGACCTGTACATGGACGAGGAGACCTTCGAGATCAAAGAGGCGGGCCTCGAGAAGCTCCGCGAGGTGTGCCGGGGCGTGCTGCGGGAACTCGCCGATCTCGACCTGTAGTCGCCCGCGCCCCGATCCGATCTCGTCCCGCATCAAAAAAGCCCCCGACGGTCGGTCCGACCGTCGGGGGCTTTTTACGTCGTGTGGGATGTCAGCGGCGGGCGGTCAGCCCAGCAGGTCGCTGACGACCTCGCGTTCGCCCTGGAGTTCGTCTTCGGTGATCTCGAGCTTTTCGCGGGCGAAGTCGTCGAGCTCGAGGTCGTCGACGATCTCCCAGTCGCCGTCGCCGTCGCAGCGGACCGGGAATGAAAAGATCAGGCCCTCGTCGATGCCGTAGCTGCCGTCGGAGGGGACGGCCATCGACGCCCAGTCTCGCTCGTCGGTGCCGGTGTGCAGCCAGGTGCGGACGTGCTCGAGGGCGGCGTTGGCGGCGGAGGCGGCCGAGGAGGCGCCGCGGGCCTCGATGATCGCCGAGCCGCGGCCCTGGACCGTCTCGATGAACTCGCCCTTCAGCCACTGCTCGTCGTCGATGACCTCCGGGACCGGCTCGCCGTCGATGCGGGCGTGAAAGAAGTCGGGAAACATCGTCGAGGAGTGGTTCCCGAAGATCCCGATGTTGGTGACCGCCGAGGTGTTGACGCCGGCGCGGTTGGCGAGCTGGTATTTCGTCCGGTTCAAGTCCAGCCGGGTCATCGCCGTGAACCGCTCGTCGGGGACGTCCGGCGCGTTGTTCATCGTGATCAGGGCGTTGGTGTTGCACGGGTTGGCGACGGTCATCACCCGGACGTCGTCGTCGGCCCGGTCGTTGATCGCCCGGCCCTGGCCCTGGAAGATCGGCCCGTTCGCCTCGACCAGATCCTTGCGCTCCATCCCGGCGCCGCGCGGCTTGCCGCCGACCAGCATGCAGACGTTCGCCCCGTCGAAGGCCTGCTCCGGATCGTCGGTCAGCTCCATCTTTTCGACGAGCGGAAACGCGCAGTCGTCGAGTTCCATCGCCACGCCCTCGAGGGCGTCCATCGCGCCGGGAATCTCCAGCAGATGCAACTCGAGCGGGGTCTCCTCGCCGAGCATCTCGCCGGCGGCGATGCGAAACAAAAGCGAGTAGCCGATCGAACCGGCGGAGCCGGTCACGGCAACGGTCACGGGTTCACTCATCGTCTCGATCCTCTGTTTGGAAAAAGCAGGTTACCGGGCGATACAGACAGAAATCCCAGTGCGCGCGGGAACGTATCGGCTCGCCCGCGAATGGACAACCTCCACGCCCCGGCGCCTCCGCGCCCTTACTCACTTACTCACTTACTCGACGTTGTCCGGGTGTTTCTCGATCTCGGCGTCCTCCCGCAGCTTCTTGACGTAGCTCTGGAGCTGCTCGTGGACGCGCTTGTTTTTGAGCTGTTTGGTCAGCCGGTCTTTGATCTCGTCGAACTCCACGGTCTTCGACTCGCGCCGGTCGACCAGCTCGATGATGTGCCAGCCGTATTTCGTCTTGACCGGCTCCGAGATGTCGCCCTTCTCCAGGTCGAAGGCGGCGTCGGTGAAGTTCTCGTCGAACTGGTCGCGGCCGATGAAGCCGACATCGCCGCCTTTTTTGGCCGAAGGGCCGTCCGATTTTTCTTTGGCGAGTGTTGCGAAGTCGGTCGACTCCTCGACGACCTTTTTTCGCAGCTCGGCGATCTCGTCTTTCGCCTCCTTCCAGGTCGCCTCGTCGGCCTTGGGCTGGACGCGCACGAGAATGTGGCGCACGTGCACCTGGTCGGGCCGGGTGAATTGCTTCTGGTTTTCGTCGTAAAACTTCCGGACCTCCTTGTCGGTCGGAAGCTCGACGTCCTCGCGCTCGACCAGCAGCTTTTCGATCGCGATCGACCGCCGAATCGAATCGCGCAGCTCGCCCTCGCCGATGCCGTACTGGCTGGCGACCTGCTCGAGCGATCCCGGCCGCTGCTGGCCCTGCCCCTGGCTCTGTTCGGCCGCCTGGTCGAACTCCGAGCGGACCTGCTCGAGTTTTTTGTCGACCTCCTCTTCGCTCACCTCGATCGAGGCGGAGTCGATGGCGTCGTCGATGAGTCGCTGGTCGATCAGGCGGTCGATCAGCCGCCCCTTGAACTTGTGCAAAAGCGGCGGGGGAAACTTGCCGGTCTTGGAGACCTTCTCGATTTCGTCGTTGAACGCCTCGGCGGGGATCTTTTCGCCGTCGACGGTCGCGATCGGCCCCGTCGCCTCCGGGGGCTCGGAGGGCTGATTTTGGCCCCCCTGGCCCTGGTTGCCGGCGGCGGGCTGGCCGGCCTGCATCGCGCCGCCGGACGACGACGAGCTGGAGTTGCCCTCCTGCTCGTCGCCGGATGCGTTGTCGTTCTCGCCCGATTGCGCCGACTGATAGGCGCGCTCTTCGCCGGATTCCTCCTCGGGGAGGTCCGACGAGGAGGAGGCACAGGCCGCCCCGAGGCTGACCGCGAGGCCGGCGATGATCGTGAGTGTCGTCTCCGCGATACGCATGGTGAATCGTCCCGACAAAAGTGACTGAGTGACAGAGAAACTCCCTGCTCGACAGGCGCCCACCGTTAGCATCGTATTTCGGGGTCTTTCAAATTCCGATTGTCCGCGGCGTCGTTGCCTCGAGTCGGCGTTTCGAATACTCTGCAACCGGCCTTTGTACCTCCGAGCCGAGCCGTCATGGCGGATTGGAAGCCCGACATCTACGAATACGTCAATTACCGCGAATACCTGCGGGATTTCTACGAGGCGGGCAAGGAAGCCGGCTCGGCGGTGTCGTATCGGTACCTGGCGCGCAAGGCGGGGTTTTCCTCCCCGAACTTTTTCAAACTCGTGATGGACGGCGAGCGCAACATCAGCGCCGACAGCGTCGAGAAGTTCGCCGATGCGCTCGACCTCGAGGGCGAACAGCGGCGGTTTTTCGCCGACCTCGTCGCCTTCAACCAGGCCGAAAGCGAGGAGGCACGCAACGAGGCCTTCGAGCGCATCGCCGCCCGCCAGCGGTTCCGAGAGGCGCGCCGCATCGACAGCACGATGTTCGAGTACCTGTCGAACTGGTACCACCCCGCGATCCGGGAGCTTGCGGCCCGCCCCGATTTTCGCGCCGACCCGGCCTGGATCGCCGAGACGCTGACCCCGTCGATCACCGAACAGCAGGCCGAGCAGTCGCTCGATCTGCTGTTCGAGATGGGCCTGCTCGTCCGTGGTGACGACGGCAAGATCGCCCGCGGCGAGCCGTCGCTGACGACCGGCCACGAGGTCGGCTCGCTGGCGATCAAAAACTACCATCGCCAGATGCTCGAGCGGGCCTCCGCCTCGATCGAGGCCTTCGACAGCGAGGTGCGCGACATCAGCGCCCTGACGGTCTGTATCGACGCCGAGATGGTCGACGAGTTCAAGGAGCGTATCCATGCCTTCCGCGAGACGCTTCTGCACCTCGCTGACGAGACCGACGACCCGGAGGCGATCTATCAGCTCAACGTCCAGCTTTTTCCCCTGACGACTCCCCCGCACGGAGACGACGAGTGATGGATGCACGGACGCGATGGACGACGCTGTTGGTGGCGGTCACCGTGGCGGCGAGTGGGTGTGTCGGGACCGACGTCGGCAACCCGCAGGACGACTCGCCGGAGGACCGCGAGAAGACCGACGCCGAGCTGCGATTCGAGGGCGTCGATCGACCGCCCCAGCCGAAGGCGCTGACGTTGCCCGGCGGATTCGTCCTCGACGAGGCCTGGATGGCCGTCGACGGGGCCGGACTTCGGCCGGACGGCGAGTGCAGCGAGAGGGCCCCGCGGCAGGCCGACCGGTCGCTCGTCGTCGATCTCCTGGCCGACGAGACGACTCGGCGCACCGTCCTCCCGGAGGTCGAGGCGGGACGCTACTGCGGGCTCGACGTCTACCTCGCGCCCGTCTCGGAGTCCGAGCACGACGAGACCGATTCGCTTCCCGGCGCGATGGTCGGCCACTCGGTGCTGCTGGCCGGGGAGCGGGGCGACGGCACGGAGTTTCGGCTGGAGGCGGACCTCGAGCGCAGGATCGCGATCCGGGCCGACGCCGAGGGGTTCGTCCTCTCGCCCGACCGGCGGCAATTCCTGCTCGTCGCGGCACTTCGAAGCTGGATCGACCGCGAGCGGCTCGACGAATTCGCCGACGGCGACGGGCCGATCGTCATCGACGCCGAGCGCCACCCCGACGCCTACGAGCACTTCCGCGAGGCGGTCGGCGAGACGATCTTTTTGTACCGCGACACCAACGGCAACGGGCAGCTCGAACCCGACGAGCGCGGCGAGCGTCTCGGCAGCAACGTCCCGTTCGACGAGCGGCCCGACGCGAGTGAACTGCGCCCCGATGCCGGCATGGACGACGACGATCGAGACGACGAGCGTCCCGACGCCGGAGACTGATGATCGGGCGGCGGCCCCGAAGGAAGGGGGGCGGGGCGGCGAGGAGCCGCCGGTCGGAGTGAGAACTCGGAGAGCGAGGGGGGCAAAGCCAGTCGGACGAATCACCCCCGGGAGCGGGCGCTCCCGGGGGTTTTTTCGTGCGGCGGACGAGCGTCACGGACACGGGCCGTCGACGCAGATGACGGCGCCGGAGGTTCCCGGCTTCGGACAGCAGTTGTCGCCCCCGCAGTCCGGACACGGACACTGGCTGCAGTCGCGGCCGATCCGGTAGCTCTCGCAGTCGCCGGCCGAGCAGATCTCATCGGCCGAGCAGACCTCGTTGCACTCTCCGCAGTGCAGGTCGTTCGACTGCATGTCGTTTTCGGCGACGCACTGCTGGCTGTCGGGGTCGCACTCCTCGGCGTTGCCCCCGCCACCGGCGCCGGGACCGCACCCGAGCTGGCACTCGCCTTCGAAACACGTGTTGTCGACCGTTCCACACGCCTCACCGCACGCCCCGCAGTGGTCGGGGTGGCTTTCGGTGTCGACGCACGTCCCGTTGCAGTCGGTCAGCCCCTCGCGGCACTCGCAGCTTCCGCCCTGACAGCTCTCGCGCTCGCCGCACTCGTTGCCGAGCGAGCCGCAGTTGAGCGGGTCGTTGGCGGTGTCGATGCATTCGCCGCTGTCGGAGTCGAGCGTCAGCCCCGCCCCGCAGCCGCACTCGCCGCCGCTGCAGGCGCCGAACTCGCCGTCACAGGCGTTGCCGCAGCTTCCGCAGTGATCGGCGTCGCTCGACAGGTCGGCGCATTCGCCGTCGCACTCGGTCTGATCCTGGCGGCAGGTGCACTGGCCGGACTGGCAGACCTCGCTGTCGCCGCAGGTGTTGTTGCACGAGCCGCAGTGGTTGGTGTTCGTCGAGGCGTCGACGCACTGGCCGTCACACGCGATCTGGGTGTCGGGACAGCTCAACGTCTCGCAGCTTCCCTGCTCGCAGGCCTCGTTGTCCTGGCATTCGTTGCCGCAGGCGCCGCAGTGCTCGAAGCTGTTGGAGACGTCGACGCACTGGCCGTCGCACTCCTCGTAGCCGTCCGGGCAGGTGCATCCGCCCGACTGGCAGACCTCGTTGCCCTCGCAGGTGTTCTCGCAGCCGCCGCAGTGCTCCTCGCTGCTGGAGGCGTCGACGCACTGGCCGTCGCAGGCGATCAGGCTGCCCGAACAATCGATCGTCTCGCAGGTGCCGCTGTTGCAGGTTTCGTTGGTGCCGCATTCGTTTTCGCACTCCCCGCAGTGGTTGCGGTTGCTCGACGAGTCGACGCAGGTGCCGTCTCACGCGATCTCGCCGTCCGGGCAGGCGCACTGGCCGGACTGACACGAGGCGCCCTCCGAGCAGTCGTTGTCGCAGCCGCCGCAGTGGGCGTCGCTGCTCGACGGATCGACGCAGGTGCCGTCACAGGCGATCTCGCCGTCGGGACAGTCGAGCGGTTCGCACGAGCCGCTGTTGCACTGCTCGTTCGGCCCGCAGTGGTTGCCGCACGCCCCGCAGTGCTCGTAGCTCGAGGCGGTGTCGACGCAACTGTCGCCGCACAGCGTCTCGCCGTCGGGACATGTGCACTGACCGGACTGGCAGACCTCGCCCTCCGCGCACGTCTGCCCGCACCCGCCACAGTGATCGGTGTTGGAGCTCGGGTCGATGCACTCGCCCTGGCAGGCCAGCTCGCCGGACTCGCATTCGAGCCGTTCGCAACTGCCCTCGTTGCAGGTTTCGTTGGTATCGCAGGTGACCCCGCAGCCCCCGCAGTTTTCCCAGTCGCCGGAGGTATCGGCGCACTCCCCGCCGCAGCGCTGCTCGCCGTCGGCGCAGGTGCAGCTTCCCGACTCGCACACTTCGGTCTCCCCGCAGGCGTTGCCGCACTCGCCGCAGTGATCGGCGTTCGACGACAGGTCCGCGCAGGTGCCGTCGCAGCGCGTCTGCTCGGCGCTGCATTCGCCGGTGTCCCCCTGATCGCTCGTGTCGTCGTCGACCGGCGTGTCGGTCGGCTCGGGCGCGTCGCCCATCGATTCGCCGTCGACGAGCATGTCGTCGCCGTCGATCGTCTCGGCATCTTCGGTTCCCGGATCGTCATCGTCGTCTTGTCCCGTCCCCGGATCTGACGAGCACGATACGGCGGTGACGGTCAAACAGGCGAGCAATCCGACCAGTGACTTGCGCAGCCTCATGGGCGACTCCCGTCTCGAGTCCAGAATCATTCCACGCTCCGTTGTCGCTCGATCATCTGAACTGTCATTTTTCCGATTCCGGGGGGGCGTGTCCAATTTCTGCACCCGGTTTTCGTATACGATCCGAATACGGGCATGGGCCCCCGGCGTATTCGAGCTGGATACGGAAATCGACGCGATCCCCGGGACAAAAGGTTGAGTCGCGTTTTTCGCGGGATTACCGTGAGGGCAAGTACATGCGTCGACAGTCGAAACCCTCGGAGGTGTCGAGATGTCTCGTTGTATACGCCCGATCGTGTTCGTCTCGTGTCTGCTCGTCACGCTGGCCGCGGCCGCCGGCGGCTGTTCGTCGGAGCCGGCAGGCAACACGGCCCAGGAGGAATCCGGCAGCGAGGACGCCGGGGGAACGGCCGGCGGGGACGTCGACCGCCAGATGCCCGAGTGTACCGACGGAGAGTGTAGCTGTTCGAGCAGTCTCGTCCTGTGCGACGACCTGTGCGTCGACCTCTCGAGCGACCCGGGCCACTGCGGGGAGTGCGGCGAGGCGTGCCGCGAGGGCGCGGCGTGTCGGTCGGGCTCCTGCGAGTGTCCCGACGAGACGACCGAATGCGACGAGGCCTGCGCCGACCTCTCGTCGAACGCCGACCACTGCGGCGAGTGCGGCAACGCCTGTCCCGACGACGGGGTCTGCAACGACGGAACCTGCGAATGCCCCGAAGGCCAAGTGATCTGCGACGACCAGTGCGTCAACCTCGCTTCGAGCTTCGAGCACTGCGGGGAATGCGGCGAAGAGTGCGGCGAGGGCGAGCAATGCGATTCGGGGACCTGCCAGCAGTTGTCGTGCTCGGACGGCCAGGTCGCCTGCTCGGGCGAATGCGTCGACGTCTCCGGCAACGCCGACCACTGCGGGGAGTGCGGCGAGTCGTGCGCCGCCGGCGAGGTCTGCACCTCGGGCGTCTGCGAGTGCCCGGAGGGAGCGGACTGTCAGGAGGTCGGCAACGAGGGGGAGCTGGTCGGCGGAGCGTGCGGCGCCGAGGGCGACTGTGCCGAAGACAGCGAATGTCTGCGGGGGCGGGGCTTCCCGGGCGGCACCTGCTCGGTCACGTGCGAGGAGAGCGCCGACTGCCCCGACGGCAGCCACTGCGTCGACCAGCGCGACGGCACCTGCCTGCTCGCTTGCGAGGAGGACGACGACTGCCGCGACGACTACAGCTGCGAGGAGCGCGAAACGATCGACGACGAAGCGACCGTCTGCATCCGCGAGTGACGGGGCGGCGCGGAGGTCGCGGGGGTCGCGGAAGCACGGAGGCACGGAGGCACGGAGGCCGCGGAAGGGGCGAGCGCGGAGGGCGCTGCGGGCGCAAAAGAGACCACGGAACGGCTCGCGGGGGGCGCGGCGGAGTGCTGCCGGCGGTCCGGGGGGCGGTGCGCCTTCGGCGCTCCAGACCAGGGATGGTCTGGCCACAGCGCCGGCCCGATCGCCCGAGGTCGCCGACGGTCGAGCGGTGCGCCGTCGGCGCTCCAGACCAGGGATGGTCTGGCCACAGCGCCGGCCCGTGCCCGGACAC
>CAZRLK010000025.1:0-43158 GCA_964600555.1 uncultured Bradymonadales bacterium
CCCGCCTCGCCGCCGCATGCTGCCGGCCCGTCCGACGCGCGGACGGGCTCGGCGCACCGGTCGCACTCGGGCCCTCGGAGTTCTCTCGGCACCTCTCCCCCGCGACATGGTCTGTTCAGCACGTCCACGGTTGGTCCCTACACGTCTCGATCGCGCGCCGCAGTTTCACCGCCGACTCGAACAGATCGGGGTCGTCGATCCGGCGCGTCAGCCGCTCGGCCCGCTCGAAGTCCCGCACCTGGAAATGCGCGTAAGCGAGGGCGTAGAGGATCTTCTGCTCGGAGAGGAGGCCGAGTCGCGACAGCCGCGCCTCCATCGACGCAATTCGCGCGAAGTGTTTGCGGTCGAGCAAGATCGCGACCCGTTGCTCGAATTTCTCCCGGTCGTCGTCGATCCGAGCGTTCAGATACAGCGCCCGCTCGTAGGCCCCGGCCCGGCGGTACAGCGCGGCGGCCTCCGACAGATATGTTGCCTCGTGCTCGGCCGCCCGCTGCAGCAATCCGGCTCCCGCCATCAGCTCGTCGGCGTCGATGTAGGCGTGCGCCAGATGCACCGTCAGCTCCACATGCTCCGGGTGCGCCAGGCGCGCCTGCTCGAGTAGCGCCTGGGCCTGCTCGTAGGCCCCGGCCCGCCGGAACGCCTCCGAGATCGCGATGTACTCCTCGGGCGAGGCGGCCCCGTCGCGCCGCTCGAGAAACCGCTGCCCCCGCCTCATCGCCTCGCGGTACAGGCCCATCTCGACCGCCAGAAACACCTGCTGGCGCAGGAACGCGCTCTCGTCCGAAAACCGCGCCCGCCCCGCCCCGAGCGTCCGCCAGGCCTCGGCCAGTCGTCCGAGCTTGCGCTGGCTCTCGGCTCGCATCAGCCACATGTCCGGAAGCTCGCGGCCCGCCTGGTCGGCGTTGCGGACCATCTGGACGACCTTCTCCCAGTGTTTCAGCCCGTAGTGGGCCTGCGCGAGATGCACGAAGATCGTCTCGTCGGTCTGGCCGTGCCGGATCGCCTCGTCGAGCTGCTCGACGGCCGTCCGGTAGGCCTTCTTTTGCAGCGCCACGATGCCCCGGACGGTGTGGTAGGCGGCCCGGTCGAGATCGTCGTGTGTCGACGGATCGACCTGCGCCAGCGTCTTTTCGGCCCGCCCGTAGTGGCCGTCGCGCACGAGCATCCGGGCCAGCCGCACCGGGTCGGGCTTGTCGGCCTCGGCACCCTCCTCGCTCCCCTGCGCAGCCGAGGACGGGGCGATGCCCATCCCCGCGACGACCAGCATCGCCACCCCCAGCCACCATCCGACCGGCCGCACCCTCGCTCGCTGTCTCGTCACCTCTTGCATCGCGCCCTCACCCGAGCTCGAAGTCGAACGGTAGCTCGATCCACGTCTTCACCGCCTCGCCCTCGTAGCTCGCCGGCTGGAATTGCCACTGCTCGACCGCCTCGACGACGTGGGGCTCGAAGACGTCCCGGGGTTGCGCCTCGACGACCTCCACCTGCTGCACCCGCCCCTCCCGGTCGACCAGGGCCCGGACGACCACCCGCCCTTCGATCTGCTCGTCGACGATCCGGCGCGGCAGCTCGGGATCGACCCGGCGGACCGGCTCGGGGCGTTCGTCGACCGAATCGGCGGTCATCGTCGAAGCCTCGACGTCCCCGACGAGCTCGTCGGAGGCCTCCTCGACGCTCGCCCCCGAAAAGCCGGGCATCTCGAAGCCGACCGAGGCGATATCGGCCCCGATCTCGGGCGGCGGGGCGACCTGCTGATCGAGCGACTCCCGGCTGTCGTTCTCGCGGGCCGGCGGATCGGGCGCCTCGGGCGGATCGGGGGGCGAGGAGACCTCGAAGTTCGCCGGATCCTCGAGGTCGGGCGGCTCCGGGGTCTCGCCGAGCCCGTTCATCAGCAACATCAACCCGAAGACCGCCGCCGTCCCCCCGACCGCGAAGATGGCACCGCCGACCAGGCGCCGCAGCGTCTGCTCCCGGAGGATCATCCCGCCTCCTTGTCGGTCGCCACGCCGACGTGCTGCGCCCCCGCCAGCCGACACTGGTCGACCACCTCGAGCAACTTGTCCGAGGAGACCCGCCGGTCGACCACGACCAGCACCTGGCCGCCGTCCCCGGAGCCGAGCAGTTGTTTGACCCGGCTTTGCAGCATCCACGATTTGACCGGGTTGCCGTCGACGTGCACCCGGCCCTCTTTGTCGATGTACACCCGCAGCGCCTCCGAGGAGGCCTGCTCGGCGCTCTGGGCCCCGGGCCGCTCGACGTCGACCTCGGCGTCTTTGACGAAGGTCGTCGAGACCATGAAAAAGATCAGAAGGATGAACACCATGTCGATCAGCGGCGAGATGTCGATGTCGTGCTCGTCGTCGCCGCGTCCGCGTCGAAATCGCATGCCTACTCCTCGCTTGCCGCCTCGGTTCCCGACTCGTCGTCCGCTCCGGTCTGCCCCCGGCCACCACCCCGTCGAATCTGGCGGCGATCGGCGACGAGCAGCTCGGTCAGCTCCTCGAGTTCGCTGAGAAGCCGCGCCTCCCGCCGGTCGAGCAGCCGCCCGACGAACATCCCGGGAATCGCGACGGCGAGGCCCATCTGCGTCGAGATCAGCGCCACCGAGATCCCGCCCGCCACGCCACCCGACTGGGCAAAAAGCGCCATGTCGCCGAGGGACTCGAACGTCTCGATCATCCCGGTCACCGTCCCCAGCAGGCCCGCCAGCGGCGCGGCGGCGACGATGCCGCGCACCAGCGTCGACAACTGCCCCGCCTCCTCTTCGATCCCCCGGAAGGCGTCCTCGAGCATCGGCCGCAACTCGTCGGCGGGCCCGTCCGCCAGAGCGACTCCCCGCTCGACCGCCCGCCCGACGAGCCCGGCGCCCGCCTCGAGTTCCCCGCGGCCGGCCCGGCCGACCAGCTCGCGCAACGACCCCGAGACGCCGCGCCGAAGCACGACGAACCGCCAGCCGAGCGCAAACCACAAGACGAACGTCGCGGCGACGAGCGGCGGCATCACGAACCCGCCCCCCTCCCAGTACGCCCACAGCTCGTCGAGGACCGTCGCCCAGCCCACGCCTGCCAGCTGCTCCGGTACGAGTGCCTCGATCATCGGATCGCTCCCAGAAGTTCGTTGTCGGTCGGCTCTCGACTCCCGTCGGTCTCCGTCTCCGGCGGCGGCACGTCTCCGGACGGCGCGTCGGGCTCGGAGCCCTCGTCGGCCCCGATCGCCAGGAGGTTCAACACCCGCAGCGCCCCGCGCTCGAGTCGGCCCTCGATCTTGCGCGCCCAGCCCTTCAGGAGATTCCCGACCAGAAGAAGCGGGATCGCGACGATCAGCCCGAGCTGGGTCGTCACCAGCGCCTCCGAGATCCCGCCCGACAGCATCCGCGGATCGCCGGTCCCGAACTCGGTGATGATATCGAACGTCGAGATCATCCCGGTCACCGTCCCGAGCAGCCCCAGAAGTGGCGAGACCGCCGCCAGCACCAGGATCGCGCTGCCGAACCGCTCGATGCGCGGCGCCTCCTCGAGCATCGCCTCCGCCACCAGCTCCTCGATCTCGTCGCGATCCCGAGCGAGGTTGTCGAGCACGGTGCCGAGTACGCGCGCCGCGGCGCCGCCGGCCTGCTCGCAGCACTGCCTGGCGTCGGCCAGATTCCCGTCGGCGACCCGCCGGCTGACCCGCCGGACGACTCGCGCGGCGTTCGACCCGATCCAGGCGAGCGTCAGTGCGCGGATCAGGATGAACAAGACGCCGAGTCCCCCGAGCCCGACGATCACCCAGCCGATCACGCCCCCGGCGTTGACCTTCTCGACCCAGCCTCCGTCCTCTTTGGGTTCGACGTTCTCCCCGAGCGACTCGTACAGAAACATCCCGAGCGACTCGGGCATCTCGCCGTCTCGAATCTGGCGAGCCGTCTTCGCCGTCGGCTCCTCCCACAGTTTCAATCGACCCTTGCCCGCCGGCGCCAGCGCCCCGGCTCCCTCCTCCGAGATCCCGTAGGCGGCGATCTCCCCGACGTGCAGGATCTCACCGTCGATCTCCTCCCCGCCCGGCAAAAAGAACGACCCGGATTCAATCCGGATCGCACGCGACTGCTCGATCGCCTCGGCCCCCTTGTCGAACAGGCGCGGCAGCAGATCGGCGTAGGCCGGCTCATCGCCCGGCGGCTCGAACTCGACGGACTCTTCTTCGAGCGTCGTACTCGCTTGCTCGACCGTCGAAGCGAGCGCCTCATGGCCGGCCCCCTTGTCGGCGTCGCGCCGCTCGAGCTTCTCGAGGGTGCGCTGTAGCTCGTCCCGCTCGCTGCGCAGGCCGCTCAACTCCCCCTGCAGGCGATCGCGCCCCCGCTCCGCCTCGTCGACCGCCTCCGACTGCTCGTCCTCCAGCTCGCGAAGCCGCTGCTCGAGCGCCCGCTTTTGCGCCTCGAGATGGGCGAACTCCTTCTGGTAGGCCTCTTTGAGGTTCGTCTCCCCGACCGCCGAGCTCGGCCACCCCAGCCCGCACAACACCACGGCGAGCCCCCACCAATACGTCGATCGCATCGCAGATCTCATCGCGTCTCCTCGTCGTATCGCTCGATTCCGGGCAGTCCGTTCGGCAAGGTGAAAAAGCCGACGCTGATGCCTCTGTCGAACGAGGCGAACAGCTCGTCGATACGCTTCCGGGCAGCCTCTCGCTCGATCGGATGCCATCGCCAGCCCTCCTCTCCACGCCGAGCGACGCCGACCCGCCCGTCGTCGGTCCTGAAATACAGCATCACCATGCCGACCCGCGCGACGTCAGCGAGGACCTGTTCGCCGTCGAGTTCGACGACCTGGCGATACATGCCGCTCTCGGCTCCGAGTCGAAGCTCGTCTTCGACGAACTGCCACAGCCTGGAGGCGGTCTTTTGCGGCGACAGCAGATCCTCGTTCAACTGCTCTTCGAGATCGTCGAGTTCCTCGAGGCGCTCGCGGCGTTTGAACGGCGGTCCGGCCCGGACGCTCTCGCGGACCGTCTCGAGGGCGCGGGCGACGGCCGGTTTCAGCTCGTCGGCGGCCGTCTCGTGTTGCTCGATGCTCTCGCGTTTGTCCCGGACCGACCTGCGCAGCCGCTCGACCTGCGAGCGCGTCTTTTCGATCTCGAGCTCGACCTCCGAGCGCTGTTGCTGCAGGGAGCGCAGGCGGCTTTTCATCCGTTGCTTTTTTTGGTCGACCTTCGAGCTCAGCGAGTCGACCTCGGAGCGCAGCTCGGCGAGTCGTTCGGCGAGTTCCTCGAACGACTTGCCCTCCAGATCCGGCACCTCGGCGGGGCGCGGACCGTCCGGCCCCCCGGAATCCTCGGCCGCCGCCGACCCCGCTGCCAGTGCGATCGTCGCGACGACCAGCATCCCGACCGCCCGTCGGCCCATCTGTCTCATTCGGTGCTCACTCATCGGTGCGTCTCCCGTTCCTCGGTCGCAATCGTCGGTCAGCGCCTTCCCCCCGGGCGTCGACTGGCAACGCCCGGGGGAGTGACAGGCTACGAGTTACTCCCTCACGTGGGTCGTCCACCCCTGGGTCCAGTCGCTGTCGGGGCCGACCGCCCCGACGTAGTCGGTCTCGTCGAACCACCCGGCCGGGGCCATCCCGGACATCTCGGCGGCCGCCGAATCCGAGCCGATCCCGTAGTCGGGCTGCTCGTCGGTCGGCGCATTCAGGCCCGGGGCGGTCTGCTGATTGCCGTCGCCGGCCTCGAACCACTCCTGGACGGTGAACGGCGGCGTAAACTCCTCCTCGTCGGAGGCGAAGCTCTGGCCGCAGCCGTCGATGATCGAGCGGTCGATCGTCAGCTCGCCGTTCAGCTCCTCGGCCTCGCCATCCCAGGCGTTCGAGAAGGTCGCCTCGCTGTCGATGTCGAGACACTCGGTCGCCGCGTTGTGCACGATCGAGTTGTAGATCTCGACGCCCGTCCCGCGGCGCAGCAGGATGCCGGCATCGCCGTCGTCGGCCTCGCTTCCCGGCCCGATCAGCGTCATGTTCGCCAGCGTCGGTTTCGAGCGAGGGGTGGCGTCGTTGTCGTCGCTGAGGTTGTCGGCCTCGATGCCCCGGTCGGTGTTGTCGCCGTACTGCTGGGCGACCAGATACTGGATGCGCCCCTGCCAGCCGTCGGTCCAGTCGAGGCTGTCGTCGCCGAT
This sequence comes from uncultured Bradymonadales bacterium, assembly GCA_964600555.1. Lineage (GTDB taxonomy): Bacteria > Myxococcota_A > Bradymonadia > Bradymonadales > Bradymonadaceae > CAJXPB01. Next base: position 6,146 of record CAZRLK010000025.1, read on the forward strand.
CCCGGTCAACACCAGGTATTTGGCCTGGGCCGTGCCCCCGAAAAATTCGACGCCGTCATCCTTGTTCATGTGCACCTGGACGTACTCGATGGTCGTCCCGCTGCCGACTCCCTGGAAGGCGATGCCGTTGAGTTCGTTTTGCGAGGTGATCAGCGTGCCGGCGAACTCGACGCGCACGTAGCGCAACACGCCGCTGTCGTCGTCCGGGTCGTCCCCGCCGAACGTCCCGGTGCTCCCTTCCCCTTCGGCCGTCTCCCCGCGGTTGATCGGGGCGAGTCCGTTGAGGATCAGCCCGCCCCACATGCCGCGCTCGCGCTCGCCTTCCTCGGCGGAGGTGGTGAACACGATCGGCTCCTCGCGGGTGCCGTCGGCCATCAGCTTCGAGCCGCGGCGCACCGCCAGAAACGAGGTGTTGTCCGAGGTCCCCGGCTCGGCGAAGACCGTCACGCCGGGTTCGACCGTCTCGACCGTCTCGGTGTCGGTGTCGGTGTCGCCGACGAACACCGGGCCACTGAGAATAAACTGCAGATCCTCGTCGTTCGGAATCGTCAAATCTTCGGTGATCTCGCCGGAGATCGTGCACAATCCGTCGCTGCACGAGACGGCCTCGTGCTCGGCGACGGCCGGCTGATCGCCGTTCGTCTGTTCCTGTTCGTCCGTCTCGTCCGCCGACTCTCCACACGCGGACGCGAATACAAAAATGATCGTCGAAACTGCCAGTACTGCATCTTTCAAGCTCATCGGGTTGCCCCTCGAGTTCGTTCCAATCGGGTCGCCACTTCGCATTCTGGGGTCGGGGGGCGACCGCTTCCCGGTCCTCTCCCCAGTTCGCTCGACACCGTTGCATGCTCGGATGACGCTGGGATTGAGCCGATGTGAGAAGTTGTCGACATCATCGTCACGGGCGGATGGCGCCGATGTGACAGTTTCGTGACACGAATATCAGGGGAGAAAACAGGTTGCGTCGCCCGCCGGTTTGGCTCTAAAAGTCGCGTGTGTGAGGCGACGGTTTCCCCCCGGAGCTAGACGCCATGTCGGACCTGATTTTGATCGTCGAAGACGAGCAGGACCTGGTGGGCACCCTCGAGTACAATCTCGAACGCGAGGGCTTCGAGACGCGCTCGACGCAGTTCGGCGAGGAGGCCCTCGAGATCGTCGCCGACGAGCCGCGCCCGGACCTGGTAGTGCTCGATTTGATGCTTCCCGACATCTCCGGCACGGAGGTGTGCCGTCGGATCCGGGACGACGAGCAGGCCCGCGAGATTCCGGTGTTGATGTTGACCGCGCGCGACGAGGAGATCGACCGGGTGGTCGGATTCGAGGCCGGCGCGGACGATTACGTCGTCAAACCGTTCAGCATGCGCGAGCTGGTCTTGCGCATCCGGGCGATCCTCCGGCGCGGCCGGCCCGGCGGCGAGGCCGACGACGAGCAAACCGAGGCTCGGGACGACGGCGACGAGGAGACCGACGAGCTGGTCTTCGGCGAGCTGCACGTCGACGTCCCCGGCCACCGCGTCTGGGTCGACGGCGAGGAGGTCTCGCTGACGGCCCTCGAGTTCGATCTGTTGACGACCTTTCTTCGACGCAAGGGCCGCGCCCAGACCCGCGACGTGCTTCTGGCGGACGTCTGGGGCATCAACGCCGACGTGCGCACCCGGACGGTCGACACCCACGTCAAACGCCTGCGCGAAAAGCTCGGCGAGGCGGGCGAGTACATCGAGACGGTCCGGGGCGTCGGCTACCGGTTTCGCGACAAACCCGACGACCAGGGCCGATGAACATCGGACTCCGCGGCAAACTGTTCGCGATCTCGTTCGTCCTGATGGCGATCGTCGGGACAACCAGCGGCCTGTATCTCGAACGCCAGCTGCGCGACTGGGTCGTCTCGCGCACCGAACAGGCGGTCCTGACCCATGCACGCTCGGCCCGCACGCTCCTCGAGACGGCCGAGCGGGCGGCCGACATCCCGGAGATCGACGAGATCGCCGATCGGATGGGCCGGGCGACCGGCGCCCGCATCACCGTCGTCGGCGCCGACGGCACGGTTCTGGGCGACTCTTCGCTGTCGTTGGAGGGCGTCCGCAAGGTCGAAAATCACGCCGATCGACCCGAGATACGGGCCGCCTTCGAGGAGGGCCGCGGCACCTCCCGGCGCTACAGCGACACGGTCGAACGCGAAATGCTGTACCTCGCTGTCCCCTTCGACACCGAGCGCCGCGAGGGTGTCGTCCGCGCCTCGCTGCCGCTCGAAGCCGTCGGCCAGAACGTCCGCCGCCTGCGGCTGGTGCTGCTCGCGGCCGGCCTGGTCGGCCTCGTCGTCGCCGTCGTCATGAGCGGCGTCGCCTCGCATCTCGCTGCCCGCAACATCCGCACCCTCGTCTCCCGGGCCGAGGATCGCGTGCAGGGCTCCTCGTCGAGCGCCGAGATCGAGGTCGCGCTCGGAGACGACAGCCCGGAGACGCACGCGGCGTCGATCGAGCAGATGGCCCGGCGCCTCGAGCGGACCGTCGACGACCTGGCCCGCCAGCGCAATCGCCTGGAGGCGATCCTCGAGAGCATGTCCGACGCCGTGCTCGTCGTCGACGAACAGCGCCGGATCGAACTTGTAAACTCCGCCGCCGCCGACCTGTTTCGTCCGACCGACGACCCGACCGGCCGCCCCCTCCGGGAACTCGTCGACCAGCCCGCCCTCGACGAGCTGTACGATAAGGCCTCCGAGGGGGACCGCCCGTCGGTCGAATTCGAGTACGAGTGCGAGGAGACTCGCCACCTGATCGCCCACGCCGCCCGCGAGCCGACCTCCGAGAGCGTCGTCGTCGTCCTCCACGATGTCACCGAACTTCGCCACCTCGAACAGGTCCGCCGGGATTTCGTCGCCAACATCTCCCACGAGCTGCGCACGCCGGTCTCGATCATCCAGGCCAACGCCGAGACCCTCGAGGACGGCGCCCTCGAGGATCCCGAACACGCTCCGCAGTTTCTCGACTCGATTTTGCGGACCGCCGAGCGCATGTCGAACCTGGTCGACGACCTGCTCGACATCTCCCGGCTCGAGGCGGGCCGCTACGGGCTCGAGCCGGCACCGGTCCGCCTGGCGCCGGTCGTCGACCAGACGCTGGTCGACGTGCGGGCCGGCCTCGAGGGCGACGAACTCGAGTTAACCAACGACGTCGACGAGGAGCTGTGGGTGACCGCCGACCGTCAGGCGCTCCACCAGGTGTTGTTGAACCTCGTCGACAACGCCGCCAAATACACCGTCGACGAGGGACGCATCAGGGTGCGCTCGCGGCGCGAGGACGGCGCGGTCGTCGTGGAGGTCCACGACACCGGCCGCGGCGTCCCCGAGGAGGATCGCGACCGGGTCTTCGAGCGGTTTTACCGCGTCGATTCCGGCCGCTCTCGGGAGGAGGGTGGGACCGGTCTCGGATTATCCATCGTCAAACATCTGGTTGACAACATGGGCGGGGAGGTCGGCTACCGGCCCGCCAAGGTTCGCGGATCGATCTTCTGGTTCCGACTTCCCCTTGCCTCGAACCACCCGGACGCTTAGAGTCCCCCGGCCTTCTTCGCCTCGACCCCACATCCCGTCGACGTCGCCTTGTACCGCATTGTCTTCGCCTTTTTCTTTCTGTCGGGCTTTTCGAGCCTGGTCTTCGAGATCATCTGGGAGCGGATGCTCACCCAGGTGTTCGGCCACTCGAGCTTCGCGCTCAGCACGCTTTTGACCGCGTTCATGGCCGGCATGGCGCTCGGAAGCTGGCTCGCCGGCCGCATCGCCGATCGCCTCGAGCACCCGCTTCGCGTGTACGGCGCACTCGAGGGCGGGATCGGCCTGTACGCCTTCGTCGTCCCCCTGGCGCTCGACTACCTGCCGGCGCTGTACGGGGCGATGTTCGACCACTTCCTCAACGACTTTTATCTGTTCAGCCTGCTTCGCTTCGCGGCCGCCTTCGCGATCCTGATCGTCCCGACGACGATGATGGGAGCCACCCTGCCGATCGTCAGCCAGTGGATCTCCGAGCGCGAGCGACTGTTTCAGGGCTCGATCGGATTTTTGTACGGCATCAATACCGTCGGGGCCTGTTTCGGTGCGCTGACGGCGGGATTCATGTTGCTGCCGAACTTCGGCCTCTCGGCCACCAACACGACCTTCGCGATCGTCAACCTCGGCCTGTGCGCGATCGTCGTCTCCGCCGACCTTCTTTTGAGCGAGTCGTTCGAGCCCGCCGACGACCTCGCTGCCACCGGCGCCGACGACGAGCAGGAACTCGCCGAACTCGAGCGCGAGGCCGCCGGCATCTCCAAGACCGCCGACCCGATCCCGGCCTGGCTCGGCTACGTCGTCCTCGGCGCCTTCGCCCTCAGCGGCGCCATCTCGATGAGCTACCAGGTGTTGCTGCGTCGCGCCTACGTCATCATCCTCGGCAGCTCAACCTACTCGTTCACCCTGATTTTGGTCGCCTTCCTGATCGGCCTCGGCGTCGGGTCGGCCGCCATGTCGCCGTTCGTCAAACGCATCCGCCGGCCGGTCTTCTGGCTGTCGCTCGTCCAGTTCGGCGTCGCCGCCTCCGCCACCCTCGCCTTTTTCACACTCGACCATCTGCCCCAGTGGCTGTATTTCCACCTGCGCGAGGGCGTCCAGACGGTCACCTCGGTGTATCTGTACTACTTCTTTCTGGTCGGCATCGTCGTCCTGATCCCGACCTTTTTGCAGGGGATGACCTTTCCGCTCGTCATCCGGGCCGTCGTGCACGACCGGGAAAGCTCCGGCCAGAAGGTCGGCAACGCCTACGCGTTCAACACCGCCGGCTCGATCGTCGGAAGCTTCGCCTCCGGGTTCATTCTGCTCGTCTCCTTCGGCCTGTACTGGTCGATGTCGATCGTGATCGCCATCAACCTCGCGATGGCGCTCGTGCTCGGCGTCCTGGAATTGCGCGAACGGGCCGGCCACCGGCGCGTCGGCGCACTGGCCGTCGCACTCGCCGTCGCCGGAGGCGTCTTTGCCTTCGCTCCGCCCATCGATCGCGTCGAACTCACCCGCGGGATGTTCCGCGCCTACTGGGCCCAGGAGCTGTACACGCCCGACCACTTCGAGGAGGACGACCCCGAGCTCGCCTACTACGAGGATGGCCTGACGGCGACGGTGTCGGTCGAGGACCGCGAAAACCTCACCACCCTCAAGGCCAACGGCAAACCCGAAGCCTCCGACGGCGACGACATGAGCACCCAGATCCTGGTCGGCCTTCTGCCGTACGCGGTGCGCTCGACCTACGAGGACGTCCCGCTGGGCGGCGAGGAGTCGGTGATGATCGGATACGGCAGCGGGGTGACCGCCGGCGCCGCCCTGCAGTGGCCCCTGGAGTCGCTCGAATGCGTCGAAATCGAACCGGCGATGATCGAGGCTTCGAAACACTTCAACCACGTCAACCACAAACCCCTCCAGGACGACCGCCTCGAGATCATCGAAAGCGACGGACGCAACTACCTCGAGTACACCGACAAACAATACGACGTGATCGTCTCCGAACCCTCCAACCCGTGGATTGCGGGCGTCGCCTCGCTTTTCACCGTCGACCACTTCGAAGCGGTCAAATCCCACATGAAAGACGACGCGGTCTTCGCGCAGTGGGTTCAACTGTACGAGATGCGCCCGGAGAACGTCCGCACGATCATCAACACCTTCCTCGAGGTCTTCCCCCACGTGCACGGCTTTACCTCCAAGCCAAAGGGGACCGACCTGATTTTGCTGGCCAGCAAACGCGAGCTGCCCTTCCCGCCCGAGGGCTACCGACGGGCCTTTAGCGTCGACTCCGCAAAATCCGAGCTGCGACGCGGCGGCCTGGACCATCCGCACAGCCTGTACGGACTCGCCTTCATGTCGAAGCGCGAGCTCGAGGAGTTCGCGGCGGGGGCCCGGCTGAACACCGACGACAACGGCCTGCTGGAATTCGAGGCGCCCAAAGACCTGATCCTGTACGAGGAGGGCGAGGAGTTTTTCGTCGACAAGTTCTTCGAGGAGTCGATGTACGGCGACCTGAGGCCCTATCTCGAGGGCTGGCCCGACGCCGAGGCGTGGACGCCCGAGCGGGTCGGCAAGCTCGCTCGCGCCCAGTGGCTCGCCGGCAAACCCGCCATGGCCGACGCCGTGCTCGAAGACGCCGGCCTCGCCGGCTTCGAACAGGCCCCCGAACCGTTCGCCCCGCCGTTCGACGCCCTGGAGTCGACGCTTCTGGTCCGCCACGCCCGCGGGCTCGACCTCGACGACGGGCTCCTCCAGGAATGGCCGCACCGGCGGTCGAAGTGGCACGAGTTGCTCGTCGAGGCGATCGCCGACGACAAGATCAAGCAGACGACGCGGTATCTCGAAAGCCAGGAGTCCCCCGACAACGACGGCTACAGCGGCGAAAAGGGCCTGCTGTACGCCTATCTCCTGTATCGGACCGACTATTTCGCCTTCGCCGAACGCCAGATCGACCGCCTCGAAGACGAGGACGATCCCCTCATCGTCACCAGCCTCGCCTACCGGCTGCTTCGCGGCGCCATCAAATTCCGGCGCACGCACTACCAGGAGGCCTGGGAGGTGTATCTGGACGCCGGCGAGTCGCTGATTTGACGTCGGGCTGTGGGTCTGTGGTGGGTACGGGTCTCTCGCGAACCGGCGGAGCCTTCGAACTCGTGGCCCCGTTCGCAGGCGACCAACGGGAACCGGAGGCCGAGGATCGAACACAAAGACAAGATGGATTTGTTTGTTCCGCCTCCAGATTTTGTCGGGGTCGACCGCGGCTGAGACAATTCGGACGCGACGGTCAAACCCGGCGCCACCGAGAGTTGTTTCGGCGGCCTCTGCGACTGCGTCGACTCCACGCAAATCTGCCTTCAGCAACACCAGGCGACGACTCGCATGCTCGAAGCGATTGCCGATCGCGGTGGCGTCGAGTATGCTCGTTTCTACTAAGCGACCCCGACGACGACCCGTACCGATGGCCGAAAAACACTCCCGACGCGAACCGCGCATCGATCTCGACCTGACGGTGACCCTCATCCTCCCCGACGGTGAGACCGACTACGCCGTCGGGGACGCCTCGTATCGGGGGGTATTCTTGCACGCCGAGAACCCGTTGCCGCTGCGCAAACTGGTCCGGTGTCGCACCCAGCTGCCCGGCGACGAGGAGCCGTTACAGATGATGGGGGTCGTCGCCCACCACCTGGGAGCGGCGGAAGCCGCCGAGGCGGAGCGCAGTCCGGGCATGGGCATCCATCTGTTTTCGGTCGGCCAGGAGACGCACCGCCGGTGGCGGGAGTTCATCCGCCGCCAGTACGACCAGCGCCCGGAGGCCCGCAGGGAAGTCCAGCGCCTCGAAAGGCCCCACGTCGTCGCCCACCTCCCCTCCCGCGAGGAGTTGACGGAGTATTTCGACGAGGAGCTGACCGGCGGCGAGATGTTCGTCCGAAGCTCCGAGATCCACGAGGAGGGCTCCGAGATCGTCGTCGACGTCGTCCACCCCGACGGCCGCGAGTCACTCGACCTCGAGGGCACCGTCCGCGAGACCGTCAAATCCCCCCCTCGCCAGCGCGGCATGACCATCGGCTTCTCGCAGCTCGACGACGAGGCCCGCGAGCGGATCCGGACGTTTGCAACGCCGGAAGACGAAAAATGAGGAGTCGCCCGCCCCACCCCCGTCGCCTCGACCTCGGCGGGGCCGCCGACGCTCCCTCGATGCCCCTCACGTGACCTCCGAGTTCAGGAGCTTTCATGGTCGCCGACGACTCCCGCCCGTTCCCGGACGACATCCCGGAGGACGTCGAGACGATCCACATCATCGGCATCTGCGGCACGGCGATGGGCAGCCTCGCCGCCATGTTGAAGAAGCGCGGCTACATCGTCCGCGGATCCGACGCGATGGCCTACCCTCCGATGAGCACATTCCTCGAGGATCGCGACATCGGCATCATGAAGGGCTACGAGGAGAGCAACCTCGACTGGGAACCCGACCTGGTGATCGTCGGCAACGTCTGCCGGGAGGAGTACGGCGACGCCGTCGCCACGCGCGAGCGAGGCTACCCGTATCTGAGCTTCCCCGAGGCACTCCGGCACTTCTTTTTCGATTCGCAGCACCCCCTGGTCGTCACCGGGACCCACGGCAAGACCACGACCACCTCCATGCTCGCCTGGATCTTGCACGACGCCGACCGCGACCCGAGCTTTTTTGCCGGCGGCATCACTGGAAACTTCGAGACGAACTACCGGCTCGGCGACGGCGAGGCGTTCGTCATCGAGGGCGACGAATACGACACGGCCTACTTCGACAAGGTCCCGAAGTTCTGGCACTACGCGCCGTTCCGGGCGACGATCAACAACGTCGAGTACGACCACGCCGACATCTACGAGGATATCGAGACCATCGAGCGGATGTTCCGGCGCTTCGCCGAGATGATCCCCGAGGAGGGGAGCCTCTGGGTCAACGGCGACGACGAGCGGGCAATGGCCGTCTCGGAGTCGACCTCGGCCCCGCGCCGCACCTTCGGGCTCGGCGATCAGAACGACCTGCAGGCTGTCGACATCGACTACGGGGCGAGAACCGACGTTCGCGTCGAGTACCGGGGCGACGACCTCGGGACCTTCGAGCTGCCGGCTTTCGGCGAGTTCAACGTCCGCAACATGCTCGGTGCCACGGGCATCGCGCTCGACGAAGGGCTCGCGCCGCAGAAGATTCGCGAGGCGATCGCGGGGTTCGAGCGGGTCAAAAAACGCCAGGAGATCGTCGGTGAAGTCGACGAGATCATGGTGATCGACGATTTCGCCCACCACCCGACGGCCGTCCGGGCCACCCTCGAGTCGATCGACCGGTCGTTTCCCGACCGGCGGCTCTGGGCGATCTTCGAGGTCAAATCGAACACCTCGCGGCGGCGCGTCTTCCAGGACGAGTACCCGAAGGCGTTCGCGCCGGCCAACCGCGTCGTCATCTCGAAGCCCTTCGACAAAAAGGACAGCCTCTCGGAGGACGAGCGTATCGATCTCGACCGAATGGTCGCCGACATCCGCGGGCTCGGGCCCACGGTCGACCTGATTCCCGAGGTCGACGAGATCGTCGAGTTCATCGCCGCCCACGCCGAGCCGGGGGACATCGTCGCCGGGCTGTCGGGCTCGGATTTCGACGGGCTGCACCCGAAACTCGTCGAGGAACTCGAGGCGCGACGGGACTGATCGCACGACACACTCCGATTACAGGGTGCCACCCACCCTGCATCTCACTGCATCTCAGGGTGCCACCCACCCTGCATCTCACTGATATATGTCGAAATCCAACGGCATAGCTCAGTTGATTTTCGCCGCCCCGGGTTGCGGTTAGACCAGGTGCCAACCGTCCGGTCTGCGTGCGTCGATTCCCGGCGATCCAACTTCACGACGAAACGATCCGGTTGTTCCTGTCGGTAATGTAAATGAGGGGGGTTCGAGCTTGTCGCCCGACGCTCTCGACAGGAGTCGACCATGGAGCACCACCTAAGTCCCGCGGCAGCCGCTGCCGCCTTCGTCGGTCTGACCCTCATCCCTGGGGCTGCGCCGGCGTCCGAACCGACGGTGCATTGCCCGGCCGACACGCGGCGCCCCGCGATCGACAAGCAGATGCGGGCTCGCGCCGTCGTCTCGATGATTCTCCCGACCGTCTACGCCTCGCTGAGTACAGACGCTCGGGCGACCTCCGATCGCGAACGCCTCCGACCCTCCGGCCCGGTCTCCAGCCGCCGCCCGTCGGGTTTTGCGGGCGACCACTCCAGCCAAATTGGCTGGGAGATCGGGCTCGCCTGGGACCCGGTCCGCATCCTCGAGCGTTCCCGCCGGATCGCTCGCGCCCGGCGACGCGCCCTACGGCGCCGGCTGGCACCGGGGCCCGTGCCCTGCCTCGACGGCTCGACGGAATCCAGGACGTCTTCCTCGGATGAAGCGTTCGAGCAGTATCTCCAGGGAGTCATCTCGCAACACAGACGCGAAGCACTCGGCCAACTCCTCGATTGAGACCGGAGAGAGACGATGCCCACCCGAACGACTCGACTCCGCCTGTTCGCGCTCGGCCTCGCTGCCGCATGCCTCTGGCCAGTCCGGGCCGCGGGGGAATCACCGACCGACCGCGCAGCCTCCGAGGCCCGCCTCCCGGAGGCGATCCGGAAGCTGATGCGGTCGTTCGACAACGAACCCTCCGTGCGCGACGTCCAAAACGCCGCCCTCCGCCACGCCGACCTGCGCCGCGACGACGAGTCCGGCTGGGCCGGCCGTGCCCGCCTGTCGAACCTGTTTCCCGAGGTCGACGGCGAAATCGCCTGGCTGGAGCAGCGCGACGAGGACCTGCGCTACAGCGAGGACATCGAGCCCCGCGAAGAGAGCGACGGGATGTACCGCTCCCAGGCCGAAAACCGGTTGACCGAAGATTCGCGGCTGCGCCGGGCCTACTCGATCGACGCCTCGATCGATCTGGGAGGACTCGTCTTCGACCGCGACGAGCTGAGTGCCTCCCGCGAGAAGCGTCAGCGGGAGGTCGCCCGTCGAAAACTCGTCGAACAAGTGACCGACCTGTATTTCGAACGGCGAAAAAAACAGATCCTCCAACTGGCCGACCCGCCGGACGGCTGGCGCTCGCGCCTCGACCTCTTGCTCGAAATCGAAAGACTGACCGCCCGGCTCGACGGACTAACCGGCGGTTGGTTTCGACGTCAGCTTCCCAACTCGAATCAGGGAGAGACACGATGAGCCACGGAACCCTCGGCAGATGCCTCCTCGCATTCACCGCCGCACTCGCCGTCGCGGCCTGCTCGCTCGAGCCGCGGGCGGAGTGCCGACGCAACCGCGACTGCGACGACGGCCAGCGCTGTGAACTCGAGTTTTGTGTCCCCGCCGTCGGGGTTGATTCCGCCGACGCCGGGGGCACCGCGACGAATGCGTCACCGTCGAATTCCGGCCCGTCGCAAAATGGCGGCGCATCCGGCGGCGGTTCCGACCCGGAGAGTGGTGGGAACGGCGAGTCCGGTTCGGAATCGGGCGACGAGGACGCCGGCGAGACCTGTCCCGACGGTCGCGCCCCGAACGGCGGCGAGCTGGTCGTCAACGAAATTCTGGTCGACGTCCCCACCGGATCGGCCGGCGATGCCAACGCCGACGGAACACGCGACGCCTTCGAGGACGAGTTCGTCGAGTTGGTGAATCGATCGGAGACCACGCTCGATTTGAAGGGAGTACGCCTGACAAAGGGAGGCGACGTCAAGACGGGAGTCGGCGAGGTCTGTCTGGCACCGGGCGGCACGGTGGTCGTCTTCGGCGGCGGGGCACCGAGCCTCCCGGCGGCCGACCAGCCCGACACCCACGTCCGGGTCGCCGAGACGCGCTTCACCTTTCCGAATTCCGGGGGGCGTTTCGCCGTCGTGCGGGCCGATGGCGCAGAACTCACCTCCTTCGAGTGGTCCGACCCGCCATCGGAATCACTCACCCTCGCTCCCCAGGTCGAGGGATCGACCCACTTGCCGCATTCGGAGGTCGGCGACGGGCGCAAAACGAGCCCCGGTCGGTGCGCGGACGGAGACCCGATCGCGAACGGCTGCGGCGACGAGGCGGACGACAGCGGGGCGGGAGACGTCGGGGTCGACGCAAACAGTCGATAAACGAAGGGGGCGACGAGGTCGAACTCGTCGGCGTCGGCCACGGTTCCACACCATCCTCGAGCCTCTTCCCCCACTCTCGAATTCAGTATCCGTACCCGACGTTCAGCCCGAGGATGTGGGCGGTCGTCTGGTACTCGCCATCCGGCGTCACGTCGTTGTCGACCTGCCGGGGGACCGTGCTGACGATCTGGTAGCCGAGGTCGGTGCGCAATCCGAAATCAAAGGTGTAGCCAGTCCCGAGCGAGGCGATCAACCGGTCGTTGCCGGGAAGGGACGCACTGACCGTCTCGTCGGGAATCGGCGTAAAGTCGTAGCCGAACCCCAGGCGCACCGGAAAGCCGTCCTGGATTTCATACTGGGCGCCGAGCCGGACCGCGCCGGCATCTCGCCAGTCGTTTTCGATCGTCGAGGTCTCCTGGGGACGGTCACGTTCGAAGTCGATGACGACCTCGTCGTAGGTCTGCCAGGTGGTATAATTGAGATCGAGTTCCAGAAACAGACGGTCGAGCTGCCAGCCGACCCCGAGGCTGACAAAATGCGGGAGAGTCAGGTCGGTGGTCACATCGCCGTCGACGAACTGACTTTCGAATGCCGTCCCCTCCTCTCCCTCGAAGTGCGCCCGGCCGCTGTAATTGACCTTGACGGCACTCTTGTAGTGGGCGCCGAAGGTGAGATCGTCGGTCGGCTGAAACAATACGCCGGCCAATCCGCCGAAGCCGTTGCCGGTCCCTCCGAGGTGACTCTGCACCTCGGTATCCTCTCGCAAAATGACCCGCCGACGCAATTCGATGGAGCTGAAGACGATCTGGCCCCCGGCCGCCAGTGTAAGTCCGGTGTCGGGAATCTCGTAGGCGATCGAGGGCGTGATATCGAGCGTCTGCAGCTGCTGGAACTGGATCGTCTCCCGGCCGACCCACTCGTCGGGCCATTCGATGCCGAGCCCGTACGGAAAGGTCGCCCCGAGTCCGAATGACCACTCGCCGGTCGTGTAGCCGACGTGGCCGTTGGGCGGCGGAAAGACCGCCGACTCCGTCTCGACCCGGTCGCCCTCCCCGGCCGGCTCGTAGCTCGACGAGGGAATCAGCAGCGTATCGCCGAGATTGATCGTGAGATCCTCGTGCTGACTCATCAGCGCCGGGTTGTAATACGAGGCGTTCGGCTCGTGGGGATTGGCGACCCCGACACCTCCCATCGAAGTCGAGGTCGCGCTCTGCGTCGTCGTCGCAAACCCGCCTGCGAAGCCGATGGCCGGCATCCCGACCAGCGTCAGCACCACTGCCAGCAACTGCGTTCCGAGCCGTCTCACGCGCACTCCCTTCGTCTGGTCAACATTCATCCAACGTCCTCGTCGCATCTTCGAGTGCTTCCCCGCTCCCGCCGGCTCATTCACACGGCGGCTCGACCAACATCGCCTCTCCGTCGGTCAACTCGCTCGCCACCCAGACCGCCGCCTGCTGGCGCATGCATGCGGCCTCGTCGCTCGATTCGAACAGGAGGCTGTGCGATCCGGTAAACGTGCTCTCGTCGAGTGACACGCCGGTCGCCTCGGCGAGCATCTCGGTCGTCGCATTCGGCACGACCGGATCCTCGCCGTCCTCGTTTTCAGTCATCTGCAACAAGACCTCGTTGGCCTCCAGCCCCGAGCCGGTCTGAAATTCGTCGTTGCCGGTATCGTAGGTCATCCGCTCGAGCGGAAATTTCGGCGTATAGGCCGGCGAGTCGCCGATGTACGGCGCGTAGGCGAACGGATCGACGATCTCGGCGAGCCACTGGGCGAGAGAAGTCGCCTGAAAGCGCTCGAACGAGCCCTCCTCGCCGGGCAGAGCATCCCCGAGCTGAGAGCCGAGCGCCCCTTCGGTGAGGATCCGCGTGAGCTTGGCGCCGATTCCGGCGAAGGACCCGACCGAGAAGTTCGGGTCGATGCTCACCAGCGGAAAGCCCGAAAAGCCCCCGAGGCTGTGGCCGATGAATCCGATCGGCGACTCGTCGCCCTGCTCGTAGGCGAACCAGCTCGTCGACGGATCCTCGTCGATCGCCGTCTCCAGTCCCCCCGCCTGCACGATCTCGGCCAGGACCGCCATGTCGACGATCCCCTGGATCATGCGGTTGAGCGAGCCGACTAGATCGGCGGTGAAAAACATCGTGCCCGAATCCTCCGGCGTCACGTCTGGATGCAGCGAGTCCGTCCCGGGCGTGCGCCCTCCATGGCTCGGCAGGTCCATCGCGACGGTCGCCACGCACTCGGCGGCCAGCTCGTCGGCCAGCGCAAGACCCGCCTGCAGCCGCGAGCCGCCGAGGCCGTGCTGCACGAAGGCCACCTCGAAGCCCTCGTCGGCCGGCCGGTCGCAATCCCCGGTCTTCTCCGGCACGAAGACCGAGACGCCGACCGGTTCGGATTCGGTATTCTCGTAGTCTCGCATCGTCCCGTCGTCGGCGAGGAATTCGACCGTCTCGAACTCTCCGGCCCATGCGACCTCACCGACGTTCGGAAGATCGCCGGCCTCGAAATCATCCGCCACACAGTCTTCCTGCTCGCAGCCCGGCTCGACTCCGTTGGCCGCCGGATCGGTGAGCTTCGAGAGGGCCTGAGCGTGAAACTCCTGGAGGTACTGGGGCGTGTTTTGCGGATGAAACGCCCAGGCGATCGGGATCTCCTCACGCGATTCGGCGTTGAGTTGCCCGGAGCCCAGCCCCAGCTGCAACAGCGTCCCGAACGTCTCTCGGGCCTCCTCCAGCGTCTGGGCCGTCTCGTCGTCGAGCTGATCGACCGTGCTGACCGTCTCGCCGGCGTCGTTTTCTTCGGTCAACGAGTGGGGGCTTCGCAAAAAGACGAATGCCGGCGAGGGACGCACCGGATGGCCGTTGCCTCCCTGCAGGCTGTCGTTGATCACGCCGACGTTTTGCGGCAGCGCCGGATCGGGATTCGGCTCGAGACTCCCGTCGCGATACCACGGGATCGTCGGTGTGTAGGTCACCTGGTCCCACTCCGACCGGTACTCGAGCTCGTAGCGCGCCGGTTCGTAGACTTCGACGGGCGGCTGCAGCCACACCAACTGCAGCGACTCGGCATCCAGGGTGTCGGTGTCGACCGGGCCGGCGAACGGAATCCAGCCGGCGGCCGTCGTCGAAAAGCCGAATCGCCGGTTCAATTCGTCGACAATCGCCGCCTGCGCCCCCTCCAGGTCGTCGGTCGGAAGGCTGACACTGCCGTTTTCCCCCCGCCGGACAAACTCGTGGGGCATCGGAAACTCGCCGGTGGTCGGGTCGAAGACCGCAAAGGTGTCCATCCAGGTGTGCCAGGTCCAGATCGCGCCGAGCTCGTCGGGCGAGGCGTCGGTCGACTCCTCGAGAAACGTCGCCGCCGGTCGCATGAACTCGCGCAGCTCGGCGATCGACTCCGCCTGCCCGTCCGGGATCCGCGAGACCGTCGAACCGCCCTCTTCGTCGAGTATGTCGTGCGGCTGGATCGCCATTTTCAGCGCCGGCGGGAGCTTCAACGACAGCCCATCGCTGTTTTCGACCTGGTCGGTCGCGAAGGCGACGAACCGTCGGCGCTGCGGGAGGGGCTCTTCGGGCATCAGCGTCACCGTCCCACTGGCGGCGTCGTAGGTAACCTCCTCGAGGGCAATCTGCTCCGCCTCGACGTCATCCGTCCCCATCGCCCACAGACGCACCGCCTCGCTCGTCACCGTCTCCCCGTCGACCTCCCCGGCGATCGGCAAAGTGATCGGGGTGGTCGGCGGCCAACCGTGCAGACGATCGAGATAGGCGTTGAAATACCCCTGCGCACTCTCGTCTCCGACCTCGTCGAGCGCCGACCCGGCCGGGAACGTCCCGTCCTCTTCGAGGGCGGCCGTGTTCGGCAACGGCACCGTCTGCGTCTCGGGATCGACGATGGTCTGCGGATCCGGGATCGTACTCCAGCGCATCGCCATCGCCACCTGGTCGCGAGACGTGCCCTCGGCGTCGGCCGCTGCGAGGACCGGCTGCAGCAACTGCCGGATCTCCTCGAGCTGCTGAGCCGTCTCGTCGTCCGGAATCGATTCGATGGTCTTCTGGCCGTTCTCGTCGACGAGGGGCTCGCGCGAGGCCGCGAAAAAGATCGGCTGCGGCTCGACGATCGATCGTCCGTCGGCTCCCTCGAGTTCGCGGGTCACCACCGCCCCGTACTCCCGGTCACGCTCGATTGGCACCCCCGGTTCGAGTGTCACGACCGACCCGTCGACCTCCCGGATCTCACCCTGTGCATCGCTCACCTCGACGGTCGTCTCCCGGTACTCGACGCTCGCCACCTCGAGCGTCTCGTAGTCCTCGCCGTCGAACTGAAACAGCCGCACGGCGTCGCTCGAGACCGTCTCTTCGTTCAAACGGCCGTCGAAAAAAATCTCGATGTCGGTCTCCGGAAGCCACCCGTGCAGGGAGTCGAGCCAGCTGAGAAACTCCCCTTCGGCACTCTCCTCGCCGGCCCCCTCCAGCTCCGGCAGCGTCCCCTGGCCGTCGAGCGCCAGATCGTTCGGCAAAGGCAGCGTCTCCGCCGCCGGATCGAGCACTGGCTGCACCCGCGCCTCCCCCCCGGCGTCCGGCCCCTCGCCCGGCGGCTCGTCTTCGGGGATGTCGGGCATACAGGCCGCCGTCGCCACCAACGACACGACGACGAGCGCGCGATGACAGTACGAACCTACGGTCTCCATCGGTGTCTCGGCGTGCAGAGTCACATGGGTTCGAAATGATTGCCCCGCCGCTCGCTCCGCCCTTTCGACCAGACGGGACGATGCGGAACGTCGCTGATATCGGGGACGTTAACACACATTCAACGCGAGATGAACGCGGGTCTTCGGCACGGTTCGGTCGGCGATCGCGCCCCGAGCGCTTCTGCAGACTCGTCGGGGGGGAATTCCTCCAAACGAGGGATTGTCTCCGTCGGCAGTTGCCATCTCCCGGCCGTCTGTGGCATTCAATAGGCAGGGTTTTTTCGGATGATGAGTTTGTACCCGGCCACATGCGAGGTAATTGTCGATGGCTGCAGGAAATAGCTGCACGATCGGAGCAGGAATCACAGTCAACGGGCGCCTGACCGGTGACGAAGAAGTCACTGTCGAGGGGCGCGTCGAGGGAACCGTCGCCCTCGACAGCCGACTCGTCGTCTCGGGCGACGGGACTGTCGTCGCCGAAGTCGACGCCGACTCGGTGACGGTCGAAGGAACCCTCGACGGTGATATCGTCGCCCAGGACACCGTTCGACTGTTGCCCGGCTGTCAGGTCACCGGCAACATCCGGGCCCCGACCATCAACATCGAGGAGGGAGCGATGTTCAAGGGCAACATCGACATGGACGTCGAGATCCCCGAGACGGAATGACCCCTGGATGACTACCGCGGCACGCTCCCCGGGCGACCGACGGGCGCAGCCGCCTCGAGCGACTAGCCAACTGCTTGACTCTCACTCAACGGTGACACCCCATGGCGGACACGACGATTGGAGAGAACATCACGGTCGACGGCGAGATTTCGGGCGATTCGACGGTCGTAGTCGAGGGCACGGTCAAGGGAAGTATCGACACCGACTCCGAGATCGTCGTCGCCGACGAGGGAGTCGTCGAGGCCGATGTCGAAAGCGACGACGTCCAGGTCGACGGGACGGTCAACGGCAACATCCTGGCCGGCAACCGCGTCGAGATCACCAGCCAGGGGCGGATGATCGGCGACATCGCTTCGCCGCGCATCCACATCGCCGACGGTGCCAGCTTCAAAGGGCACATCGACATGCAGGTCGAAGAGTGATCGTGACGACTCGAGAAGTGATCGTGACGACTCAAGACGGGAACAGACATGGCCACGCCAACACGGATCGCCCGCGGGACGTATCTCGAGGGCCGGATCGAAGGAAGTGAGCAGGTGACCGTCGCCGGGCGGATCGACGGTGAAATCGAACTCAGCGAGTCACTGACTGTCGCCGAAGGTGGAGTCGTCGAGGGCCGGGTACGGGCCGACGAGGTGACCATCGAGGGGGTTGTCGACGGGACGATCGATGCCGAGGGCGTCGTCGTGCTCGCGGCGACCGCCCGGGTCGTGGCCGACATCCGAGCCGCCGGGCTCGTCCTCGAAGAGGGGGCCCAGTTGAGCGGCGAGATCGAGGTCGAGGGCGCCGAGTCGAGCACCCGCACCTCGGGGCGCAGCAGCACCTCCTCTCGGAGCCGCTCGCGAACTTCCTCGACGAGTTCGTCGCGACGCCGCTCGTCGTCGACCTCCGGCTCGACCTCTCCGACCTCCCGCCCGTCGGGCAGCCGTTCGAGCTCGCAGAGCGGGTCGACCACCGAGAAGCCCTCCGCCGCCTCCGGCGGATCGCCGACCCGCGAGGTCAACCGCACCGAGGCGACGACCGTCGAAGTCACCCACCCCGACGAACAGGACTCCGCCGACTCCGAGGCCTCCTCCGGGGAAAACGACGACGAGGACGGCGAGTTCGCCGAGATGAGCCGCGACGAAATCGCGGAGGACTACACCGTCCGAGAGTTGCGCGACGAACTACGCGAACGCGACTTGACCGTCCGCGGCAAAAAATCGGAACTGATCGACCGACTCAAAGAAAACGCCCCCGGGAGCTGACAGGGGATGCCACTGATCGAGACCGACGACCTCCGCCCGGAGCTGCGAGACCTGCTCCGGCGACTCGCCCTCGAACACGGGGAATTCGAGCTGAGTGCCGGGGGCACCACCTCCGTGTACGTCGACGTCCGCCAGGTCAGTCTGACGGGCCGCGGCGCCGCTCTGATCGGGACCGCCCTGTGGCGGATGATCGACGACATCTCGCCCGAGGCCCGCGCCGTGGGCGGCATGACGCTCGGCGCCGATCCCCTCGTCACCGCCACTTCCCTGGCCGCCGAGGCCGACGGGCGCACCCTCGAGGGCATCCTGGTGCGCAAAGCCCCCAAGGAGCACGGCACCGGCGATCGCCTCGAAACTCCCTCGATCCTCGAGGCGGGCGATCGCGTCGTCGCCCTCGAGGATACCGTCACCACCGGAGGATCGACCCTCGAGGCCGTCGAGCAGATGCGCGAAGCCGGCTTCCGGATCGCACACGCCCTGTGCGTCGTCGACCGCGAGGCCGGCGGCAGCGAGCATCTGGCGAGCCACGGCGTCGATCTGCATCCGCTCTTCACCCTCTCCGAGCTGACCGACCACGCCTGACCCGGATCGCTCGTGGATCACAGCGATTTCCTGACAACCGACGACGGCACCGACATCTGGTACGGCACCGTCGGCTCCGGGCCCCCGCTGATCACCTGCGACGGTCTCGCCTGCGACGGCTTCATCTGGCCGTATCTGATCGATGCGCTCCTCGGCGACTTCCAGATCGTTCGCTGGCATTACCGAGCGCACGGTCGCAGCGAAATCCCCTCCGATCTCGGCACCCTGACGATCGAGCAGACCGCCCGCGACCTCGACGCGGTGCGCCGGGCCCTCGACCTGGATTCGGCGGTGCTCGCCGGCCACTCGATGGGGGTCCAGGTCATCCTCGAGTACGTCCGCCAGTCCCCGCCGCGGGTCGAGGGCCTGATCCCGATGTGCGGCAGCTACAAGGAACCCCTCGACACCTTCCACAACAGCGACACCCTCCGCCGGGCGCTCCCGTATCTGCGAAGTCTCGTCGACGCCGCTCCCGATCTCACCCAGGAGGTCTGGCAGCGGACCGTCCCGAGTACCTTCTCGCGACTCGTCGCGACCGTCGCCGAGACCAATCCCCGGTTGATGCGCTCGGACGATCTCCAGCCATACCTGGAACACGCCGCGCGCATGGACGTCGACGCGTTCATGACCTTCCTGGAGAACGTCGCCGACCACAGCGCCGACGCGTTCCTCTCGTCGATCGAGGTGCCGACACTCGTGATCGCCGGGGAAGACGACGCCTTCACCCCACTTTTTCGTTCGAAAGAGATGGCCGAGGCCATCGAGAGAAGTGAACTTCTGGTCGTCGACGCCGGCACGCACGTCGCGCCGCTGGAGGCCCCGGAGCTGGTCGACGAGGCCGTCGAGGCATTCCTGCGCTCGGTGTACGGCATGGACTGACGCCCCTGGCCGCCCCCGCCGAGTGGCGGCCCCGCCCCGAAACGTCGGTCACTCGACTTCGAGCCGAAACAACTGCTGCCCCATCAACACCCGTTCGCCGTCGGCGAGAGGGTGTTCCCCACGGATGCGGATAAACGATCCATTGCTGCTGTTCAGATCGCGAAGCATCGCAACGCCCTCCACCAGCGCCACCTGGGCGTGCGTCCCGGAGACGAATCCGTCGTCTTTGAAGACGATGTCGCCGCTCTCTCGGCCGATCGTGACTTCCTTTTCGTCGAGACGATACGCCTCGGTGTATACCTCGGGGCCGGCGATCAGCCGAAGCCGCCCCCAGGCCTCCGAATCGGAGCTGCCCGCCGTCAGCGGCTCCTCGTCGTCGGCGTGAGGCTCGTCGTCGAAGCGCTCGAATTCGAGCAACTCCTGGCCGACGCGCACGTAATCTCCGTCCTGAAGCTGGACGCTGTCGGTGACCTCCCGAAACACGCCGTTGAGGCTCTCCTCGTCCTGCACCACGAAGTCCCCGTCCCGATACAGAATCGATGCGTGACGCGGCGACAAAAACGGATCGCTGCTGAGCGCCTCCAGCTCGTTTTCCCGCCCGATCGTCAATTTGTCGGGCGGCACGTCGATCGTCGCTCCCTCCGTGCCGTCGGGCCGGATGACGACCAGGTGCGCAACCGACTCGCTCTCCGGCTCGGCCTCCGAACTGGTCGCCCCCGGCAGGTCGCTCGGCATCGGGGGCGGGTCGCCGTGCTCGCCGGCCGCCGCCGTCCCGGGCGTCGAATCGGCGGCCGCAGGCTGATCGCCCTGCGCGGTCTCCGCTGGCGACGCCCCCTCCGGATCGACCGCCTCGTCGCCTCCCGGCTTGCCCGGCGCCGTCGAGCGATCCCCAGCCGGCCCCTCCTCGACCGCCTCGCCGCCATCCTCGGCGACCGAATCCGGAATCTGCTCGCCGCACGACCCGCAAAACTTGAAGTTCGCCGGCTGCTCCGACCCGCAGAACGGACAGTTGATCATCTCGCTGTCCCCCTGCTCGTCGCCGGCCTCCTCGGAGGCCTCCAGCGCCGCCCCACACCCGAGACAAAACTTGTATTCGTCGTCGTTTTCCCGCCCGCATTCGTCACAAGTGATCACGCCGTACGCTCCCTTTTCGACCGTTCGTCTCTCTTCGGTCCCGGTGATTCCCCTGCTCGACCCGAATCCACTCATTCGACGCCCTTGACGTAACAAGACTCGAAGGGCAGCGCAACAAAACCCGGTCGATCCCCGGCGGCGAACGCCATCGAAATCGTTCTCGACGCACGTTCCGTCGCCGCTCCTCTGCCCGGCTCTCGCCGGCGACCTCCCCTGGCTCGCCCGCCGTCCACCGCTCGTGACCGCGTTGTCGCTCCCGAGTTCCCCTCCGGATTGACACGCTCGAAGGGGTATTCTAGGCGAAGGTGCGTCCGCGACGAATCCCGACGAGGCGACATCTCACCTGGAAGAGAGGCGCGTTCATGGCGACCAAGCTGCGTGCTCTGGGGAGTGCCGCGCTGGCGGTCTGGATGCTGGCCGCCTGCGCGACCAGCCCGCAGGTCGGAGTCCGCCAGTCCTACCAGGAGAGCCGACTGGAGGCGACCAGCGTCGTGCCGTTTTTTACCCGCTCGACGTTTAGTCTCCCCGAGGCCACCCTGCGGACCCGGCTGAGATGGGCCGAGTCGACCGTCGTGCAGTGGCTCGAGCAGCACGGGGTCGAGGTCGTCCCCCCCGAGACGACTCGGCGACGGCTGCAGGCCGGCTCCGCCTGGGCCCCGTTCGCCGAGGAGGGCCGGATGCGCACCGACCTCGGCCGTGCCTTCGAGGACGCTCGGGTCGATCACCGCGCCCGCTCTCAGGCCGAACTGGTCCGACGTCTTCGCCGAGACGACCGGCTGGAGAGTCGGTATCTGTTGTTCGGCGAGTTCCTGTATCACACCACCGGAACCTGCCGCACCCGAGCCGACGAGTACACCGACCGCGCTCACGTCGTGCTCGCGCCAGAGGCCCCGCCGAGCCTTCCGCGCCCCTGCATCACCACCCATTTTCAGGCGCGGCTGGTCGACGCCGATTCCGGGGAGACGGTCTGGTACAACCGCCAGCTTCGCGAACTGCACGTCCCCGAACTCGACGCCTCGTGGATCCGCAAAAACCTCCGCGGCGTCGTCCACGAGACCCTCGCCGGCCGCGACGGCCTGGTCGAGATGCTCGAATGACCGCGGCTTCTCACGTCGGTGCCCCGGCGCTGATCTTGCCGAGCGGCTGCACCTGCGCCGCCGGCTCCAACTCCCGGTAGGCGAGCACGGCACAGCGTTCGATCTCGAGCGAGACGAGCTTGCGCAGATGCCGCCGAACCGTCTCGTTGGTCAGCAATACCGGCCGGCGACCCGCCTCCAGATCACTCGAGATCTCCTCGTCGACCGCCTCCAGGATCTCCCGCGAGACCTCCGGCGAAAGCGCCAGATACTCCCCGTCCTCTCCGCTCCGGATCGCCCCCTCGAGCGTCTCCTCGACCTCCCGGTCGATCACATACACGATCACGCTCCCGTCTTCCCCGGCGTACGCATCGGTGATGTGACGACTCAACCCGGCGCGCACCTCCTCGGTCAACCGCACCGGATCTTTGATCGCCTTCGCCCGATCGCTCAAAATCTCGAGAATCCGGGGCAAATACCGCAGCGAGATCCCCTCGTCGGCGAGCCGGCGCAACACCTCCGTCAAGACCGGGCGCCCCACGAGCTTCGGGACCACCTCCTCGACCAGCGCGGGATACGGCGCCTCGAGCTGATCGAGCATCCCCTGGACCTGCTGGATCGTGACGAACTCCTCGGCGTTGTCCCGAAGCGCCGCCGTCATGCGCAAGACGAGATAGCCCGCCGCGTCCCACGTCGAATACCCCGCCTCCTCGAGCATCTCGGCCGCCCCTTCGGCGACCCAGGACGCCTCGTCGCGGGTGACCGGATGGACCGTCGGCTCGGCCTCCAGCTCGAAGACCTCCAGCCCGTGCGGCGACTCGTTTGCCAGCAACTCACCCTCCGGATACTCCCCCCGGTCGACGGGGATCTCGTCGATGCTGATCTGAAAGTCCCACGGCCCGACCACCCGCGAGTCGGTCCGCAGCCGAATCGCCGGAATCTTGACGCCGAGATCGTAAAAGAGGCTCTCGCGCATCGTCGGGATCGTCTCGCGCAGCCACTCCTCGCGCTCGCCGGCCATCGCCTCGCTCAACTGCTCGCCGACTTCGACCGTCAGAGGCGTCACCGCCGGAATCAACGCCTTCGCCTGCTCGGCTCCCTGTCTGGCCTCCTGCTCGACCTGCTCGACTTCCTCGGCCTCCTCGTCGCTCATCTCCGCTCCTCCCCCGCCCGCCGAACGCAGCAGCCCGTAGCCGACAAATCCGGCCAATCCGCCGATCGCGACAAACGGAAGCGTCGGCAATCCGGGAACCACCGCCAGGGCCCACAGCAATCCGGCCGCAATCACAATCGCCTTCGGATGATTCATCACCTGCGAGAAGATGTCCTGGCCGAGGTGCGCATCCTCCATCTCCGAGGAGACGCGGGTGACGATGATCCCGGCCGTCACCGAGATCAAAAGCGCCGGGATCTGGCTGACCAGCCCGTCGCCGATCGTCAGCAACACGTACGTCGTGGCCGCCTCCCCGGCGGCCATCCCCTGCTGGAGGATGCCGATGACCAGCCCCGCAATGATGTTGATCGTCGTGATGACGACCCCGGCGATGGCATCGCCCTTGACGAATTTCATCGCCCCGTCCATCGACCCGAACAGCTGGCTTTCGCGCTCGACCTCCGCCCGCCGCTTCTGGGCCTCTTCGAGATCGAACGCCCCGGCCCTCAGATCGGCGTCGATCGACATCTGCTTGCCCGGCATCGCATCCAGCGTAAACCGCGCGGCCACCTCCGAGACGCGCTCGGCCCCCTTGGCGATGACGATGAACTGGATGACCGTGATGATCAGGAAAATGACGCCGCCGACCACGTAGTTTCCCTGCACGACGAAATTCCCGAACGCCTCGACGACCTGGCCGGCGTCGGCCTGCAGCAAAATCAGCCGCGTCGTCGAGACGTTGAGGCCGAGGCGAAACAGCGTGGTGATGAGCAGAATCGACGGAAAGGCCGTGATCTCGAGAGCCCGCGGGATGTACAGGCTCACCATCAACAGGGTCACTGCACCCGCGATGTTCACCGTCAACAACACGTCGACCATCGGTGTCGGCAGCGGCACGATCATCATCCCGATGATCCCCACCACCAACCCCGCCAGCGCCACGTCGCTGTAGGCGTCGAGCGACTCGCGCAGACTGCGGGCGCCAAACAAACGGTCGAATACGTCCATCCGTGGACCTCTCGTGCCGTTACCCGTCCAGATTGCGAACTCCTGCGGCCATCGTACGCAACCCGTCGCCGCCTGCCAAGGCCGCACGATTTTGTTGACACCGCCGCCCGTTCGGCGACAATCCTCGTCGTCCGCACGGAAGCGGCTCGATTTCCCGCACCAAGGAGGGTGCCATGGCGAGCTCGACGATTCAGCGCAACCCCCGCCGCGCCGACGACCGTCCCCGATCGACCCTGCAATACGGCGACCGTCTGGGCCGGTATCTGATCACCGGCTTCGCCGGCAAAGGGGCCACCAGCTACGTCTACCGCGCCCGCCGGCAGGATTCATTCGATCCGGTCGCCATCAAGGTCCTCCACCCGCATCTGCTCGAGGATCCCAACAAACGCCGCCGTTTCTTCAACGAGGCGCGCCTGATGCTGCGGATGGACCACCGCAACGTCGTCGACTTTCACGAAATCCTCGAGACCGACGAACACGTCGGCTTCGTGATGGAGTACCTCGACGGAGTCACCCTCGATCGGTTCCTGAACGAACGGGCCGGGACGATCGACGAGGAGATCCTCGCGACACTCTTTATCGACATTCTCCGCGGGGTCGCCCATGCCCACGAGATGGGGGTGCTGCACCGAGATCTGAAACCGACCAACATCATGATCACCGAGCACCGGCGGCGGTTTCGGGCCCGGATTCTGGACTTCGGGGTCGGGCGGTTCGCCGACCAGGCGCCCCATCCGGAGGAGCGCGAAAAGATCATCGGGACGGCCGCCTACATCTCCCCCGAGGAGGTCGAAGATCCGGAGACGGTCTGCCATTCGAGCGACCTGTACAGCCTGGGGGTGATGTTGTACGAGGCCGCCTGCGGCCACCGCCCCTTCGAGGTCACGGACGGCGATTCGCGACGCCTGCTGGCGGCTCACGCCCACCGCCAACCCCCCCGGCCGCGCCGACACAATCCCGACCTCGATCCCGCGTTCGAGGCGATCATCCTGAAGGCACTGCGCAAGCGTCCCGAAGGCCGCTACGACTCCGCCCGCGAGATGATCGACGCGATGGAGGAGGCGCTGCGCTCGATGTTCGAGGCACGCGCCAGCATGCCCTCCATCGAGGAGATGGCCGAGACGACCGAATGGGCGCGCCAGCACGACGAGCGGGACGCCGGCGACGACCGGGCGGTGTCGACCGCCCTGCTCGCTTACCTGCAGATGATGCTCGCGGCCCTCGCTTCGACCGCCGCCCCCGACCGGGAGCGAAATGCCCACCATCTCGACCGCGACCGCCCTCTGCATCCCGACTACTGAACCGCCGGCGGCAGTTCGCCCCCGCCGCCCGCCCCCCGTACACCCTCTCACGTCCGGGGGCTGTCGCTTGACAGGGGTTCTTCCATCGATAAGGTGCCGAGACGTCCGAGAGACCCCGGCTCTCCGGGGGACTTGCGACCCGACGACGCTCACTTCTTCCCGGCCGCAACCGTTCATGTTTAAACGGATCGATACTTGCATGCTTGTGTCGGGCGACTGAGCGTCCCCGTCCGTCCTGGGGTGGACGGTGCCGGAATGCGCGAGTTCGAGAAACAATTCCCGTGACTCAATGAAGCATCGAGGTAACTGAGATGATCACTTCGTGGCGCGATTCCCAAAACTTTATCGGGCGGGCGGGCCTGCTCTGTATGATCGGAGCAGTCTCCCTGTTCGCCTCGAGTTGTGTCTTCAACGCAAGCGACGGCGACGGCGGCGGCGACGACTGTCCCGACGGCCAGCGCGAATTCCAGGTCGGCGGCGAGACCGCCTGTCACCCGACCTGTGAAAGCGATTCCGATTGCGACTCCCTCAATGGCGCGGAATGCCAGATACCGGACGGGAGCGAGGTAGGCGCCTGCGTCGGTGGCGACAACGGCGGCGGGGGCGGACCGGACGCCGGAGATATGACGGACGCCGACGATGACAACGGCAACGGCGACGAGGACACCGGCACCGAAGACGACGGCGGTGGCGGCAGCGGCGAATGCACGCCGGAAAACTCCGGCACCCGCACCTGCGCCGGCATCTCCGATTGCTTCAGCGAAAACAACTGCAGCCAGTACGAACAGGGCAGCACACAGTGGAACGACTGCCGCAACAACTGCATCAACCAGGGCACCTGCGACGCTCAGGACCGCTGGGACGGCTTGATGACCTGCGCCGAAGACGAGTGCTCCTCTCAGGATTCCTCGGCCACCTGCACGCTCGACAACTGCAGCAACGAGTACGAATCGTGCGGCCTGACCGGCAACCTCTCGTGCGCCGAGCGCACCCACTGCGATCTCGGCTGCCAGATCATGGCCTCTCAAAACAACGACGGCCAGCAGGCCGTCATCGACGCCTATCGCCAGTGCGTCACCGAGGATTGCGAGGCGGCGACGCTCGAAGGCCAGACGCAGTCGACCGAACGGCTCGAATGCCAGGACGAAAACTGCAGCGGCGACGACGTCGAGACCGCCTGCATGTGGAATCAGTGTGAAGAGGAGCAAAACAACTGCGGGCTGACCGGCGACAAGACCTGCAAAGAAATCCGAGTCGCCCAGGGTGGCTGCCTCCCCGGTCAGGGCGAAGAGTGGACCGCCGACGCCGGCGAGTGCTACATGGAAGCCACCTACACCGGTACCCAGGAAGCCCAGATCCAGAACTCCGAGTACACCGCCTGCCTCAACGACGAGTGCGGCGACGAGTCTGGAATCTCGGGGCTCATCTCCTGTCCGCTCGACAACTGCACCGACGAGACGAATACCTGCGGCCTCATCGGGGACACCCACCAGGCCTGCAGTGAGACGATGAATTGCGCCCTCGTCGAGGGCAACGGCTTCCGCAACTGCCTGTACAACTCCACCGAGCAGGCCCAGCGCGACTTCGAGACCGGCTACAACTGCGCACTCGACAACGACTGCTTCGACGCCTCGAGTGTCGGAGAGGTCGACGAGTGCATGCAGAACAACTGCAGCTCGGAGTGGGAGACCTGCGACTTCACCGAGGACAGTGGCGGTGGTTGATGACCGCTCCCTGACCCTCTGACGTACCGAAACCGGCGCCGGGAAAAATCCCGGCGCCGGTTTTTTTTGTCCGGTCTTTTGTCGACGCCCGCCGCGACCCCGTGGACGGCTCGCTCGCATACCGGGGCACACCGCACCCCCTCGCGACTCGCTATTCGGCCCCCGCTACAGCTCCCGCCTTCATTCGTAGAAGTTCTTCAGCTCCGGGGCCCGGCTGTTTTTCTGGAGCTTGTCGAGCGCCTTCGCCTCGATCTGGCGGATGCGCTCGCGGGTGAG
Source organism: uncultured Bradymonadales bacterium (assembly GCA_964600555.1). GTDB lineage: Bacteria > Myxococcota_A > Bradymonadia > Bradymonadales > Bradymonadaceae > CAJXPB01. The sequence continues at coordinate 33,533 of CAZRLK010000025.1, forward strand.
ATTGAAGTCCTGACCGACCTCTTCGAGCGTGTGGTCGGTCTTCTCGCCGATGCCGAAACGCATGCGGATGATCTTTTCTTCGCGCGGAGTCAGCGAGGAGAGCATCTTTTTGGTGTGCTCGCGGAGATTCTCCTCGAGGGCATCCTCGGCCGGGCTCGGCGCATCCTCGTCCTCGATGAAGTCACCGAGCTGCGTGTCGTTGTCGTCGCCGACCGGCGCCTCGAGACTCACCGGCTTGCGCGAGATGCGCCTCGCCCGGCGGACCGACTCGACGTCCATCTCCAGCCGCTCGGCCACCTCTTCATCCTTCGGCTCTCGACCCAGCTCCTGTTCGAGCTCGCTCGAGACACGCGAGATGCGATTGATCTTTTCGATCAGATGCACCGGCACCCGGATCGTGCGCGCCTGGTCGGCGATCGCACGGGTGATCGCCTGTCGAATCCACCACGTCGCATAGGTCGAAAACTTGTGGCCCCGCTCGTATTCGAACTTCTCGACCGCCCGCATCAACCCGACGTTGCCCTCCTGGATCAGATCCAGAAAGTGCAGCCCGCGGTCGGTGTAGCGTTTGGCGATCGAGACGACCAGCCGGAGGTTCGCCCGGATCATCTCCGATTTGCCCCGCTCGGCCTGATCGATCCCCTCCTGGATCGCATCGACGACCTCCCCGAGCTCGTCGTACGTCATGTGAAAATCGTCTTTGACCTTCTCGATGATCGAGCGGGACGATTCGATCCGCCGCTTCAACTCCCGGAAGGTGTATTCGTCGACCGAATACTCGGAGAGATCCGGCATGTCGCCCGGTTCCGCCTCGTCGACCAGCTCGACGAGCGTCTCGCGATCGAGATCCGATCGCTCATAGCAGTTCTCCAGCCGCTCGCGACACTTCTCGAGGTTGTCGAGCGCCTCCTGGAAGTTCTCGACCAGCTCGTCGATGAAGCGATTCGACAGCTTGCACTCGCGCACCGCCTCGATCCGGGCCTCGATCGCCTCGTCGAGCCGTTCGCGCGCTTGCTCGAGCTGCTCGTCGTCGACCTCCTCGTCGTCGCCCAGCTCGGCGAGCCGCTCGCGCGCCTCCAGGGCCTCCTCGTGGCGTTCCTCCAGGCGCTCGAACCGCTCGAAGACCTCCGGGGCGACCGGAAGGTCGCTGTCCTCGCCGCTCGGCGTGTACTCCTCGAACACCCGCCGCGCCCTCGCCGTCCCCACGTTCAGACGCTGCGGCAACTCGAGGATCATCTCGATTCCGGCCCGCGTCCGCGCGACCGTCTGAAAGATCTTCTCGCGCCCCTTCTCGATCTCCTTCGAGACTTCCACCTCTCCCTCGCGGTCGAGCAGACTCACCTCGCCGATCCCGCTCAAGTACATCTTGACCGGGTCCAGATCCCCACTCGGCGTCTGCGAGTTCCCCGACAGGCGGTTTTTGCGACGCTCTTCCTTGCGCTGCGCAATCAGATCCTCGGACTCGTCGGCCGGATCCGACTCCGCGACCACTTCGTTGACTTTCTGTTCGACCGATTTCAGATCGTCAGTCATGCTGTCAGCCTCACGTCTGCATTCCAGTCTGTCGCCGTGCTCACGCCTCTCGCCGTGCGACCGGCCTCCCGGAGTATGACACGCATGTCATACCGTGTGTAATTTCTCCGGAATCCCCGCCTTTGCTGCGAGCATCCCAAAGTCAGTCGCATAACAACGCGCCGCCGCAGGTTCTTCCCGACGCCTCCGTCCCCTCCGACGATCTGGCCGGCTGGCCCCTTTTCCCCAGGGGGCCGCGAGAAGAATCTGCAGCCGCACCGGATGCGGTGCGGACGAATCGTCGCCGCCCCTTTGAATGCAAAATACATACGAGCCCCTCGCATCGGCGCAGGGGGCGCAGAGACTCTCCGGTCGCCCCCGCCGACCTCTCCAGGAGATCGTCAAAGGGAAGCCGCCGGAGAGTCCTCCGCCAGATCCGACAGCGCCTCGAGTTCGGTGTGCAACGCGTCGACCAGTTGACGATCCTCGACGCCGAGTCCGCCGGTCGACTCCTGCTCCAGTTCTCGGGTGGCCTCTTCCAGCCGCTCGACCTCCGCGCGCGCCGCCTCCAGCTCTCGCTCCAGCCTCTCGACCTTCGAGGCGAGACGATCTCGTTCGTCGCGTTGCGCCTCGAGCGCCTCCTTGCGCTGCTCGAGCTGCTCGCGAAGTCGCTCGTTGTCCTGTCGCAGCTCCTCGAGCGCCTCGGCGTCGACGGCCTCCTCGGCCGCGGCGACCGTGTCGGTCAGATACGACGGCTCCCCGTTTCTCGCCAGCTCGAGCTGGCGGCGGGCCCCGTCGATCGTGAACATCTCCGTGTACAACAGGCGCTCGATCGTCGCCAGCAGCTCGATGTCTTCGCGCTGATACGACCGCTGCCCGCTGTCGGTCTTGTCCGGCTCCAGAACGTCGAACTCCTTTTCCCAGTACCGCAACACGTACGGCTCCAGGTCCAGCAGCTTCGCGACTTCCCCGATCTTGAAATGGGTCTTGTCCGGGATGCGGATCGATTCGAGCTCTGGATAGTCGATGTCTTCCACGGGCCTGCTCCCAACGTCAGTATCTGCCGCAAACGCCTTCGAGCTCCAATCTCGGGAAGCGACTTCACGTCCCGTCGGCTGCCCCCGGCTGCCCCTCCCGGCTCGACGTCGAGACGACTCCGCCGCCCACCCGCTCGCACGGGCGGCTTCCCCCCTCCTCCGGGGTCAAAAGCCGTCGAATTCCCGCTCCCCGTTGAGTTCTTCCCTGAAGACCGGGCTGAGCTTGAATCGCACGACCCGGCGTTCCGGAATCTCGTACTCTTCCATCGTCCGCGGATTGCGGCCGGGCTGGGCCTCCCGGTGGCGGACGACGAACTTGCCGAACCCACTGATCTTGATCTCTTCGCCCGACTCCCCCGCCCGTTTGATCGTCTCGAGCACCGTCTCGACGAAACTCGAGACGTCCTTTTTGGTCGATTCGACACCGTCGTAGACCGCCTCGACGATCTCGGCTTTGGTCAGCGTCTGATCACTCGGATCCTCGTCGGACGACATCGACAAACTCCTCGGCGGGGGCCACAACATTCGGAGGTTCGACTCAAGGGTCGAATGTATCGGCACCGCCGGCCTCGTGCAAGATCCGAGTCCGCTCGACCGACCGTCACCGCCGCCGCGCCCCGACCTCGGCCTGCAGCCAGTCGACCAGCCCCTCGTCCAGCGGCGCCACCTCCTGTTCGGTCAGCGTCCGGTCGTCGGCCCGGTAGCGAATCGCAAAGGCGAGACTCCGCTCGTGAGCCTCGAGTTGCTCGCCCTGGTAGACGTCGAACAACTCGACCGCCTCGACGAGCTCGTCGAAGCGCTCGTCGCGGTCGTGATACGCCTCGATCGCCCGTTCGATCTCGGCGTAGCTGACCGACTCGTCGACCGTCAGCGCCACGTCGCGATCGACCGGCGGGTGTGTGCTCAACGGCTCGAACGTCCGGTCGCGCTCCTCCCGTGCAAACAGCGTGTCGAGCGCAATCTCCGCCAGCAATACCTCGCCTTCGAGCTCCATCTCCCGGGCGATCTCGGGATGCAAGCGCCCCGCCTCCCCCACCCGCTCGTCTCCCTCGCCCCAGACGGCATGGATCCCCGGGTGAAACCACGGGAGCTTCGGCTCCGGCACCCGCCATTCCAGATCCGAGGTCGCGAACGGCGCCCCGGTCGCCTCGACCAACCCCTTCAGATCGAAAAAGTCCCATTCCCGGCGCTCGCTCCAGTGCGAGGCGACCTCCCCGGCCAGCAACACGCCGATCGTCTCGCGCTCCCGGTCCGAGAAGTACCGCTCGCCGAGCTCGAAGACGGCGACGTCCCGGATCTTCTGGGAGCGATTCGACTTCAGGTTCGCCAGAAGCGCCGGATACATCGTCGTCCGCATGTACTGCTCGTGGGCTTTCAGCGGGTTGGCGACCTCGGCGAGGTCCCGACGGGGGTCGTCCTCCGGGACGCGCAACCGATCGAGCGCCTCGTCGGCCATGAAGCTCAGGTTGACGACCTCGAACAGCCCGGCGTCGAGCAGTCGGTGGCGCACCCGATCGACGAGCTGGCGCTCACTGCGCGGCCGGATTGTCGGATCGTGGGCGGTGTCCTCGCGTCGCCGATGCCGAAACCCCATGTCGACGCTCGGCAGGTCGTCGGGAATCGCCTCGTAGCCGAAAAGCCGCGCGACCTCCTCGACGAGGTCGATGGGACGCTCCAGATCCCCCCGATAACTCGGGACGCCGACCTCGTAGCTCCCCTCCCCCTCCCCGAGGTCGAACTGCAGCCGCTCGAAGGTCTCCTCGACGTCGCTCTCGTCGACGGCCGACCCCAGAATCCGCTCCGACAGTCCCTTCGGCACCTCCACCTGCCAGCCCTCTTCCACCCCCTCGACACTCTCGACGGCGATGTTGCCCATCACCCTCGGCTCCGGCGCCCCCTCGAGATGCCGCGTCGCCCCCTTGATCGAGCGCAGCGCCCGGTCGAGCGCCGGCTCCAGGCCGCCCGGGTCGATCCGCCGCTCGAAGCGGTGGCTCGAGTCGGTGTGCAACCCGTGGCGTTTGGAGCTTCGACGGACCGTCTGCGGGTTGAAAAACGCACACTCCAGCAAAATCCGCGAGGTCGACTCCCCGACCTCCGTCTCCGCGCCGCCCATCACGCCGGCCAGCGCCACCGGCGCCTCGCGATCGGCAATCACGAGATCGTCCGGATCCAGCTCGTAGCTGGTGTGGTCGATCGCCTCCAGCCTCTCGCCGGGCTCCGCCCGCCGGACGACGATCTCGGGGCCGGCCAGCTCATCGAGATCGAAGGCGTGCAGGGGCTGGCCGACGTCCATCAAGATGAAATTCGTCACGTCGACGATGTTGTTGACGCTGCGCATCCCGATCGAGGCCAGTCTGCGCTTCAGCCAAAAGGGGCTCGGGCCGACGGTCACATCCTCGACGACCGCGAAAGCATACCTCGGACATCCCTCCGGATCCCGCACCGTCAGATCGGCGACCTCGGTCGCATCTCCGGCCGCCTCCTCCGCCAGCCACACGTACGGCTCGTCGGCCCGGGCCGGCTCCTCGAGCGGCCGGTCGTACAGCGCCGACACCTCGCGGGCGACCCCGAGATGACTCAGACAATCCGAGCGGTTGGGCGTCAGATCGAACTCCAGGACCGTATCCCGCAACCCGAGCACCTCCACGGCCGACTCCCCCGGCCCGAATTCCTCCGGCAACAACATCAGCCCCTCGGAGCTCTCCTCGAGATCGAGCTCCTCGGCGCTCAACAACATCCCCTCCGACATCACCCCCATCAGCTCTCGCGCCGTGATCTCGAAGTCGACCCCGGGCGGCCGACTGCCGGGCAGCGCCACCGGCACCCGATCCCCCTCGCTCATGTTCGTCGCCCCGCAGGCGATCTGACGCACCTCCCCCTCCCCGACCTCGACCTCGCACATCACCAGCCGATCGGCGTCCGGATGCTCCTCGATCGAGCGGATCCGACCGATCACGATCTCGTCGCCGTCGGCCCCGACTTCCTCGATCGCATCGACCTCCAGCCCGGCCATCGTCAATCGATCGGCGAGCTCGTCGGCCGCGAGTCCATCGAGATCGACCCATTCGTCGAGCCAATTGAGACTGATCTTCATGATGCCGTCCGTACCCGAATCAAAACTGCTCGAGGAATCTCAGGTCGTTGTCGTAAAAGAGTCGAATGTCGTCGACGTCCCGCGTCAGCATCGCGACGCGCTCGATACCGAGGCCGAAGGCAAACCCCGAGTAGCGCTCCGGATCGACATCGACCGCCTCGAAGACGTTCGGATCGACCATCCCCGCCCCCAGAATCTCGAGCCACCCGGTCCCCCCGCAGACCCGACACCCGCCCCCGCCACAAAACAGACAGCCGATGTCGACCTCCGCGCTCGGCTCGGTGAACGGAAAGTAGCTGGGACGAAACCGCACGTCGGTCCCCTCGCCGAACGCCTCCTCGACGAAATGCGTCAGCGTTCCCTTCAGATCGGCGAACGTGATCTCCTCGTCGACGCACAGACACTCGATCTGGTGGAAGACCGGACTGTGGGTCATGTCCGCGTCGCATCGGTACGTCCGCCCCGGCGAGACGATCCGGATCGGCGGCTCGTACGCGAGCATCGTCCGGATCTGGACCGGCGAGGTGTGCGTGCGCAGCACACGCCCGTCGGTCATCTTGAACGAATCCTGCATGTCCCGCGCCGGATGATCTTTCGGGAAGTTCAGCGCCTCGAAGTTGCAAAAGTCGGTCTCGATGTCCGGCCCGGTCGCCACCGCAAACCCCATCGCCTCGAAGATGTCGGTCAGCCGCCGGGTGACGTCCGTCAGCGGATGCGACGGTCGGGTCTCGGGGCGCCTGGCCGGGAGCGTGACATCGACCGCCTCCTCGGCGAGTTGCCGGTCGAGCGCCTCCCGCTCGATCGCCTCGAGTTTTGCCTCGAACCGATCCTCGACCTCGGTCTTCGCCGCGTTGAACTCTCGGCCCGCCTCCCCGGGATCGGACATCTCTCCGATCCGACTCGACAGCTCCTGGATGTCGCCGTTGCGCCCGAGAAACGCGTTTTTGGCCTTGATCGCCTCGTCTTCCGTCTCCGCCTCCCCGAGCCGACGGGCCGCCTCCTCGCGCAGATCCCCGAGCCGGGCCTTGAACTCCTCGATGTCCATCGCCGTCTCTCCCTCGAAAACCTTCCACTAAAAAACGCCCCGCGCGGCCGGACCGCACGGGGCGTCTGTCAGTCACGGGGTCGGGCCCTCGCACCCTCCCTCACAGCTCCTCGCGCGCTGCCTCGACAACCTGCTCGAAGCCCTCCGGATCGAAGACCGCCATCTCGGCGAGCATCTTGCGGTTGAGTTCGATGCCCGCCTTGTTCAATCCGCCCATGAACTTCGAGTAGTTCAGGCCGTGCTGGCGAGCCGCGGCGTTGATGCGCGTGATCCAGAGGCGACGAAACTCCCGCTTTTTGCGCCGCCGGTCGCGGTACTGGTACTGCCACGCACGATGCAGCGTCTCTTTGGCGTGCTTGAAATACCGGTGGCGTCCCCCGTAGTAGCCCTTCGCCTTTTTCAGAATCTTCTTGCGGCGCTTCCTGGCGGTGTGTCCTCGTTTGACGCGCGGCATGGTGCTTCCTTTGCAAAACTCAACGGTCGTGGTTCACTCTGGATCGACGACGTTCACTCGTAGGGCAGCATCTTGTCGAGCCGGCTGGCGTCCTCGCCCTCGATGTAGCCGTCTTTGCGGAGCTGGCGCTTTCGCTTCTTGCGCTTCTTGGTCAAAATGTGGTTCCGGTAAGCTCGCTTGTGCTTGAACTTGCCGGATTTGGTCTTTTTGAATCGCTTTGCGGCAGCTTTGCGAGTCTTCATCTTCGGCATCGTCGGCCTCCTGGCGTCGAACGGTCGCCTCGTCGATCGGCGCATTGTCTCGTGACTCTCCCCGCTGTCCTGCGAGGGACGCAGCGATGTAACGTAGGCCGACCCGGATTTCAAGGGACCTTCGCCCGACGAGGACCATGCGCGAGATTCTCCGACAGATCCTCCGCCGCGCCACCGGCGACGACGAGACGTTCGAACCGTCGCTTGCGGTTTTGCGCGAGGCGTGGCCCGGCCTGGTCGGCGACGAACTCGCGGCCGTCACCCGGCCGTGCGGGGTCGACTGGGACCGGGGACGGCTCACCCTGGAGGTCGCCTCCGAGACCTGGCGCGACGAACTCGCCCGCCACGAGCACCGCCTGCTCGCGCGGATCGGAGGGGTCCTCCCCTGGGAGATCGACGCTCTCGAGTTCCGCGTCGGAATGCACGACGCCGAGACGCGTTGTCCCGACGATGCCCCCCGCGAGGAGCGAAGCGGGGAGACCGCCGGGCGATCCCCCGGCGGCGACCTCGAACCGGACGAGCCCTTCGACGACGACGTCGAATCGTCGCTCGATTCCCTCGACGACGACACCGCCGACGCCGCCCGGCGTATCCTCGACCACGTGCGCGACTCGTAGGGGGCGCCCCGCTCCGGCTGCGACCGCGCCGGCGGGGAGACGGAGCGTCGCCCGCCGCAAAGGGGCGTCTCGCCCATTTTTCAGCGCGCCGATTTTCTGCTATCCACCCTCACGGTTCAATTTCGCCATGCGGCCACCGGCCGCACCAATTCCCGTCGAGCGCAAGAGACGTTACTGACAATGCAACAACGTCGCCCGAAAAACTTCGAAGACTTTTATCTCAGCGACGATGTCCTGGAGTCACTCCGGGCCATCGACTACGACGAGCCGACCGAGGTCCAGCGCGAGGCCATCCCCCTGATCCTCGCGGGCATCGACCTCATCGTCCAGTCGCAAACCGGCACCGGCAAGACCGCCGCGTGTGCCATCCCCATCATCGAGATGCTCGACCCCCGGCCCGGCCGGGTCGAAGTCCTCGTGATGGCGCCCACCCGCGAGCTCGCCCGGCAGGTCTGCCGCGAGTTCGAGCAGATCGGCGAGGCGAAGGGCATCAACGCCACTGCCATCTACGGCGGGACCTCGTACGAAAAACAGTACGACGCCCTCGAGGATGCCCAGGTCGTCGCCGCCACCCCCGGTCGCCTGCTCGACCTGTTGAAAAAGGGCACGATCGACGTCGACAACCTCCGGTTTTTCGCCCTCGACGAGGCCGACGAGATGCTCTCGATGGGCTTCCGCGAGGAGCTCGAGGCGATCGTCGACTTCCTTCCCGAAGACCGCCAGAGCCTCCTGTTTTCGGCGACCGTCAACGAGACGATCCAGAAGCTCGCCGAAGGGATGCTCTTTTATCCCGAGTACATCTCGCTGTCGTCGGACTCGGTCGCCGCCGAGTCGGTCGTCCACGAGTACTACCGGGTCGACGGCACCCGCAAATCGCGCGACCTCGTCCGGCTGCTCGAGTACACCCGGCCCGACAGCGCCATCATCTTCGCAAACACGCGCGCCGAGACCTTCGAGGTCACCGAGTTTCTGCAAAAATACGATTTCGACGCCGAAGTGCTCAACGGGGAGCTGCCCCAGAAAGAACGCGAAAAGACGCTCGGCAAGCTGCGCGACGACGATCTCGACTTTCTGGTCGCCACCGACGTCGCCGCCCGCGGGATCGACATCTCCGATCTCGAGTACGTCATCAACTACTCGCTCCCGCGCGACTCCGAGGTGTACGTCCACCGCACCGGGCGCACCGGCCGGATCGGCAAGAAGGGCCACGCCGTCAGCCTCGTCTCCCCGGCCGACATGGCGTCGCTTCTCGAAATCCAGCGCATGTACGACCTCGAGATCCGGCGCCGGGAGTTCCCGGACGTCGACGCCGTCATCGAAGCCGGCGAGCGCAGCCGTCTCGTCGAGCTGGCGGGCGAGCTGACCTCGCTCGAGCATCTGCCCTACGGCGGCCAGACCGGCATGGCGCGCCAGTTGCTCGACGATGACATCGACGGGCTCGACCGCCAGCAGCTCGTCGCCGCCCTCCTCGCTCTCGCGGAAAAGGCCCTCGCCGATCCGGTCGTCCTCGACGCGCTCGAACGCCTGCCCGCCGCCTTCCGCTCCGAGGACGACGGCGCACGCCACCGGCGCCGCCGCACCCCCGAATCCGCCCCCCCCTCCGCGAACACACGCGA
>CAZRLK010000026.1:0-32598 GCA_964600555.1 uncultured Bradymonadales bacterium
ACCAGGTCGCCAACCAACTGTGGCTGTTTCTGGCGCTGGTCGTCGACGCCCTCGCCGTCGCCGGCCAGGCGCTCGTCTCCAAACACCTCGGCGCCGACGACCGCGACGAGGCCCGCTCGGTCGCCAACCGGCTGTTGCAGTGGGGCCTCGGCGTCGGCATCCTCCTGGCCGTCGGCTTCGCCACGCTTCGGCCCTGGCTTCCCTACTGGTTCACCGAAGACCCCGAGACCATCCGCCGAGTGCTCGACATCTTCGTGTTCGTCGCCCTCCTCCAGCCCCTCAACGGCCTGGTGTTCGTCTGGGACGGCATCTACATGGGCGCCGAGGCGTTCGGCTGGCTCGCCCGGGCGATGGTCGGCTCGGCGATCGCCGCCGCCGCCGTCCTGCTTCTCGTCCAGCCGATGGGCTGGGGCCTGGAGGGCGTCTGGTGGGGCATCACGACCCTGATGCTGGTCCGCCTGGCGACGCTCGGCGTGCCGTACCTGCGCGGCGGGCTGTTCGCACGCTAGCTCGGAACGCGCGAGGACCCGCCCTCACCCCACCTCGACGGCCCGTAATAACCCGTCGACCTCCATCCTCGCTCCGTCGAGCGACCCGGAGAGTTGCGAGCAGAGTCGACCCGGATCCGTTTTTTCTGTCAGACGACCCCCGGAGGTCGGGAGAGCGAAGGCGACGGCTTCCGGGCTCGACCCTCGTACACGGGTGGCCCGAAGACTCCCGTCCCCGGGGATCGCGCGGCAGAAAAAGCGGCCGCGACCCGACCCCTGCCGGGGACCGCGAAGCAAAAAATACGGCCTCGGGATGACCCTCGCCGCGAAACTACGCCAGACGAAACGGCCTCGACCCGCGTATTTTCCGAAATTCTCCCCGGGTGACTTGTCCTCGCCCACCGGGGGGAGGGGGGTCGCCCCCCGGTAAAATGCCACGAACCACGGGGAACCGCTCGACCGGGGAGCCAGAGGCGGTCGTCTCCCCGTCGACGCCGCTAGCACCCGGGCGCCATCTCCCTTATCGTCCCCGCCGCATCGATCCTCCCGATCTCCCCACTCGCATGGTCTCCTTCGTCGACACTCTATTCACCGCCGAGATCTTCGAGAATCCGACCGTCCGATGGGCGGCGGCCCTCGGGATCGTCGTGCTGGCGAGCCTCGTGCTCGCGCTCGTCAAACGCTTCGCCGTCCGACGCCTCGAGGCCCTCTCCGAGCACCGCACGCTCGAGACGCTCGATCACGCCGCCCGGGTCGTCGACAAGACCAACTTCCTTTTGTACCTGGCGGTCGGCGGATGGCTCGCCCTGCCCGTTTTGCGCATGACCGAGACGACGGCCGGACGGCTGCACAAAGTCCTGGTCGTCCTGTTTTTCCTCCAGGTCGCCCGCTGGGCGGCCGAGGGCGTCGATCAGGCCGTCGAATCGTACCGCGAGCGCGCCGAGCTCGAAGAGGATCCCTCCCGCACCACCGCCCTCTCCGCACTCGGGGTCCTCGGCAAGGGCCTCGTCTGGATCGCGATCGCCGTGCTGATCATCGACAACCTCGGCTTCGACATCACCGCGCTGGTCGCCAGCCTCGGCATCGGCGGCATCGCCATCGCCCTGGCCGTCCAGAACATCCTGGGCGACCTGTTCGCCTCGCTTTCGATCATCGTCGACAAGCCTTTCGTCAACGGCGATTTCATCATCGTCGGCGAGTACATGGGCACCGTCGAGCGGATCGGGATGAAGACCACCCGCATCCGCAGCCTCGGCGGCGAGCAGTTGATCTTTTCGAACCAGGACCTGCTGCAGAGCCGCATCCGCAACTACAAGCGCATGGACGAGCGGCGCGTCGTCTTCCAACTCGGCGTCGTCTACCGGACGACGACCGACGAGGTCCGCGAGATTCCCGACCTGATCCGCGAGATCATCGAATCGACCGACCAGACGCGCTTCGACCGCTCGCATTTCAGCCAGTTCGGCGAATCGGCCCTCGAATTCGAGGTCGTCTACTGGGTGCTGAGCCCGGAGTACCCGGTGTACATGGACATCCACCAGTCGATCATGTTGCGACTGCTCGAGGAGTTTCGCTCCCGCGGCATCGAGATCGCCTACCCGACCCGAACCGTCCACGTCGACGGCGTCGACCGGCCCGACACCGAGCGAGGCCCGGAGACGAGCCTCCACGGCGACCCGCCGGACGACGAGCACGCCGACGGGGATCTCGACGACGCTCCCCGGCCCGACGTCGTCGATTGATTCCGTGCTGGAAGAAATTTCGACGAACTGATGTTGTGAGTGCCGTTCCGCCCGGAAGTACCTCCGATTCGACGTCCCTCGAACGTATCTCCGCCCCATGCTCTCCAACCCCCTCGACCGCGACACGACGATGGTCGCGATTTACTCGCTGACCGTCTTCGTCTCCGCCAGTCTGCTCTTCGTCGTCCAGCCGATGGTCGGCAAAATGATCCTGCCGCACCTGGGCGGATCGTCGGCGGTCTGGACGACCTGCATGCTGTTCTTCCAGTCGATGCTCGTCGTCGGCTACGTGTACGCCCATTTTCTGGCTCGCCACCTGTCGCCGAGACGCCAGGTGATCGTCCACCTGGCGATCATGGCCCTCGCCTGCGCGCTGAGCGTCCCGCTCGGCGTCCCGGAGGTGCTGCTCGAGACCTCCGGCCACCCGGCGCTGTGGCTGCTCCTGGCGCTTCTGGTCGGGATCGGACTGCCGCTGTTCGTCGTCTCGACCTCGGCGCCGCTGTTTCAACGCTGGTTTTCGTACACCGACCACCGCGACGCCGAGGATCCGTACTACCTGTACGCCGCCAGCAACGTCGGAAGCATCCTCGCCCTGCTCGCTTACCCGTTCATCGTCGAACCGACCCTGGGTCTCGACACCCAGCGGTGGGCCTGGTCGGGCGGATTCGCGCTGTTGCTCGGGCTGTCGGGCGGCGCCGGCTATCTGTTGTGGACGGCCCGCCTGCCGGACTCGCAGCCGACACCGGCCGCCGACCCCGGGGAGACCGGCCGCTCGGAGGCGGTCGACTGGTGGCAGCGCGCCAAATGGGTCTTTCTCGCTTTCTTTCCGTCGAGTCTGATGCTCGGGGTCACCCAGTACATCAGCACCGACATCGGCTCGATGCCGCTTTTGTGGGTCCCGCCGCTGGCGCTGTACCTGCTGACCTTCATCCTCGTCTTCGCCAAAAACGAGATCCGGCTCCCCTCGATCAGCCGGACGATCCTGCCGATCGCGGTGATGCTGACGCTGGCGGCGTCGGTCACCGAAATCGAGATGTGGGTGCTGATCCTGGTCCACCTGGCGACGTTTTTCCTGATCGCGATGTATTTTCACGGCCGGCTCGCCGAGACCCGGCCCGACACCGAGGGGCTGACCGACTTTTTTATCTGGATGTCGGTCGGCGGCGCCCTGGGCGGGCTTTTCAACTCGCTTCTCGCACCGGCCATCTTCGATCGACCGCTCGAATACACGACCATCCTGGTGGTCGCCGTCGCCGCGATCGTCCCGAACCCGAAGCGCATCGACGATCCGTTCAACCCGAGCTGGATCGTGCCGCTTTTGTTCGCGCCGGTCGCGCTGTTTTACCTGTGGATGCTCGACGCCTGGTCACTCGACGAGCTGACGCACCTGGGCTACGCGCTGGCGGCGATCGGGGCCGGCACGGCCGTCGCCGTGAAGTTCCCGAAAGCCGAAAACGTCGTCGCCGCCGCCTTCGTCCTGTTCGGCCTCCAGAGCTTTTTCGCCCTCCCCGACGTCGTCACCTTCGAGCGCAGCTTTTATTCGAGCTACGCCGTCTTCGAGCGCGAATACGACTCGGGCACCTACCGGAAGCTCTCGCACGGGACGACCGCCCACGGCGTCGAGGCAGTCAGCGGCGAGATGGAGGGGACGCCGGTCGGCTACCACCACCCCGAGGGGCCGGTCGGGCAGGTCCTCGAGGCGGTTCCCCACCGGGAGGTCGGCGTCGCCGGACTCGGCGTCGGTGCGATGGCGGCGTACGGCGGACCCGAGACCCGGATGCGGTTTTTCGAGATCGACCCGGCGATCGAGCGAGTCGCCCGCGAGCATTTCACCTACCTCGACCAGTGCGGCCCGTTCTGCGAGGTCGAACTCGGCGACGCCCGCCGGCTGCTCGAGGAGACCGACGACGACACCTTCGACATCCTGTTCATGGACGCCTACAACTCCGACTCCGTCCCGACCCACCTGCTGACCCGCGAGGCGCTCGAGTTGTACCTGTCGAAAATCGATGACGACGGCGTGATCGTCTTTCACGTCTCGAACCGATATCTCGACATCGAGGGGGTGGTCGGCGGGTTGGTCGAAGATCGCGGGCTGGTCAGCCGCACGCAGATCCACCGCCCCGACGAGGACCTGCAAAACCGCCACGTCTACACCTCGGCGTACACCGTCGTCGCCCGGGACCGGGCGGATCTTCGGAAGATCGCCGACAGCGACCGCTGGCGCGAAACCGACGCCGCGGACATCGTCTGGACCGACAACTACAGCAATATCCCGTCGGTCTTCGACTGGGATACCTGACGGTCCGCGCGCCGGGGCCGATCACGCGGGCTCGAGGCGAAACCACACCGTCACTTCGACCGGAGCCGGAGAGTCTCCGCCGCTGACACAGGTGGTCTCGATGGTCCGGTTTACGGGGTCGAAATCCTGTTCCTCGAATCGCGTCGAACACCCGTCGACGATGACGTCGTCTCTCTTGAGTGTATCCTGGTCGTGAAGCTCGAAATTCGCCTCGGCGACCAGCACTTCGGCCCGAATCCCCTCGGCGACGACCTGGTTCCAGTACGGCGTGTGAGTATTGACCCGGACGGCCGTCTTCCCCGTCCTCTCGCTGTCGCGAAACATCGTCAGATACGGGTCGGCCTCCGGCTGCCCCTCCAGAGTCGCGGCATCCCAGGCTTCGCCTTGACCGTTTTCGCCCGGGATCTCCGCCCGCACGGCGACCACGTCCCATCGGCTGGTTAATTCGAGTTCACATCCGTTCCGGCTGTTTTCGCCTCTGCATTCGTGTCCCTCCGGACATTCCCGACAGTAATCGCCGCCGGAACCGCACGCATCGTCACTCTCTCCGGACTCGCACTGCCCGCCTGCCACGCACTCATTCGACTCGCAGGTGAGGTCCGCACCCGGCTGGAAACACGACCCCTCGACGCAGACTTCGTTGCCGGAACACGACTCACACTCGACGCCTCCCCTCCCACAATACGAGCTCGAGTCGCCGGTCCTGCACTCCCCGCGCATGTCCCAGCATCCGTTGCAGACCCGACAGCTCCCTCCGGGACCCTCCTCGACCGGCTGGCAGCGTTGCCGCTCTCCACACTGGACACACTCCTTGCCGCCGGACCCACACCTCTCGTCGTGGCGTCCCTCGACACACGTGTCCCCGATGCAACAGCCCTCACAGCCGACCGGCGAACACTCCCGCTCAATGCACTCGCCGCTGTCGTTGCACTCCTCCCCCTCGCCACAGGCCTGACACTGGTCGCCTCCCGTCCCGCACGCCAGGTCGTCGTTCCCGTCGAGGCACCGTGGACTCCCCTCCCCCTGAGGAACGAACACACAGCCCTCGCTGCAATCCCCGACGTCGAATGCCGGAGAGGCGTCCGGGTCCGACGCTCCGTCGACATCCTCCCGCCCGGCGTCGATCGACTCCGCGACGTCGGATGCGGCATCCGCAGCCTCGCTCCCGCCGTCGTTTTGCGACACCTCCCGACTCTCCGGACTCGCGGCGAAGATACAGCTACTGCCCGCGGCTGCCACAGCGAAAAGCACGCCGCAAACCAGCATTCTCGCCCGGCGGCCACCCGTCACCTCGATCCCGTTGCTCATCGTCTCTGGTCCCGTGTCTCGGACAACCTCGTTCCTTCGGAGGCTCCCCACATCCCTTTCCGACCGAGGCGATCAGTGCGGCACGAGCCGCAGCTCGACGGTCGTCTCGGTCGGATTGCTCGACCCGGAATTGTTGACGCAATCGAAGTCGACGCTCCAGGTCAGGCTGTCGAAGTCGTTCTCGTCGAAGTCGGCGGTGCAGTTGTCGACGATCAGATCGTCGCCGCCCCGATACCACGGATCCCAGTCGCGCATCAGGTAGGTCGTATCGCTGAGGATGTCGCCGGCCCGGACGTCCTCGACGGTCGTCTCGTACCAGTACGGCGAGTGGGTATCTTCCTCGTAGTCGGTCTGAGCGGTGTGCGTCTGGCTGAGTCCGTCGACGGTCACCTCGATGTACGGATCGGCCGCCTGGCTGCTGGTCCCCGGATCCCAGTAGGTCCCGTTCGAGCTGCGATCGGGGATGGTCGCACTGACGGCGATGATGTCCCAGCGGCTGTCGTGGTCGAGCTCGCAACTGCCGCCCTGACACGAATAGCCGTCCTGACAGCTCCGACAGTAACTGCCCCCCGAGCCACACGCCGAATCGGAGGTGCCGAGTTCACAGCTCCCGCCGCTGCAGCACCCGCTACACGAGTCGGTGCAACTCTGCGACTCCTCGACGCAGGTGCCGTTGTCGCAGGTCTCACCCGACCCGCACGACGAGCACGACTCGCCGCCGGAACCGCAGGCATCGTCCGAACCGCCCGACTCGCAGACGTCACCCGACGTCCAGCAGCCGTTGCACGACTCGCAGCTTCCCCCCGCCCCGGAGTCGGCCTCGAGGCATCGGGCCTCGTTCTGGCAGCTCGAGCACTCCTCGCCCTCCGAGCCGCACGCCGAGTCACTCGTGCCCGTCTCGCAGGTCCCGTCCCGGCAACATCCGTCGCAGTTGTTCGGCGAGCACGATTCCTCGACGCATTCGCCCTGGTCGCTGCACGTCTCGCCCTCGCCGCACTCGACGCACTCCTCGCCGCCGCTGCCGCAGGCGCCGTCGTCAGTCCCCTCCACACACTGGGTGTCGGACTGCTCGCCGTCGCTGAAATAACATCCCTCGCATTGTCCGCCGTCGGGACCCCCGTCCATCCGGTCGCCGGCATCGTCGACGTCCCCTCCCGGCCCGGCGTCGTCCGTCCCGCCGTCGGCTCCGGCATCCGTCTCCCCGTCGCTGCTCGCATCCATCCCGGCATCCTCCGAGCCCGGCGGCGTCTGGCAGAGACCGTCGCTGTCACAGAACGCCTCCTCCCCCTCACAGTCCTCTCTGTCGAAACACTCGACGCCCGGCGCCGAACAGTAGCCATTCTCACAGGTGTACTCGCCCGAGCAGTCCCGGTCGAGTTCACACTCGTCTCCCGCCTGGTCGGCGTCGGCTCCGCCGGTGTCGGGACATCCGGCACCGGTGCAGCGAGCGGGGGGAGCGTCGGCACAGGAACTCGCCAGACCCAGCGCCACGACAGCGACTATCACACACGACAAACTCGTCCGTACGGCGTCCATCATCTCGTCCACTCGCATCCAGGTGATCGATTCGGGTCCACCACGGGCGGACCTCGCTTTCGTATCGCGCAACAGCCCAAGCGTACCGCAGGAGCGCGCAGAATTGCAAAAAATCTCCGCACAGCGGCCGCCCCGGCGCCTCCCCCCCCGGAAGCCCCGCCGGACCTTCTGCGAGAGAACATCACCGGGAAGGCCGCCTTCGACGGTGTCCAGGAGAGGCCGACCCGTGCCGTTCGGGGCGCAGCACTGCTTGCGCAGCATAAAAGGGTTCGGACGGGGCGATCCATCGAATCGCTCGTGCGCACACCATCCGCACAGCGGCCGCCACGGCGACTCCCCCCGACCGGCGGGAGCGAATTCGGCGCGGAGGCGTTGTCGGATCGATCCCGAGGTCTTATACACGAAGCGAGGCACGGATGAACGCACGCTCAGGGTCTGGAGTCCACGATGCGCGATTTGATTTCGAACGGCATCAAAAAACTGGTCGATTCCGGCCCGCAGTACGCCCGGGGAAACCGGGCGGGACGGGTACTGGCGGTCGCGACGGTCAAGGGAGGCGTCGGGAAGACGACGACGGCCGTCAACCTCGCCTGCGGACTGGCGAGCTTCGAGGAGGCCCGGGTGTTGTTGATCGATCTCGACGCCCAGGGGCACTGCGCCTCGAGCCTCTCCTCGCACCACGTCGAGGCGCCCGGGGCCGATCCGTTGAGCGAGGTCCTGCTCGACGACGAGGGCGAATGCCAGGTCCTCGACGCCGTCACCTCGACCGGCCTCGATCGCCTGGACATCACCCCCGCCGACCCGGAACTGGCCGAGACCGAGGGCCGAATCGCCCAGAAGATCGGCAAAGAGCTTCGCCTCCGCGACGCCCTCGAGATCACCCGGACCCACTACGATTACGTGCTGGTCGATTGCCCGCCCAACAAGGGGAACCTCACCCTCAACGGGCTGATCGCCGCCGACCGGGTGTTGATTCCGACCGATCTCTCGCCGCTGTCGGTCCAGGGGGCCGACGAATTGATGGGGACGGTCGTCACCGCCAACCAGCGGCTCGACCACGACCTCGAGGTGCTCGGCGTGCTCTTGACGCGCGTCGACCGGCGCACCAGTTCGGTCAACGAGGACGTCCTCGAAACGATCGACGAGGCGTGGGGCGACCTGGTGCTGGAGACACGGATCGGCATCAACTCCAAGCTCAAACAATCCCAGCTCGCCGGCCAGCCGATCTTCGAGTACGCCCCCGACAGCCGCGGCGCCGAGCACTACCGGGCCCTGACCACAGAAGTCGCCGACCTCCTCGACGCCTGACGACCGACGCCTGTCGAGTGACCCCCGGCGCCCGATCCCCCACGACCGACACCCCTCACGCGTTGCTCACATCGCGTATCTCCGTCGCCGCCTCCTCGAGCTCGCCCGGCGTCGGATCGCCGCGCTGGCCGTCGAGGATCTTTTTCGACGTAATGTCGTGAAACTGGTGCATCGGCACCAGGTGGACGTGCATGTGGGGAATGTCGAAGCCGGCGATCAGCATGCCGACCCGCTTCGGCTCGTACAGGTAGTCGAGCACCCCGGCCAGGTCCTTGGCGACCTGCATCAAACCGGCGTATTCGTCGTCGCCGAGCTGGTGGAAATCGACGACGTGCTCGCGGGGGAAGACGAGGACGTGACCCGGATTGATCGGGTGGATGTCCATGATGGCGAGCAGCTCGTCGTCCTCGTAGACGGGAACGTACGATTCCTCGCCGGCGACCATGTTGCAAAAGAGGCAATCGTCGGCCATCGATGTCGCTCCGTGGCGTCGCGCGAAGGGCAGAGTCGACGGGTATTGTCACCAGAAGCGCGCGAAAAGCAACCGGCGAGGCGGGGAGGTCTCTCGGGAAAAACGACGGGAAACCGCAGAGGGCGCAAAGTACGCGAAGGCGTCCTCGCGCTCCCGACGGTTCGGGATCCGTTACGCCAAGGCGCCAAGCTCGCCAAGATCGCCAAGGGGTTCTCGGGCCCGCGACAGGCATCGCGCGATCGAGGCACCGGGAGGCGCGCCGGCGTCGTTCTTGGCGTCTTGGCGTCTTGGCGAATGCAACCGAGGGCGCCGGGAGTTCTCGACGTCCTGGCGAATTCGACCGAGGACGCCGGCACCCTGCTCGCACGGGGTTTGATCACGCCCGATCTAGCGAAGGGCCCGGAGGCGACGCAGGTAGGCTTCGGCCCGCTCGAGGCTCGTCTCGTCGAAGACCCGGATGTCGTGGCGCTCGAGCAGGGCGGCAGTCACGCCCCGGGCCCCGGCGATCTCGCTGCCCGAGAACGTTCCGTCGTAGACGTAACTCGACCCGCACGAGGGGCTTCCGTCCTTCAGGATCGCGAGCGGGGCCTCCGCCCGGCGCGCCGTCTCGAGGGCACCGCGGGCCCCCGCCAGATACGCCTCCGTGACGTCGACGCCCTCCTCGGTGACCACGCTCGCTCGCCCCTCGATTACGTCCTCGCCCTGGCCGCCGACGATTTCGGCCGGCGGCCGCGGCGTCGACAGCCCGCCGGCGACCTCCGGACAATACGCCACGACTCGCCCCTCCCGGCGCCACCGCTCGAGTCGATCGCCGGCGACTCGATTGGCGGTCGCGTCGTAGCGGACCGGCTCGCCGAGCAGACAGGCACTCACCAGAATGGCCGGCGCCGATCGCTCGTTCTGGTCGGAATTCGTCGGCATCGTCCCTCGAACACTTCCCCCTCGCCAATTATTCGCCGTCGAGCCGCGCCAGAATCGAGCGGACCTCGCTGGCGTACTTGCCGTCGGGAAACAGCTCGAGATACTCGTTGTAGACGCGTTTGGCCGCCTCGAGATCGCGAACTTCGGTCTGGTAGCCGGCTGCGAGGTCGAGGTACAGATCGCGGACCTTTGCATCCTGCTGGAACCGTCCGGGAAGCTCCTCGAGCTTCTGCTCGGCCCCCGCGTACTCCTGCCGTTCGATCGCGTCGGCGATCCCCGTGATGACATCGGCCTGTGCGTCGTCTTCGCCTTCGTCGGCGGAGTCTTCCGACGCCTCCGCCGAAGCCGTCTCTGTCTCCTCGGGCTCGTCCGCCGCCTCGTCTTCGGGCTCCGCCCCGGAGCTTCCCGTCTCCCCTTCGTCGTCGGACCCGCTCGTCTCCGCCGAAGCGACCTCCTCCCCCTCCTCGGGCTCCTGCTCGGTCGCCTCCGCCCCGTCCTCGTCGTCGGCGGCCGGCTCGGAGTCGGTGCCCCCCCCGCTTGCCGACGCAAGCACGGTCGCCGCGTCGCTGACTCCCTCCCCGATCTGGCGGCCGGAACGACGAGTTTCGTCGACGATCTGCACCTGGTCCGGCCCCGGTTCGTCGAGCGCCGCGCTCCCCTCCGGCTCGACCGGCTCGTCGGAGGGAACCGCACTCTCTTCGCCACTCGAGGGACCCGGCTCCGACTCCTTCGGCGCCTCTTCCTCGGCGCTCGCCACGGCTTTTTCGGCCGATTCCTCGGCGCCCCGATCGGCAGAATAGTAAGCGAGCACACCGAGGCCGACCACCAGCACCAGCGCCGCGGCCAGCCAGAGGAGACCGTTCGAATCCTCCTCGTCGGCCTCGTCGGGCGACTTGAGTATGTCCTCGGGGTCGGGGGCCGGCGTCCGCGGGAGATCCTCGGTCGGGATCTCTTCGGGCAAGACCTCGTCGGGTGGGATGCGCTCGTCCGGATTCAACGACGCCTCGTCGACCTCCTGGTCCCCCTCGTCGCTTTTCGGCTCGTCGTTCGGAGCCGCCTCGAGCGCGGTATCTTCCCGGGAGCCGCCGGCATCGGCCTCGTCGTCGGTCGGCTCGACGGTCGGCTCGTCCGGCGTAGCGTCGGTCACCTCTCTGTCGGGGGGATTGCGGTCCGCCTCCGCCACCGGCGCCTCCCCGGGCTCGGAATCGGCGGCCAACTGCTCTTCGCCGTCGAGCGCGTCGGAGTCCGGCGCGGACGCCGCTTCTCCCTCGGCCTCGTTATCACCGAGATCGCCCTCCGGTTCCTGGAGCGCGCGTTCCCATTCCATCCCCTCCACGTCGGGAGCGTCTCCGAGAACTTCGGCAGCGCCCCGTTCGCCATTCCCCTCGACAGACGTCTCGTCACCGACCGTCTCTTCGACCGGCTCCTCGTCCTCGACTTCGCCCGACGCCTCCGGCGACACCTGCTCGATTGACGCCTCGCTTTGCGCCTGCTCGGCGGCCAACTCGACGTCGGTCGACTCCTCGAGTCCTTCCGCCTCGGGCTCCGCCGCTCCCGCGCCGGCGACGACCTCGCCTTCGCCCGCTTCGTCCTCCCCCTGCTCGCCACTCTCGAGCGAGACATCCTCGGGGGGGTCGCTCGTCGCAGCTTCGACCCCCAGGACGGGCGTCTCGGCCCGGGGCCCGAGCGCTTCCTCGTCCGGGATCTCGTCGACCGGCGGCGCAGCTTCAGTCGACTCCGCAGCCTCCGGATTGCCCGCCCGCTCCTCGTCGAACTCCTCGACTTCGGAGATCGGCAAGTTCGGGGCAATGCGCTCGCTGGGAGGCGTTTCGTGTCGTTCCGTGTAAAAGGTCTGAACGGCGCCGGTCCCGGATTTGCGAAGGCGCAACGTCACATGCTCGATCGTTCCCGGCTCGTGGCGTTCGTGAAGCTGCGGACCGGCCTGCGAGTCGGCCTCGGACTCCTCTCTCGAGGCCCCCTCCGCCCGCATCCCCGGCTGGGTCGACTCGGCGTCTCGCTCCTCGGCCTCGACCTCGTCTCTCTCCTCGTGCGCCAGGTCGAGCGTCTCCTCTCCCGGCTCCTCCCCCGACTCCCCCACCACTTCGGCATCGGACGCCGCCTCCAGTCTCGGCTGCGCACCTTCGGGTTGCTCGAGATCCGTCTCTCCGTCGCCCGCATCGACCGTCTCCGGGTCCGCCTTGCGCCGGGGGCTCGAACCGGCCGCAAGTCCCCGATCACTGCGCTCCCCGTCGGAATCCGTTTCGGAAGCGAGTTCGGGGCTCGACTCGCTGGCGAGTCCTCGGGCGTGCTCCTCGTCGCCGGTCTCGGAGTCCGACACCAGCTCCGGCCCCGAGTCGGACTCGAGCGTCTGGTCGGGCTCGGAGTCCTCGGCGAGGACCGGACTCGATTCGAAATCGAGCGAGGTCGGCGTCTCCTCCGATTCCGTGGCCGACCCGGCGTCGCTCGTTTGCCGATCGCCGCCCGTCTCCTCGGGCTCCTCCCCGGCCGCCTCGCGCCCCTCCGCCGCCCTCGCCTCCTCGTCGACGACGATCTCGGGTTCGGAATCCGACTTGAGCACCGAAACGGCCTCGTTTTCGAACTCGAGCTTCGGATCGGGGCCGATCGACTCCTCGTTTTCGAAGAGCCCGGGCTCGCGCGGCTGCTCGCCTTCGAGACTCTCCGGGAGGTCGTCCTGTTCGCCGCCGGCGCCCGGCGGATCTTCGTGCGAGGCCGACGCCCGAGCCTCGCGCTGCTCGTCCGGCGGTTCCCCGGCCGGCGCCGTCTCCGACTCGCGTTCACGTTCGTCCGCCGTCGCCTCGTCCGGGTCCCCCCGCGAGGCCCCCGACCCGCCCGTCGACTCTTCCCGGCGATCCTCCGGCTCCGGAGACTCCGCGCCCGCCGCCCGCGAGGCGTCCTCCCGCTCGACCGGCTCCGGGATGATCCGAAACGGCCCCGCTTCCGCCTCCCCCTCCAGCACGACTCCGGCGCTCCAGCCCGCCGGGTCGATCCAGCGCGCAAAGTCGGGTTTCGGCTCCCCGACCCCCGGCCCCGGCACCTCGCCCGGCTCGTCGATCCGCTCGACCCATCCCCCGTCGAGCAATTCGTCGACGATCCGCAACGTCACCACCAGGTCCGGGGCACTCGCCGAAATGACCTCGCCGAGGGTCCGGCCGCCGCCGAACAACTCGAAGATCCCGGCGACGTCCTCGAGATCGAACCCCGGGACCTCCGGCGCCTGTTCGCCTCGCGTCTCGTAGACGCCCCGCAGTTGCGGCAACCCGTCGATGACCTCGTTCCAGACTTCCAGCGGCCGGATGCTCACCAACACCACCTCGCCGGGCTCCAGCTCCCGCCCCCCCTCCCCCTCGACCGTCCGCAACACGTACTCGCCGGCCGGCCAGGCGACCAGCCCCAGAAGCGCCTCCTTGTCCTCGAGCGTTCCGCTGACCGCTCCGACGATCTGGCCGTCGTGGAAGTGCACGACCGCCTGGCGACCCTCCCGGGCGATGCTCAGCGTCCCCGTCGCATCCTGCTGCTCGACGTCCGCCAGGATCTCGACCAGCGAGCGCTCGGCGAGCGTCCCCTCGGTCACCGACCAGGTCGCGTCGCTGGCGACCCGGACCTCCCGCGCCAGCAGCGCCGAGATGCGCATCTGCAACTCCGCGAAGAAAAACGGCTTGCTGAGATAGTCCGCCGCCCCGGCCTGAAACCCCTCGAGACGCCGTGATTTCGACCGATCGTCGGAGATGAACACCAGGGGCGTGGGATCGAAATCGGCCTGCCCCCGCATCAGACTGCAGAGGCGAAACCCGTCGCCGTCGCCCAGTTGCGTCGAGGCGATCACCAGCTCGGTCGGCTCCGAGCACAGCACCTCGAGCGCCTGGTCCGCCGAGTCGCGTACCGTCACTCGAGCCCCGCACTCCTGCAGCGCCGACTCCAGCGCACGGGTCGTCCCCGCTTCTGGATCGACGACGAGAAACAGCCGCTCT
The DNA here is from genome assembly GCA_964600555.1 of uncultured Bradymonadales bacterium. Classification (GTDB taxonomy): domain Bacteria; phylum Myxococcota_A; class Bradymonadia; order Bradymonadales; family Bradymonadaceae; genus CAJXPB01. The sequence goes on from CAZRLK010000026.1 coordinate 14,067, forward strand.
CCTTCGGACACGTTGCCTCCTGTCACAACTCGCACACGAGCGCCGCAGAGCCACCCCGACGCTCGTGGATGGAACGATACGGCTCCCCATTATATAGGATCGTCTCACGGGCGCACACAAGAAGACGGGCCGCAAGCCGTTCTTCGAACCCCTCGAAGCCGAGAGCGTCTCGACGTGCGGTCGAACGCTCTTCGCCACGCCGCTCCCAAAGCGGGCGACTACCGGCTCCCCCCACCTCGCTGGGACTATCTGGGAGGGCGGTACGCCCTCGCATTCACGCGATCATTCGCAGGCCGGATGGTCGTAGCCGCCGTTGTCCGAGATCGTAATGGCACTCGAATCGATCTCGTCGTCGATCCGATCGACGAACTCGTCGATCTTGCAGGCCGGAAGGCTCGGGTTGTCGGTAATCCGAAGATCAAAGGTCACACTGTCCAGTTCCTCGAGCCCCTCGAGGCTCTCCAGCGAATCGTTGCGCACCAGGATGAGCCTCTCCAGCGACCCGATGTCGCCGAATCCCTGCAGGTCGGTCAGATTGTTTTCGTTGTCGATCCGGATTTCTCCACCCCGCCCGTCGAAGCTCAGATTCTGGAGTCCCTCCAGACTCGACAATCCGTTTCCCCTCAACTGCAAACGCCCCCCATTGGTATGGGTAAACTCCTCGAGCCACTCCAACGACTTCAAGTTGTCGATCTTCGGGTTGTTCGAGATCGCAAGGGTTCCCTTAATTTCGGTATCCGGTCCTAAACCCTCCAGGCTCTTGAGTGACGGATTTCCGAGGACTTTGACGGTAAATACAAAGTCGAGGTCGAGCCCCTGCAGGGACTTCAAGTTCTTATTCTTTTCGACAGTGAGTCCCTGCTCGAGCCGGTCGAGTCGCCCGAGTGCCCCGAGATTCTCAAGTTCCGGGAAGTCATGTATCCAAACCTCTTGCATCCGCGTGCAACGGCTCGAGCAAATTGGCTGCAGGGTTTCGGGTGAAGTGACTTTGTAGCCGCCATCAGGATTGACCTCCGAGTCCTCGTCCTGGACCCGACAATCCTCGGGCTCCACTTCGGGATTCGGCGTGCACACCGACCCCTGCGGTTCGACCCGAGTTTCACTGCCACCGCACCCGTACGCCACCGACACGACAAACAATGCTAGAAGGAATGACCATTTCTCACTGGCAAATTGCTGCATGAGGATATCCTCGTTCGAATCGTTCGATTGCCGATTGCCAAAAATCGACGGTGCCCCCGCCACCCGCAATACGACGACGAGCGCCTGGATGCGTTCGTTCATCCGCGGCCCGAGGCGCCTCTTTCAAAGGAGCGGGCCCCCCGCCCCCCAGCTCAGGATCGAGTCCCTATGCTGTAGAAAGGCGTTGCCCGCACGTTAATGACCCTTCACTTTCACCGTCAAACGCGTTTGTCCGGGCCGCCGACCTCCGCCGCTCTCGCGAAATCGCGGGCGGCGGGATGGAGCCTGTAGGGTGGTAGGCCGACCGACGCGACGGACCGCGTGAGATTGAATAATCTGGCGGTGCGGGCGTCCCAGCGGTTGAAGACGGTGAGCTGCTGTGACGTGCCTGAACGAACCCACGGAGCCGACCATGCAACGCCTACGCCTGTTGAGTTTCGCGAGTCTCGGCCTGATCGCCCTGATCGTCGGCCTCTCGTCGTGCCTGGTCATCGACCGGGATTCGACCACCCAGGGGCCGGGCGATACGCCGGACGGCTCGGAGGATTGCTGCCGCGAGGTGCGCTCCTGCGAGACGACCTGCGACGAGTTCGGCTGCTACGACGAATGCACCGTCGAACAGCAGTGCTCCGACGCCTGCGACCGGCAGTGCAGCGGCGACCTGGACTGTCCGGACAACACCGTCTGCCTCGACGGCACCTGCACCGACCGCGACTTCGACAACACCGGAACCGGCGGGCTGTGCCAGAGCTGCTCGACGGCCTACGACTGCGCCGAACCCGACGCCCGGTGCGTGCGCCTGTATTTCGAGCGCTCGCCGGATGGCGGACCGAAGATCTGCGCGACCGACTGCGAGACCTCGGCGGACTGCCCGTTGGATTTCGAGTGTGTCGACGAGCCGAACACCCCGTCGGTGTGCGTCCCCCGCGAGGAACTCGGCAGCACCGACCGCGTCTGCCCCGACGAGCCGACCGGCGACGTCGAGTGCTTCAGCTCCGAGCACTGCGCCCAGGGCGAGAGCTGCGTCGACAACGAGTGTGTCGCCCCGCAGGGCGAGTGCAGCGAGGACGCCGACTGCGGCCAGGGTGCGGAGTGTCGCAACTTCGAGTGCGTCGACCCCTCCGAGCCGGAGTGCGTGTACGGCGACAACGACTGCGCCTCCGACCAGCTGTGCGTCGACGGCCAGTGTGAGGATCGCAACTCCGACGGGATGTGCACCGAAAACGAGGATTGCCGCGGCGAAGACGCCGTCTGCGTCGACGGCGATTGCCTGGCGCGCTGCAAGGACCGCTCCGAGTGCGAGAGTTCGAGCGAGATCTGCCGGCAGGGCCTGTGCGTGCCGATCGAGTGTCGGTTCAACGCCGATTGCGGCCAGAGCGAAGTCTGCGTCGACGCCACCTGCAAGCCGAGCTGCCAGGACGACGGCGACTGCGAGTCGGGCTACGTCTGCGACGGGGCCGGCTTTTGCCGCCGCGACCCGGACGTCGAGTGCCGCTCCGACGCCGAGTGCCTCTCCGGCGAGGTCTGCCAGCAGGGCGAGTGCGCCTCGATCTGCAACTGCAACCAGCAGTGCCCGAGCGGCGAGGTCTGCGACATGGAGGCGACCGACGCCTCGAACACCGGCCTGTGCACTGACCCCGATGCGCCGTCCGACGACCCCGAGTGCAGGAACGACTGCCAGTGCCCGAGCGGCGAGTCGTGCGAGAGCGGCACCTGCCGCGACGCGTGAGCGCCCGGCGCCGGCGGCTTGGGGACGGAGAGACTCGTGATTATCTTCCGGATGAGCGCGTGAAGCGCCGGCATGACGAGTCCTTCGCCCCAGGAAGCCCATGGCCGTATTGCCCGACATCCGCCGACGCCGCCGGGGGGGCCGCCTGCTCGCATCGCTGCTCGCGACGGTCGCCCTCATGGCGGCCGCGGCGGCCGGCGCCGAGGATGCAGGGACCGACCGCGAGGCGCCGTCGCACGCCTCGGCGCCCGCATCACCCCACCAGCACGTCACCTTCGAACATCTCGAAGCCGTCCGCTCCGGGGGAGGCATCGTCGTCGACTATACCGTCGATCCCGACGACTGGGAGCGCCTCGCCGACCACTCGATCCGGCTGTGGCTCGACCTCCGCATCCCGACCGACGGGGCCGAGAGTATCCCCTGGTTTCACTACACGCTGCCCGTCGACGAACGCAGCGACGAGCTGAGTTTTCCCGACTGGCTGAGTACCGGACACGCCAGTGAGATCGGCATCTGCGCGCTCGGGACCGGGGTCGGCGATCAGCTCGCCTACGGTCGGGGATACGTCTGCCGACAGACGTTCTGGACCGACCTCGAGCGGCGCCCGCCCCGGGAGGGACCGGCGCTCGAGGTCGAGATGCTGTATCACCGGGGGCTGCCCGGCGTACCGTACGCTCCCTGGATGGCACCCGCGATCCCGGGCATGCCCCAGGGCCACGCACCGCCCTCGCCGCAACGTTGACCCGACTCCAGGCCGAGACGGTGATCCCATGACGAGTGACCACGAAGATCGCCCCCTCGCTCTCGAAGCTCGCCTCCTGGTGTGGCTGGTGGCGGCGGGCGGGCTGTTGGTGTGGACGACCACCTGCGCACACTCCAGAGACGAACAGGAGCTGGTCGGCAACCCGATCTCGGGAGAGACCCGCGAGGCGGTCGACGCCGGCGAAGCCGAGGTCACCGAGGCCCTCTCGTCGTTCATCCTCGAGACCGACAATCAGGTGTGCCGTAGCGACGAGGGACGACGGGCGGCTCAGGACGTCCGCCAGGCGATGTCCGAGGCGTACCTCGAGCTGACGCGGGCGATCGAAAAGTCAAAGCGAACGGCGCGCGCCAACCGACCCGGCGAGGCCCCGAGTCCCGACGAGGCGGACGAGGATGACGAAAACACGATCCTGTGGATGAGCCACGACACGGCCGACGACGCTCCCGCCCCTCAGCTTCGGTGGCAGTGCCACGACGCCGCCGAGCACCGGGCATGCGTCGAGTCGACCGCCAACTCGCTGGCACGCCTGCTGTATCAAAGCAAGTTCGACGGTCATTCGCTGGAACCCTCTCGCGTCGCCGAAATCCTCCCCGTCATCGCCCGAGATCTCCGATGGGCCTTCGAGCAAGCCCGCGACAGCCGCGACTCCCCGCCGCGCTCGGTGATCCGGGACGGCTGCGAGGCGGGAGACAGCCCGCTCGAGGCGTATCTCGGCGAGCACGCCGACGAGACGTCCATCTCGCAGATACGGGGCCAGTTCACCGGCGAGCATCCGAATTTCTGCGCCGGCCTGGCGGCGACCTACGGCGACCTGCTCGACACCCTGCGCGGCCGCCTCGAGCAGGCACTCATCAGCCAGCGATGCCCCCGCGACGACTGGGAAGCGCTTTAGAGCCGGTTTCAAAACACTCGAACGGGGCTACGAGCGCGTCTGCCACGGCAATCGCGGCGTCGCCGAGACTCGACGATACCTCCGGTATCGCCTGCGCATCGGCTCCTGGCGCTTGCACGCACCAGCCACGCTCTCGCTCCTCGCCGAGGTTCTGAAACCGACTCTTGGGAGCCAATTGTCCAATTGTTCGATTGTCCGATCGTCCGATTGTCCGATGTCTTGTCCGACTGTCCGCTCGTCCGACCGTCCGACCGTCCGATCGTCCGATCGTCCGATTGTCCGATGTTTTTCGTCTCAACGCGCCAACCGCGCGACACACTCGATGTGCGGGGTTTGCGGAAACATGTCGATCGGTTGAATCCCGTCGACCCGATAACCCCGGTCGGTCAGATCGGCCAGGTCGCGCACCAGCGACTCGGGGTTGCACGAGACGTACACGAGCCGGGGCGCCGAAATCTCGACGACCTGGTCGCGCGCCTCCTCGATCAGACCCGAGCGCGGCGGATCGACGACGACCAGGTCGACCGACTCGCCGATCCCTTCGAGCGGTTCCTCGTCCAGCACCTCGCGGACGTCGCCGGCCACGAATTCCGCATTCTCCAGCCCGTTCGACCGGGCGTTCTCCCGGGCGTTGGCCACGGCGTCCTCCTGCAGCTCGACCCCGATCACCCGCTCGGCGTACGGCGCCATCACCAGGCCGATCGTGCCCGTCCCGCAGTACAGATCCAGCACCGTCTCCACCGAGCCGTCCTCCCGTCGAAGCCCGCTGGCCCCCAGAACTTCCCGGTACAGCACCTCCGCCTGTCGCGTGTTCGTCTGAAAGAATGCCCGTGGATCGATCTCGAAGCGTAGTTCCACCTCGTCCGGCAGACGCAAGATCTCCTCGAGGACCGGCTCGCCGTACAGGTGATGCTCGATCCATTCGGTCGGCTCTCCGCGGATCGCACGCTTTTGCGTCCAGTACACCGAGCTGATCTCCGCCCCCAGCTCCTCGGCCGTCTCGAGCGCAAACGCCCGAAACGCCTCGGCGACCTCCTCGGCCGCCACTTCCCGCCCCTCCATCCTCGTCTCGGGATCGTGAGTCGTCATCAAATCGAGCAGCCGCTGGCCCGTGCGCTCCCCCTCGCGAATCGTCAGCGTCCGCAAAAACCCCTCGTCCTGCGAGTTGATGTACGGCTTCAGGCCCCGACGCTTCGCCCAGTCTCGCACCCGGGGGAGAAACGCCGACGTAAACTCCGACTGCAGATGACACTCGTCGAGATTCAGAATCTCGTAGGTGTAGCCGGTCGGATACATCCCGAAGGCGAACTCGCGGTCGGCGGTATCCCCGAAGCTGAACTCCATGTTGTTGCGGTAATACCACGGCTCGTCGTCACCGATCATCGGCGAGACCTCCCCCGGAGCACCCCCCTGTTCGGCGATCGCCGATTTGACGGTCTTTTCTTTCATCGCGAGCTGGTGGCGATACGACAGCATCTGGAGGGTGCAGCCTCCACAGCCTTCGCCCTCGCGATCGCGTCGGCCGAAGTGCTTACAGCGCGGCTCGATACGCATCGGCGACGGTTCCAGCAGGGTTTCAAACCGCGCCTGGATCCGTTCGCCGCTCCGGTGCTCGACGACGGCCTCCAGTCGGTCGCCCGGCACCGATTTGCGGACGTGAAACCGAAAGTCCTTCGCTTCCCGCTGCGGGCCGACCCGCGCCGGCCAATGCGCGATCCCTTGACCGTCGGGGGAGAGTTCGTCAATCGTCACCTCCCAGCTCGTCCCCGGACGGGGACTCCGGGGCAGATGCGGGCGTCGCGTCTCGGCCATCTCGACCTCCGAGGGCGGGGGCTTCGTGGACGTCACCGACGATGGTCCGGAATTTCGATGCAAATACAAACGCCTCTCGGCGATCCCCGGAGGAGTCGAACAGGCCCGAGACCCACCCGTTCATCGAGGAAAAACGCCTTGCAGACCGCGACTTTTTTTGTTCATCCTGCAATTCACCCACTCGCCTTGATTCTTGTCGAGTCGGGTTAATTTCGCGTCTGGACGGTACCGAGCGAGAACTAGTTGCTGACCAGGAGGGACCGACATGAGCCCGAACAATTGGGATGATTTCGGAAACGACCCCACCTCCGGCGGCCGGGACGGGGACGCCATCGACGATCCGTTCGCCCCGCCCGGCGGAGACGAGGGGCCCGAGTCCGAACGAGAGTGGCTCGACGAGCTGATGGACGAAATCAACGACGAACTCTCCGATCTCGCCGCCCTGCGTCGCACCTCGGACTCGATGCTCGAGGGCGAGATCGACGAAGATCTGTGGCTTACGCTCGAGTTTCAGATCTCCGATCTGCCCGGGCCGGGGTCGACCGAGGCGATCATGACCTACACGATCGAGGGCAACGGGGAGACGCAGACCGGCCAGCTCGAGTTCGCCTTCGACGAACCGATGGCCTACGCCCGCGAGGACGCCCTCGAGCAGATCGAGGACGCGATCGAGTTGCATCCGGCCACGCTCTGAGCGCCGATCCGGGGGTGTGAGAGCCGCGGATTCGAGAGGCACTTCGTTCGGACGTACCCGAGTCGACAATCTCCGAAGGCTCTCGCGCCCCCGGTCGACGTTCCCCCGCCGGTTCGAGTCCATCGACCGAGACAGATCGGGCACCTGCCTCCTGCCGGGCACGTCGTCTACCCCTCTCCCGCCCGTCGCGTCGATTCGGATCCTGCTCCCAACCCGTGGGCTCGCGGCTGCACCGGCAGCAAGGCCCGAGCCCGTCGTCGAGGCCCGCTCGAAATAGCCTCCCCCGGCCCTGCTTCCCCGACCGGACCCGACCCACGAAATTTGTGTTCGACCGTCGGATCGGCTACACCTTGCAGCCTGGACCGGAAAGCTTTGCCGCGCAATCCGCGTCGTATCGGAACCGGCAGCTCGCATGCTCGAAGAGCACGACATTCACGTTCTCGGGGACCTGGTCGTCAGTGGCCATCTCGGACTCGCCACCGCCGAGCGTCTGCTCGACGCCGTCGAGCAGGAGGCCGCCGACCCCGAGACCGACCTGCACGAGACGTTCGAAGAATACATCCAGAAGTTTCAAAAGGAGCGCACCCTCCTCGAGCCGACCGACGAGACGCTCGTGTACGGCGGAGGGGAAACCGCCGACCCGAGCGCCACCGGCGCGGCGCAGACCGGTGAGCCCGCGAGCGACATCGGTCCCGGCGGGAATCTCCCCGGCTCGGAGCGGTATTCACTCGAGGAGAAACTCGGAGAGGGCGGCGCCGGCGTCGTCTGGCTCGCTCACGACGAGGTCCTGCAGCGCACCGTCGCCCTGAAGGTGCTCGCCAGCGGCGTCGACGACGCCGCCGAACAGGCCCACCGATTCCTGTTCGAAGCCCAGACGACCGGGCGGCTCGATCACCCGGGCGTGATTCCCGTCTACGACGTCGGCCGCCTCCCCGACGGCCGCTGGTTTTATACCATGCAGTTGATCGAGGAGCGCGACTTCCGGGAGGTCCTCCACGAGCGCGACCGGGAGGACGACCGGCCGGACGAGGAGCCGGCCCAGCCGCTTCCGCGACTTCTGAAGCTCTTCTCGCGGGTCTGCCTGACGGTCGCCTACGCGCACGATTCCGGCATCATCCACCGGGACCTGAAACCGGCGAACATCCTGCTCGGCGCCTACGGCGAAGTCTACGTCGTCGACTGGGGGCTGGCGATCCTGTACGATGAGGAGATCGCCGCCGACTACCAGACCCCCGAGACCACTCGCGACGGCGAGATGGCCGGCACCCCGTTTTACATGTCGCCGGAGCAGATCCGCGGCGAAAATTCCGATCTGCGACCCGCGAGCGACATCTTCGCCCTCGGCGTCATCCTGTATCGCATCCTGACCGGCCGGTTTCCCTTCCAGGCCGACTCGGTGACGGCGCTTTTGTTGAAGGTCGAGACCGAACAGCCGCCCGATCCCCGGGAGGTCGTCGACGGCCGCAAGGTCCCCGACCCGCTGGCCGAGGCGACCCTGCAGGCGATGGCCCACGACCCCGACGAGCGGATGGGCGCCCGGGAGCTGGCCGACCGGGTGACCGACTATCTCGACGGCGTCAAGGAGCGCAAACGGCGGGCCCGGCGCGCCGAGGAGCTGCTGGAGCGCGCGAGGGCCCTGCACGAAGCCTACCTGCAGACCCGCGAGAGCGTCGCCAACCAGCGCGACAAACTCGAAGAACGCCTCAACGCCCTGGGCCCCTCCGACGGCCTCGAGGTGCGCAAACCCCTCTGGGAGCGCCAGCACGAGCTCGACGAGCGCGCTCACGAGGCCGAAGAGCTGTACTCGAAATGCGTCCAGGCGACCCGCGAGTCGCTCGAATTGCACGAGACCCGGGAGGCGAAAAGGCTGCTGACCGACCTGTACTGGTACAAATTCGAGGAGGCTCGCCAGGCTCGCGACGAGGCCAAGGCCCTGTATTTTCGGTCGCTGGTCGAGGAATACGACGAGGGCCGCTACACCGACCGGCTCGCCGGCGAGGGGCATCTCAGCATCGCCGCGCCCGGCGACGTCGACTGCGAGGTCTTTCGCGAGCGCGCCGTCGGGCCGATCGTCGAACTCGAGGGGATCGATTTCGACCGGAGCCAGCAGCCGGTCACCGTCGAGACCGGCACCTACCGAATCCGCCCCGAGACCCCGCCGAGGCTGATCGCCGAGCGACCCGTCGAAGTTCACGGCCGCCAGACCTCCCACGTCGACATCGACCTGCCGGACGCCCCCGAGTCGGCCGATTTTTGTTTCGTCCCCGCAGATCGCTACACTGTGGGGGGAGACGACCTGGCGCCGAAGAGCCTGCCGGAGACGACGCTCGAGATCGACGGATTTTTGATCCGCCGGTATCCGGTGACCGTCTCCGAGTATTGCGCCTTTTTGAACGACCTGGCCGAGCGCGACTTCGAGGCGGCCAGGGCACGGTCGCCGCGCTCGACCGACGGATCAGTGTACTATCTGGCGATCGACGAGGAGCGCGGGCATTTTTCGGTCCCCGAGGTCGACCGAGAGGGCCATCCCTGGGAGGAGGAGTGGCCGGTCGTGATGATCAACTGGAACGACGCCCGGGCCTTCATCGAGTGGGCGGGCGAGCGCGACGGACGGGAGTACCGGATGCCGACCGAGATCCAGTGGGAAGTGGCCGCCAGAGGGGTCGACCGGCGGGTATTCCCCTGGGGAAACGGGTTCGATCCGACGCTGTGCCGCATGGCCGAAAGCGACTACGGGCGCCCGATGCCGACCTCGGTCGGCTCCTACCCGTACGATCGGTCGCCGTTCGGCGTCTGCGACATGGCCGGACTGGTGATCGAGTGGACGCGCACCCCCTCGAACGCCGGCCCCGACGAGTACATCCAGCGCGGCGGCAGCTTCAACGCTCCGAGCAACTGGTGCCGGGCCGCCGCACGCAAAAACAATCAAGCGGACCGCACGCACGCGTCGTTTGGATTTCGATACGTACTGGAACTGTGACCGGGATGGAGACGATGAATCGACGGGACGAGAGATGGCGAACGCTCGTGGTTGCTTCGATCGCCGCCGTGGTCGCGGTGGCTTCGGGATGCGGCGCCGAGGGATACGACGCGCAAGGCAGCGCCTCCGACACCCGGCTCGGAGACGACGGCGGACCACAGGCCGACGCCGGGGCCGGCGAGCCGGGCGACGGGCGGGCCGATGCCGAGGCGGATTCCGGGCCCGGCACCCCGCTCGGCTCCGAGTACTGGACGGCCTTTTCGACCCGCAAGTCCGGCTCGATCCGCGCCGGTCTCGTCGACGAGCAATGCTTCGAGGGCTTTCGCGAGCCCGCCCGGGCGACCGAACCGGCGCTCGGGGCCGACGCGAGTTGGAACGTCGAGTACGTCTCCGACGAGGCGGCCGAGGACGGCGGCGGCACCCCCTCCGCCCCGCACGCCAGCCTCGAGGGCGCCCTCGCTTCGACCGAGACCGACGAGACGATCGTGATGCTGAAGCCGGGCACCTACTCGCTGCCCGCCGACGCCTCCCTGCCGTCGAGCCTGGCGATCGTCGGAAGCTGCGCCGGTGAGACGACGCTGACCATCCCCGAGGGCGGCGGCGCGAGTCTCACCTTCGACGGCCTCGAGTCGGTCAGCCTCTCGCACCTGAGAATCGAGGCCGACACCAAGGGCGTCGAGGCGAGGGACCTGGCGCACCTCGAACTGCTCAAAGTCGACATCACGGGAGCCAGCAGCCGCGGCGTCGACGCGATCGACGTCCACCAGGGACGGATCAAATCGAGCCGGATCCACGGATTCGAAGAGGGGGCCGAGGCCGGCATTCGCCTCGAGGACAGCGGCCTGGCCGTCGTCGACACCTGGCTCGAGGAGACCGGCCAGCACGGCATCACCGTCGATTCGTCGAACCTCGATCTCACCGACTGCGACGATGAGGACGACGAGTCGTTCTGCCCGTACAGCGGCTTTCTGAGAACCGAGCGCACCCTGGTGCGCAACGCCGTCGAAAGTGGCATCCGCGCCGCGCACGCCTCGGTGCGCATCGACAACTCCCGGATCGCCGACGATCCCGACGAAGAGGCCGAGACCAACAGCGAGGCGGGCCTGCACGCCCTGCAGTCGTTCGCCGTCGTCGCCGACGGGACGACCGTCTCCGACGTGTACGGCCAGGGATTGCTGTTCGAAAGCTCCCGGGTCTCCGTCCAGGAGGTTTCGATCACCGACACCAACCGCGAGGGCATCCTGGTGCGACGCTGGGACGACGACGAGCGCCGGCTGATTCCGGAGTGGGACAAGACCTCCGGCGAGATGGAGTTTCCCGGCTCGACCTGGTCGGCCGACAGCGAGTGGTTCCCGGGTTCGACCTGGTTTCCCGGCTCGACCTGGTTTCCCGGCTCGACGTGGTTTCCGGGCTCGACCTGGTTCCCCGGCTCGACCTGGCTGCCGGGCGGCCGCAACCTCCCGGAGTCGATCGCCCTCGAGACCGACTCGCCCGCCCCCGACCTGTCGTTGAACCTCTGGGCGCGCGCCGATCTCGACGACGTTCGCGTCACCTCGGCCGAAGGTCGCGGCGTCCGCGTGCGGGACCACGCCGTCGCCGTGCGCAACAGCGACATCCTCGACACCGATCCCGGCTCCGAGGGCTGGGGGCTGCTCATCGAGGGCGATCCCGACACGCCGCTCTCCGAGGGCGGCGGCTCGGTGGCCGGCCTGTCGACCGTGCAAAACACGACGCTCGCCGGCAACGTCGGCGGCGGCATCCGCGTCGATCAGACCTACCTGGTCGACGCCGACGGCGGGTCGACCGAGGTCCATCGCAACGTCCCGATGACGATCGGCGGGGGCGCCGGCGAGGTGACCATCCGCGAAAACGAGGGACCCGGCCTGGCCGCGATCGACAGCTCGCTCGACGTCTCGCAGGCCCGCATCGAAAACAATGCCGCGGCGGGCATGCTCGTCTCCGGGTCGGATCTCGTGTTGCGCCACTCGACGATCTCGCAGGTGCGGGGCCGCGACTACGAGGTCGAGGACGGCAGCGGCGAGACGGCGACGCAAAACGTCGGCGACGGGCTGGTCGTCGAAGGACGCAACGTCGTCGACTCGGAGCCCGACCGGGTGCTCGTCTGGGGCACCGACATCACCGGCGCCGCCCGCTGCGGCCTGTACGTGCTCAACGAACGCGGCGGGCTGACCGGCTACCTCGATTTCGCCAACCGAAGCATCGAGGGGACCGACTGGAACTTCATGGCCACCGGCTCGATGGGCGAGCAGTTCCCCACGCTCACCGGCGCGAACCCGGACGACCAGGGCAGCGGATTCCAGGAGACGAGCGCGGAGCTTCCGCCGCCGACGATCCGCCAGAACCAGTGACACGACGCCGCGTCCCCCGACAACCAACGGCACCGGCCGGCGGCGAAGCCGCCCGGGGGACCCCGCAGCCGGACCGCAGTGAGAGGCCCGCAGTCCGGCCTGTCATCTGCATCCGAGTGTGGCGACTCCCGGGAGACCCCGTCTCCCGGGCCGGTGCCCGATCGAACGAGTCCCGTCGCGGGCCCGAAGACGCCTTGGCGAGCTTGGCGTTCTTGGCGTTCTTGGCGTAACTGATCCCAAACCGCCGGGAGCCCGAGGACGCCTTCGCGCTTGACACACTCGGCCCCGTCGTTAAGTTGCAAGACGAGGCGAGCACGGACGGTGGGCCGTCTAATCCCCCCACATCGTGGCCCGGGTGACGGTCCTACGGGCCTCTAGAGCCGTGCTCGCCTCACTTTCATTTCTTGGCCCACCCCCTCCCATTCAGTCGAATCTCCCCCGATCCGGCTCGCGCGCCCTTGTATCTTCGCGTCGACCTGTGGTTTATCGTTCAGTGACCCGCGAGCTTTCGATCGTCCCCCGCACTTTTGTCATGCCGTACCCAAGATGACCTCCCCGACCCGGACGCCCTATCGCCCCGACCAGCTCGACGTCGTCGAGACCCGCGACGGCTCCCACACCCTCTTCGACCACGAACGCGACGTGCACTACAGCTCGCTGCACGGCGCCGTCGACGAATCTCGCCACATCTTCGTGCACGGCACCGGCCTGAACGATCGCCCTCCGCCGTGGCGAGTCCTCGAGCTGGGATTCGGCGCCGGCATCAACTTCGTGCAGACCCTCCGGGCCTTCCGCGAGCGTTTTGAGCCCGGGGAGACCGCCCGGCTCGACTACCGCGCCGTCGACTACGCTCCCGTCGCCGCCGAGGTCGTCGACTTTCACGACGGGGAGGCCGGCGAGATGGTGCGCGAGGCCCTCGGGCAAATCGACCCCGAGACCCCGCGTGCCGTCCGGGTCGAAGATCGAACCGCCCGCGTGCAACTGACCGTGCATCCGACCGACTGGCGGACCCTCGAACTGGCAGATTTTCGAGCCGACGCCCTCTTTTACGATCCCTTCGGCCCGAAGCGCGAACCCGACTCCTGGACGACCGAGTGCTTCGAGGTCGCCCGGGCGCACCTCCGGCCCGACGCCCGCCTCGGCACCTACAGCGCCGCCACCCGCGTCAAACGCGCCATGTTCGAGGCCGACCTCGCGGTGGCGACCGCCGACGGGCCCGGGCCGAAACACGAGATCACCTTCGCCGCACGCCACTCCGAGACCCTCGAGCCGTACGAGCTACTCGACCGCCGCGATTACCTGGACCGAGACGATGCGTGAGCTGACCGTCGTCGGGGGCGGTTTGGCCGGACTCGCGCTGGTCGAATCGCTCGTCGAACAGGGGGTTTCCGCCGACGCCCTTCGGGTCGTCGACGCCGGCCACCCCGAGCGCGGCTCGGACAACCCGACCGCCATCTTCCACCCGTTCCCCGGCCGGTCGCTCGAGCCGACTCCCCGCCGATCCCGGCTCGTCGAGGCGACGCTCCGCCGCCTCGATCGGTGGCAAACGCGCCTCGAGGCCCCGCCGATCGTCGAGACGACGATGGTCCGCCCCCTCGGCGACGACTCCACCGCCGACGGCCTGCTCGACAGCTGGCAGGGCGCCGGCGCCTATCCCGACTGGTTCGACGGAGGGCGGGTGGCCGGGCGCGAACTGCACCGCCGAGGCGAGCACCTCGCCGGAGTCGACTCGGCGTTCGTCTACCGGCCCGCCTACGCCGTCGATCTCGGGGCCCTGACTCGCCGTCTCGAGGCCCGACTCGAAGGCCGGGGACTCGCCGTCGAGCGGCCCCGGCGCGTCGAACGCGCCCACCGCGCCGACGACTGGTGGTTACTCGAGTGCTCCGACGGGACGCTGCGGACCGAACGCCTCGTCCTGGCCCTCGGCGCCTCCCTGGCCGACTGGTTCGACGGCCTGGCGATGCGCTCGCGCGGCGGCGAGTTGCTTCACGCCCCTGACGTCTCCGGGGCGGCCCTCGGGCACATCGTCAACGCCGGCGGACACGTCGCGCCTCACCCCCGCCAGGGGGTCGTCGCCGGGGCGAACTGGTGGGACCCGCGCCAATTCGACGAGCGTACCGACCGGCAGGCGACCCGCGAGCTCCTCGAGCGCTGCCGGCCGCTTTACCCGCCGCTCGCCGACAGCGACCGACTCGAGGTGTGGCGAGGCGTCCGGGCGATCTTCGGCGACCACCAGCCGCTGGTCGGCCCCGTCCCGGGCCTGGCGGGCCTGCACGTCTTCGGCGCCTTCGGCTCGACCGGCCTGTTGCGCATCCCGCTGCACGCCGATCAATTCGCCCGGGCGCTCGCCGAACGACCTTCCCGGCTCCCCGACCTCTCGCACACGTCCCGGCTCAACGCCGACACGTGGCAACCCTGCTCGCATCGACTCCCGACGACGCCGACGAAACTATGAGTACCGACACCCCCGACGATCCTGAAAACGCCCCCTCCTCCGACGACTCGCTCGACTCGCTGAAGGTCGAGGCGAAGCGCCTGTTCGAGGTCTCGCTCGACCTTCTGTGCATCGCCTCGCCGGACGGGTATTTCCTGCGGGTCAATCCGGCCTTCGAGCGCGTCCTCGGCTACTCCGAACGCGAGCTCACCTCCAAACCGATCGTCGAGTTCGTCCACCCCGACGACCGACAAAAAACCCGCGAAACCCTCGAGAAACTGCGCAAGGAGGATGTCACCGGCTTCGTCAACCGCTACATCTGCGAGGACGGCTCGATCGTCTGGCTCGAGTGGCAATCTCGGGCCCACGAGAGTCGCAACCGCATCTACGCCTCGGCGCGCGACGTCACCGAGTTGCGCCGGGCGCGCCGCGAGCGAGAACGCCTCGAGACGAAATTCCAGGAGGCCCAGAAACTCGAAAGCGTCGCCATCCTGGCCGGCGGGATCGCCCACGACTTCAACAACCTCTTGACGACCATCCTCGGCAATGCCGGTCTCTTGTTGATGAACCTCGACGAGACCAACCCGCTGCGCGACCGGATCGACGCGATCCGCCAGGCCGCCTCGACCGCCGCCGACATGTGCGAACAGCTCCTCGCCTACGCCGGCGAGGGGCAGTTCGACGTCCGGGCCGCGGATCTCTCTGAGATCGTCCGTGAGAGCGACCATCTGATCGAGGCGACCGTCTCGACGGCCACCGAGGTCGACTACGACCTGCTCAACGGCCTCCCCGCCGCCGAAGTCGACGTCACCCAGGTCCGCCAGATCCTGATGAACACCGTCCAGAACGCCTCCGAAGCCCTTGAGGGCGACGAAAAGCACATCGAAATCGCCACCGGCGCCCGCGACTGCGACCCGGCGGAGTTTGCCGAGATGTATTTCGGCGAGGAACTGTCGGCCGGGTGGTACGTGTACCTCGAGGTCGCCGACACCGGCTGCGGGATGACCAACGACGAGCTGCGCCGCGTGTTCGACCCGTTTTACACCACGAAGTTCACCGGCCGGGGGCTGGGGATGGCGGCGACGCTCGGCATCGTTCGCGCCCACGACGGCGCCGTCGAGGTCGAGACGACGCCCGGCGAGGGGACGTGCTTTCGGTTTTACTTTCCGGCCCGCGAGACGCTCCAGCCGTTCTCCGCCGAAAGCGAACCGATCGCCGTCCCCCGCCTCGACGCCGAGACGATCCTGGTCGCCGACGACGAGGCCGACATCCGCGATCTCGTCGAACGCGTCGTCGGCAGCCAGGACATCGGCGTGTTGAAGGCCGTCGACGGCGACGACGCCCTCGAGGCCCTCGAGCATCACCGCGAGGAGGTCTCGGCAATCCTGCTCGACTACCACATGCCCGGCCCCGCCCCCGACGAGCTTCTGGAACGCATCGGCGACAATGCCCCCGAGATTCCCGTCGTCCTCTCGAGCGGCTACAGCGAGGCGACGACCACCGAACACCTCGCCGACTCCGGCTGCGAGGCCTTCCTGCCGAAACCGTACGGTCCCCCGGAATTGCTGAAGACGCTCGGCGACGTGCTCACCGACGAGTCGGAACTCACCGACGGGTGAGCGCCGGTCTCCCACACCACCTTTTCCACACCACCTTTTTGGTTCCGTCGGCGGCCCCCACACCACCACCTTTTTGGTTCCGTCGGCGGCCTCGCCGACGAGACCTCGATTTCAAGAGGCCCGACTCGTCTCGCTCGACGGCAGCCGCTGGTCGAATTTCTCGGCCATATCGAAGTGCTCGAGCCGGTTCCACTGGTCGCGCGCGATCGCCCAGCCGATCTGGGCGCACTGCATGTCGCCGGCATTCGACGCCAGGTCGCCGAGCAACTCCCCGAGCCACGCCGTATCGGGGTTCGCGGTCATCACCTCGCCGAGTTCCTCTCGGGCCCGTTCGGCGCGCTGGCGGCCCTCGCCGAGCCGATGCTGCGCCAGATCCGCGCAGGCGAGCCCGAGCCGCAGACTCGGCACCCACAGCTCCAGCCCCAGCTTCGGTAGCCGCGCGATCAACGGCTCCAGAAGCTCGCGCGCCCGCTCCCAGTTCGACGCCGCCAGCTCCACCAGCGCCAGATTCGCCCGCGGGATGTTCGTGTTGTAATTCTCGATGTGCCGATAGATCGCCAGCGCTGCCTGGTATTGCTCCCGGGCCTCCTCCCAGTCGGCCCGCCGCCTCGCCAGCTCGCCGAGCAGATTGCGCGCACTCGCTTCGACCGACCGGTTGCCGGTGTGCTCGGCCAGCTCGAGCGCCCGCTCGAACGCCTCCTCGGCCCGGTCGAGCTCCCCTTCCATCAGCCACGTGTAGCCGATCGAGGTCGCCTGATCGGCCTGGTGTGAGAAAAACCCCCCGCTCTCGAACCAGTCGGCCGCCTTCTGGTACGCCTCGCGCGCCTTCTCGGCGTTGCCCCGGTCGCGCTCGATCCGGCCGAGCTCCCGGTACAACTGCGCCGTCTCGATCGGATGCGTCTCCCAGTCGAGCCGGTCGAGCGCCCGCAGGCAATCGCGCAGCGCCCGCCCCGCCTCACCGCGGTTGCGCGTGTAGACGACCCGGACCCGCAGCGCCGAGGCCAGCTCGTAATCCCAGTCGCGCTCCCGGGCCTGCTCGATCACCGACTCGACCAGCTGCTCCGCCTCCCCGCCCCGCCCTTCGGTCACCTGCCGCCGGCCCCGCAGGATGCGATTGCGCAGCCTCGCACGCTCCCCGCGCGCCCCGCCGACCTCGTCGGCGATCTCGCCGTGGCGATCGAGCAGCGCCCCCGCCCGCTCCAGACGACCCGCGTCGAGCAACTGCCAGATCGCCCGGTCGAGGTACGGAAGCGCCTGCTCGGATTCTCCGGCGGCCAGAAGATGGCGCGCGATCCGCAGCGGCACCCCGAGCGCCTGCGTGCTGTAGCGCTCCTCGAGCATCGCCGCACAGACGGCATGGTGGGCGATGTGCCGGTCGTGGCGCTCGGCGCCCTCCAGGATCCGCCGGCGCAGCATCTCGTGGATGAACGCCCACCCCTCCCGCCTGCGCTCGGCGAGCCCGCGGCGGACCATCGCATCGAGCATCGGCGACTCCCCGGCCACCGCCACCCCGCGGCGGCGACACGCCTCTCGCCACTCCTCGCTTCGCACCGCCTCGCCGAGCGTCGCCGCCAGCTCGAGGCGCATCCGACAGTCCTCGGTCGAATCCTCCGGCAGCGCCGCCATCAGCCGCTCGAGCCTCAGCGACCACAGATCGCCGATGTCCTCCGGGACGTTCGCCTCGCCACTGTCGCGCAGATCGAATCCCCCGCTGGTGCGGACCAGCAGATCGCGTTCGATCCAGTCGTTGACGAGCTGGATGGCGAAAAGCGGGTTGCCGTCGGTTCGCCGCGCGACCTCCCGGGCGAGGTTCCGACCCAGCCCGAGCCGCCTGGCGAGCCGCTGGAGGTCGTCGTCGCCGAGCGACCCGAGCGTCACCGTCTCGGTGGCCGCCGCCTCGACGATGCGCTCGACGAGCCGCCGGTGGCGCTCGGGCATGCTCGCTTGCTCCCAGCCGAGCGTCACGACCACCAGCACCGGCAGCGAGGAGTAGTCCCCGTCGACCAACTCCCCGATGAACTCGAGCGACTCGCCCGCCCACTGCGCCTCGTCGAAGAC
>CAZRLK010000026.1:32608-43079 GCA_964600555.1 uncultured Bradymonadales bacterium
GCCAGTGCCGCGTGACGAGCCGACGGACTCTCGAAGGCCTCGCCGGAGAGCCCCTCGTCGGCCTCCGGACGGCTCATCATCCGCGCCAGCCCCGCCGCATCGTGATACACCGACGGCCCGCCGGCCCCGAGCCGCTCGAACTGCCGCTCGAGCAACTCCCGGATCGCCTCGTGGTCCATCCCCCAGGTGCGGAAATACCTCGCCAGCATCGGCCCGAGTCCCTCGCGCGGGCCCCGTCCCCGGTTCGGCGAGCAGTGCGCCTGGAGGATGTTCGCCGCGCCCGTCTCGTGCGCCCGCTCGGCGAGCCAGGCCGCCAGCCGACTCTTGCCGCAGCCGGGGGGACCGTCCAGAACCACCGCCCGGGGCGTCGTCTGGGCGTCGACCGCCCGCAGCGCCTGCCACAGGTGATCGCGCTCGGTCTCCCGATCGACGACCGGCAGTTTGCGCAGCCCGAACAGATTCAGCCCGGCCCCGCGCAAGAGCATCTCGCGGTGGGGAACGTGCTGGCGCTTCCAGCTGACCGGCACCGGCGGCGACTCCCAGCCTCGCTGCTCGACCGGCAGCGCCGACAGCTCCAGAGCGTCGCTGTCGCGCTCCTCGAGGCTCGGCGCCTCGTCGGGCGTCTCGACGTCGCGAAACGTCTCCTCGAGCGCCAGAAGCTCGGTCGGCGCCTCGTTCGGCCCCACCACCTCGCCGCCGTCGGCCTGCGGCTGGCGGGCGGTGCGGGCGCGACTCAACTGCATCAGCCCGTAGGCCGCGTCCGCCGCACGCCGAAACCGCGCCTCGGGCCGCTTGCGCAGCATCCGCGTCAACCACCGCTCGAGCCCCTCCGGAATCGCGACGACCGGGTCGAACTCCGGCAGTTCCCGGTCGACGTGCCCCTCGAGCACCACCTCCGAGTCGGGGTCGGCGTAGGGGGTCTCCCCGCAGACGATCCGCCAGACCAGACACCCCACCGCGTACAGATCCGTCCACGGCCCCTGGCGGCGCGACTGGCCGAGAATCTGCTCGGGCGCCATGTAGCTCGGCGTCCCCGTCACCCGCGACTCGCGCTCCGGCACCGCCTCTCCGTCCTGCGGCGAGACGATCCGGGCGATGCCGAAATCGACGAGCTTGACCTGGTCGGGCGCCCCGTCCATCGAGGCGACCAGCACGTTCGAGGGTTTCAGATCGCGGTGGACGATATCCCGGGCGTGGGCGTGAGCCAGTGCGTCGAGCAACTGCAGGACCACCGCCTCCACAACCCCCCAGTCCGATCCGTCGAGATACTCCCCGAGCGGCGCCCCGTCGACAAACTCCATCGCCAGCCAGGGCGCCCGCTCCGGCAGCCGCCCCTCGGTCGCATTCGACTCCCCGCGGCCGACCTCGCCCAGATCGAAGATCGTCGCGATCCCCGAGTGGCTCAGCTTCGCCATCGCCTCGACCTCGCGGCGAAACTGCTCGCGGTAAAAGTCGCTGCGCGCCAGCTCGTCGACCATCACCTTGATCGCGACCTCGACCGACTCGCCGGGCATCCGCGCCCGAAACACCTCGGCCATTCCCCCTCGCGCAATCGACTCGATCAGCTCGAACGGACCGAGCCACCGGGATGTCGCACCGTCGTCCACTGTCTCCTCACCGCCACGAAAAGCATCCTCCGCTCCGCCGGTATCCTCAACATCGGAGAGACGCCCCCGCATTTCAATCCGCGCCCCGCTCCGCAGGTCGACAAAGAGCGAGATCGTCTACGTCGACGAGGAGCGAGATCGTCTACGTCGACGAGGAGCGAGATCGTCTACGTCGACGAATTTCGCGATCGTCTACGTCGACGGACATCGCGATCGTCTTCGCCGGTGGTTCTGGTATCCCTCGTGCATCATCGCTGTACTCCCCGTAATATGGGGCCAGATGACGCATCGAAGCGTCGGGGCCGAGCAATCGATTTGAAACTTTCTGCCGGCATGTGCGTGTACAACACAGTGGAAACCGACCGGTAGTGAAGTGACTCGAGACGGGATGGAACGATGAGTGGAAACGAGGTGACGAGCCGGAAACTCCTGGCCGCGATCGGGGTTGCCATCGCTTCGGCGGTGGCGCTGTCGACGGCGGCGACGATCTACTGGCTGGGAGGAGCGAGCGAGACCGCCGAATTGCACGATCCGACCGACGACGAGGAGGTGCGACGGGTCTACGATTTGCCCGACCACTCGGGGCGGCTGGT
This sequence comes from uncultured Bradymonadales bacterium, assembly GCA_964600555.1. Lineage (GTDB taxonomy): Bacteria > Myxococcota_A > Bradymonadia > Bradymonadales > Bradymonadaceae > CAJXPB01. The sequence goes on from CAZRLK010000026.1 coordinate 34,809, forward strand.
CGGCAAAATCGAAGGAGAGCGCGTCGGGTTGCCCCAGATCGAGGCCGACTACGAGGTCGACGTGCGCGGCGACCTGGCGACGGTCGTCGTCCGCCAGTCGTTCGAGAACCCGACCGACTCGACGCTCGAGCCGACCTACCAGTTTCCGCTGTACGAAAAGGCGGCCGTCTACGGGATGACCATGCAGATCGGCGAACGCGTTGTCGAATCCGAAATCCAGCGCAAAGAGGAGGCGCGCGAGACCTACGAGAAGGCCAAACGCCGGGGTAAAAAGGCGGCGCTTCTCGAGCAGGACCGGCCGAACCTGTTCACCCAGCGCGTCGCCAACGTCGAATCGGGCCAGCGCGTCGAGATCACGCTTCGCTACACCCATCCCGTCCCGAAGGAGCGGGGCACCTACCGGCTCACCGTCCCGCTGTCGGTCGCCGAGGCGTTCACGCCGCGCGACATGTCGGGCAATCGCCTGGTCGACGGCGACCCGGACGATCCCGGCAGCGAACCGGGCGGCGAAGACGACGGAACCCGCCGGGCGGCGGCCCCGGAGTCGGTCTCGCTGTCGGTCCGGATCGACGGCGGGATGCCGATCACCGGCATCGCCAACTACAGCCACCGCGTCCGCACCGAGACCCTCTCGGAGACGGCGCGGCGGGTCGAACTGGCACCGACCGGCGACCCGACCGACCGGCATTTCCGCCTCGGCTACCGGCTCGCCGGCGACCGGACGCAGGTTGGCGTCAACTCGTACTGGGACGAGGACGACGGGGAGGGGTATCTCGATCTGCTGATCGAGCCGCCCGCCGAGGTCGCCGCCGAGCAGGTGCCCAACCGCGAGTTCATCTTCGTCGTCGACCGATCGGGCTCGATGAACAATAGGAGCTCCGGGCGCATCGACCGAGCCAGAGAGTTCGTCACCCGCGCGCTCGACCTGCTCCGGCCCGACGACTGGTTTCGCATCGTCACCTTCGCCAACTCCCCCGACCGCTTCGACCGCGCCCCCACCCGTGCGACGCCCGAGAACATCCAACGGGCGAAAGACCACCTGTCGAATATCTCCGCGAACGGCGGCACCCGGATGGCCCCCGCCCTCGAACACGCCCTGCGACCGGAGCCCATCGAGGAGACGATGCGCATGGTCACCGTCGTCACCGACGTGAAGGTCAGCAACGAATTCGACGTCATCCAGACGATCCGCGAGCACATCGGCGAGGCCCGCATGTTCGCCCTCGGCCTCGGGGGGAACGTCAACCGCTACCTGCTCGAGGAAATCGCGCGGGCCGGACGGGGCTTCTCCCGACAGGTGGCGGGGGGCGAGGACGTCGACCGGGCGATCGACGACGCCGTGCGCCGGCTCCAGTCGCCGGTGTTGACCGACATCTCGATCGACTGGGGCGAACTCGCGGTCGCCGGGGTGACGCCCGAGCGGATCCCGGACGTCTACGAGGGGGGCTCGGTGCGGGTGCACGCCCGGAACGCCGAGCCGGGAGGCGACTGGATCGAAGTTCACGGGCGACTCGGCGGCGAAGAGGTGACCTTCGACAAATACGTCGAGCTGGCCGCCACGACCGACGAGGGGAAGGCCGTCGAACTCGGCTGGGCGCGACGCCGGATCCAGGACGCGATGCACATGCTGAATACACCCGACAAGATGCGTCCCGACGGGATCGACGACGAGACACTCCGAGACCGGATCACCGAACTCGGACTCGATTATTCACTGAGCACCCAGTGGACCTCGTTCGTCGCCGTCGCCGACGACCAGCCACTCGAGTCGTCGGCCTCCGAGAGCGCCGACCGGGACCTCGACATCATCAACAGTCCCCGCCGCGCCCGGAAGACGCCGGACTCCGCCCGCCAGAAACGCATGGCCGCCCCCTCGCCCAGCCCGAGCAACGACTCGTCGGGCGGGGGCAACCTCGAGATCATCCGGGGAGATTCCGGCGGTTCGGCCAGAGGAGGCGGCGGCGGCGCCAGCGCGACCCGATCGCCCGAGCCGCCGAGTCCCGGCGGCGACGGACCGGATGAGCTGTCGCTCGACGCGTTCGGCGGCTCGGGCGGCGGCGGCTCGGGGCGGTCCGAATCCGACGACTCGGCGAAGGACCCCGACCCGCAGATCGAGCTTCAGTCGCCCGAGGTCGACGACGGCCTCCCGGCCGACGAGGTCCGGGACGTCGCCCGGCAGCACCGCCGCGAGCTGAAGCAATGCTACGCCGACGCCCTCGACGACGACCCGCAGATCGCCGGACGCCTCACCGTGAACTTCGTCGTCCAGCCCGACGGCGGACTCGCCTCCGTTTCGGTCGACGACGAGACGCTGGGAGACGATTCGGTCGGCGAGTGCGTCCGCGACCAGGTCCGCGACTGGAGTTTGCCGGCGCCCGACGACGGCGAGGTCCGCGTCGAGTTCGGGATCGACTTCGAGACGAACTGAGAACCGGTCAAAAAACCTCGGACCGAGCGTGAGCGAGCCGATTTTCCGGCCATTTTCGTTCGTCAAACGCAGGTTTGGTGGGCCAAATCGAGGATTGACGGGCGAAAATGGGCCAAAACTCGGCCGTTCATCGCGACGCGGAGAGTTGATTGACCGGTTCTGAGGGTTCGGCCGCCGACGGATGGGCGGTCCGTCGCCGTCCTCTCCACCGTGGTGCGCCGACCGCTCGAACCGGTCGACCCCGAGAGCAATTGCCACTGAGCGTCGGTTCTTGCTACACGGCCGGACCGTCCACCCGTTCCCCTGCCGCCGAGAGAGATGCACGACTGGGACGTCACCACCGAGCGCGCCCGCGAGATCCAGCTCGACCTGCGCGAACGCATCGCGCGCACTCCCCTCGCCGCGGACGTCGAGCTCGTCGCCGGCGCCGACATCTCGTTCGAGCGCGGCTCCGACGAGGTGTACGCCGCGGTCGTCGTGCTCGAGACCGACACCTGCGAACCGGTCGAGACGGCCCGCGCCCGCGGCGAGGCGGTCTTTCCGTACGTCCCCTCGTACCTGTCGTTTCGCGAGGCCCCGTTCGTCCTGGAGGCGTACGACCGGCTCGCCCACTCCCCCGACCTGCTGGTCTGTGACGGCCACGGCTACGCCCACCCGCGCCGGTTCGGCCTGGCCTGCCACGTCGGCGTCCTGCTCGACGTCCCCACGATCGGGTGCGCCAAAAACATCCTCGTCGGCGACTTCGAGCAGCTCGACGCCGAGAAAGGCAGCCACGCCCCGCTGGTCGACGACGAAGAGATCGTCGGACGCGCCGTCCGCACCCGAAGCGACGTCAATCCGGTCTTCGTCTCGGTCGGCCACCGCCTGACCCTCGCCGACGCCACCGAGCAGATCCTGCGGCTGGCACCGACCTACAAGATCCCGGAGCCGATCCGCGGCGCCCACCGCGAGGTCAACACCATGCGGCGCGATGGCTGACCGCTCGGCTCGCCCCCCGCCCGCCTCGCCTCATCCCTACGGCTCCGGAATACGCAACAACTCCTGCCCCTCGTTCTCCCACTCGATCCCGCGGCGCACCCAGTCCTCGATCGCGAGCACCTCGTTCTCCGCAATCCCGAGCGCATCCCCGATCTCGCGGATCCCGAACCACTCCTCTTGATGGTACAGCTCGTCGACGAAGCTCAGCCGCGTCGCGTACACCAGCGCGATCCGCCTGGCGGTCTCGTCCTCGAAGCTCGCACAGATCGCCTCGAGCGAACGCTGCGCGTCGACTTCGAAGATCCCCTCGGCGGAGGCGTTGAAATCGTGCGAGAGGTTGACGACGTACTGGCGCTCGGCCGGCGTAATCTCGCGGTCGGCGGTCGCGACCCGTCCGAGAAGCTCCAGCACCGAGCGCTCCTGATCGTGGGAGAGCGAATAGCCGAACATCGATCCTCCTGTCGGGTGGATGGACTCGCATGCGATCCGTGCGGATTATACCCACGACGGGGTGGTGGCCCAGCATCGAGCCCCGACGTCGAGCTTCGAGACGGCCCCGCCCCGCGCCAGTGCCTGCCGTTCGGCCACCACCGTCGTCCGCCACCCCGAACTCCGATGACGCTCCCCCGGCCGTTGTCGCTGGCGAAGTTCTCGAACACGTTGTTGACGGCGACATTCGCGGCCGGCTGCATGGGCATCGCCGCCGGCCCGCTCGAAGAACCCGGCGACGACCCCCCTTCCGACGTCGCCCCGGAACGCCCCGACCTCGCCGGCCTCCCGGACGTCGGCGGATCGGGCGGCGGCGCCGGGAGCGGCAGCGGTTCCGGGAATGGATCGGGCGACGGGAGTGGATCGGGCGACGGGAGCGGCAGCGGCCCCGCGCCCCCCGACGACGAGGACGACGAGCGGATCGCGGCGTGCGCCGGCTCGGCGACCGACGTGCTCGTCAAAAGCACCCGGCGCGGACCCGGGCCCGACTCCGACGGGTATCGGCCCGCCGACGACAGACAACTCCCCATCCTGCGCGACTCGATCGAGGCGGGGCTCGACGCCGACATGCCCCGCGCCTACGAGGCCGCCCGCAAGGCCGGCTTCGAGATCTGCCGCGACGACAGAGAGCACGGCTCCGTGCTCCTGTGGCACCCCGAGGATCCGACCACCGGCCGCGCTCGCTTCGCCCTGCGCACCGGCTCCCGACAGGCGCGCCTCGTCGTCCAGGCGCCCCACGCCCTCGGCGAAGAAGCGACGCTCACCCAGGCCGCCGCGATGTTCGAGGCCGGCGCCGCGGCCCTGCTCGCGGCCGGCACCCACCAGTGCGCCGACTCCGCCACCAGCGGCTGCGACGGCGACTCCCCGAGATGCCGCGACGCCGACCGCGCCCCGCGCCTCTCCGACATGGGCCGCACCGCCCCGAGCACGTTTCAGACCATCCACCGCACCGTCACCGAATTCGACGATCGCTCCCGCGTCGTCAGCCTCCACGGCTTCCAACAATCCGGCATCAGCCTCTCGAACGGCACCACCGGGCCGGTCGACGACGACGCCCCGGTCGTCCGCGCCGGACGCGCCCTCGAGGCGGCCTTCCCCGACGCCCACCTGACTTACTGCAACGACGTCCCCGACCGCCGCCAGACCACCCGCCGCTGCGGCGAATCCAACCTCCAGGGCCGCACCCTCAACGGCTCGCCAGACGCCTGCAACACCCCCGCCTCCCCGACCGCCACCAACGGCCGCTTTCTGTACGTACAACAGGGTCCCGCCCTCCTGCGCCAACCCGAGGCGGTCGCCGAAACCCTCGTGTCTCTGTTCTGAAACCCCCGAGACACGCCTCCCCGCCCCGAACCTACTCACTTTCCATCGTCGTCACCCCGAACCGCACCGCCGTCTCGTCGGGCTCGATCCTCTCCCCGTGGCGCCCGGCGTAAATCTCGGTCACCTCCGCCCCGAAATACAGCATCTGTGCCGAGTAGTAGATCCAGAACAGCAACACCACCAGCGACCCCGCCGCCCCGAACAGCGACGCCGTCGACGCCTGCGCCATGTAAAAGGCGATCAACGACCGGCCGACCGAAAACAACAGCGCCGTCACCGCCGCCCCCACCCAGACGTCTCGCCACTTGATGTGCACGTCGGGCAGCCACTTGTAGATGATCGCGAACATCAACGTCAGCAACCCGACCGCCACCACGTACGACGGCACCGTCCCCATGTCGACGTTCAGCCCGGTCGTCTGCTCGATCAGCGGGCCGAGCCGCGTGACCACCTCGCCGAGCAGGGTCGAGACGAGCAACATCGGCCCGACCATCAGCATCGTCAGAAACGACCGGGTGTACTGCCACAGCATCGCCCCCCAGCTGACGTCGCTGCGCACCCGGACGCCCCAGACCGTATCGAGCGTGTCGCGCAGGGCGTCGAAGACGCGAAAGGCGAGGTACAGACTGGTGATCGAACCGACGACCGTGGCGATGATCCCGGCGCTCTGGTCGCGCCAGTTCGCCAGCAACCGCTCGATCGAGGCGCGCACCTCCGGGCCGACATACAGCTCGACCTGCGAGACGATCTCCGCCCGCGCCGCCTCCTCGCCGTACACCAACCCCCCGATCGCCGTCCCGATCAGAATCATCGGCGCGATCGCAAACAACGTATAAAAGGCCATCGCCGCCGCCAGGTGCGTCGCCCGGTCGCGCGAGAACCCCTGGATCGCATCCCAGACCACCCGCCCCGCCGTCACGGCGTAGGTTTTGAGCGTCGAAAACATCGCAACCCGAGGGGTTCACGGCAAAAGACCGGCATCGTGCGTCTAAACCTCGGCAGCGCGACAGGCAAGTAAATACGGCGCCCCACCGTACCGCCAGGGCGCCCGACGCCCCGCGTCCACTTCGCCCAGACGTCGTGAACACCCGGCGCACGTCCCCCAACCAACGGCACCGGCCGGCGGCAAAGCCGCCCGGGTCGCCGCAGCCGGAGCGCAGTGAAAAGCCCGCTGTTCGGCTTTTCATCTGCGCCCGAATGCAGGGGGCCCAGCCGGGAGACCGCGTCTCCCGGGCCGGTGCCGCGATCGCCCGAGTCCCGTCGCGGGCCCGAGAACGCCTTGGCGAGCTTGGCGCCTTGGCGAGCTTGGCGTATCTGACCCGGACCGCCGAGAGCCCGAGGACCCCTTTGCGTCCCTTGCGTTCTTTGCGGTTCGCCGTGGTTGTTTCCGGACCGCCGAGTGCCCGAGGCCCGTCCTGCTACTCTCCAGACGCCATCTGCGTTACAATGAGTTTGGCATCAACCGATCCCCGTCGACAATCAGCCTGTGAGTTTCCACGACGACTACTTTCGACGCCTGCTGGAGGAGCTGACCGAGCCCGAGGAACAGCTCGTCGAACAACGGGTCCGCCGCGACGAGCGCGACACGCTCAAAAACATCGATCGCAAGCTCGCCGACCGGCACCGCTTCCACCCCGAGCGGCTGAAATCGACGCTCGACGAATCGCTGCTGGACGGCGCCGACCCGCTGCCCGACAACCTCGACGAGCTGTTCGAGATCCGCACCGCTCTGTGCCGGCGCCTCGAGCGCTCGGGCCTCGACGACGAGATCGTCTTCTTTTTGATCCGGAGCATCTTCGTCGGCACGCTGCGATATCTGCAGCGCGGCCGCCGCCCGCCCCCGCCCGCCCAGCTCGCGGCCGACCTTTTGCGCCAGGAGCGCGTCGCCCACACCCTCGAGCGTACCGAGCTGACCGACGCCTGGGAGGCGCTGTTCGAGCTGGAGGCCGACCGCGACAACTTCAGCTACGCCGAAGACTACCTGTTTCACGCCGTCCGCCTGGCCGACGACCCGCTTCCGCTCGTCCACCGGGGGCTCGATTTTTACGATCGCCTGCTGGCCCTCTCCGACGACGCCCTCGAATCCGGCGGCCTGACCCGCGAGGAGGCCGACCACGCACGCTGGGAGTTGCTCGAGATCGCTCAGGAGGCCAAATAACGATGGTCATCCGCGCCGACTCGATCATGCAGATGGTCCGCAAGCTCGCCGGGACCTACCAGGAGCTCGTCGCCGAGGGCCATCCCGACAAACGCGCCAACCTCGAGCAGCTCGACCGCGCCCTCGGCGACGCCTTCCGCGCCCGCCCCGAGACCCTGCACATGCAGGTCGACAATGCCATCGGCGACATCGACGAGCGCATCGCCGCCGAGGCCGGGAGGCTGTTCGTCGTTCGCACCCGGCTCGCCGACGAGCTCGGCCACGCCGATCTGTCCGAAAAGTCGCTCGAGTTCGCCCTGCGCAGCCTGCTCGAGGGCGCCCGCACGTCGTTTCACGACGTCGACGGCGACGGCGAGGCCCAGAAGACCCCGCTCGACTTGCTGCGCGAGCTTTTGCGCACCGACCGCGCCGCCGAGGTGATGGCCCCCGATGAGATCGCCGAGGCCTGGCGAGCCGCCTTCCGCATCGAGGCCGACCGCCAGCACTTCCCCGAGGCCGAGGACGCCCTGTTCCACGCCCTCGAACTCGCCGACGCCCCGACCGACCTGCTCGACGAGGGCCTCGAGTGGTACGAACGCCTCCGCCAGCTCCCCGACGATGTCCTCGAGCGCCGCGGCCTGCCCCGCCCCGAAGTCGACTCGGCGATCGACGAGCTTCGCGCCCGCCGCAGCGGCTGAGTCCCGCCGCGCGCTCGCGCCGACTCTCGCTCGCTCGGACGGCCAATATTTCTTCGATTCGCCACCCCTCGAGGGGTAGACGGGAGATGTCGATTTGCCTTCCGGGGGTCGAGGGGTGGAAGGGGGATCTGCCTTCGAAGAGAGGGGTGAGCGAGGATCAGAGGGGGGATCTCGCATCGAAATGCGGCGTCGAGCGTCGTTTGTCGAGGTCGAAGGCC
>CAZRLK010000027.1:0-40421 GCA_964600555.1 uncultured Bradymonadales bacterium
CGTCGCCCTCGACATACGCGTAGACGAGATAAAAATCGAGATCCTCGTCGTCCTTGTCGGGGGTGATGTGGTCGAGGTAATTCGGGGTCTGCTCGAGCGTCAAATTCTGGAGGGTTTCGACCTCGCGTTCGAACAGCTCGACGGCCTTCCAGTCCGGGGCTTCGCCGAGTTGCAGTTGTTTGACGATCACCGGACGATCTTTGTGGCGGTCGTGTCCGTACCAGGTCTTCGCCCGCCGGCCCGGCCCGAGTTCGCGCAACAGAGCATAGCGGTCGTCGACAACACCGATCGGGTCGCGCGGTTGGTCCTCCATCGATCGAGGTCTCCCGGCAAGCTGTCGTTTCCCACTCGATCCACAGCTTAAGCCAAGACGGGTGAAATCCGTACAGCTTCTCGCACCTTCCCGGCGAGCCGACGTGCCGGGGCGCAGCGGAACACTCCCGCCCCATTTCTGTCCAGAGAGGATGGAGGTGGACAGACGAGGAAGCACGAGGTTTCTCAGCCGGGAGGCGGCCGATGTCGAAACGATACGACAGACGCAGGCGATCGAGCGAGACGCAGGGCCCGAATCTGGCCCCGTTCATGAACATGGTGGTGATCTTGATTCCGATGCTGTTGTTGTCGGTGGTCTTTCTGAAGGTGGGGGTCATCAACGTCACCTCGCCGTCGTTTCGGTCGGTGGGCCAGACATCGTCGGAGGGAGAGAACGAGGAACTCGACTTGACCGTCGGCATTTCGAAGGGCGGCTTCGAGATTGCGACCGGCGACGAGACCTTCTCGTCGGTCGATGGTTGTCCCTCCGACGGACCGACGGTTTGTCTCGTCGACTCGTCGGTCGAGATCGGCTCCCAGATCGAACAGATTCGCCGGGCGCGCGAGAACGGGGACGTCGCGAAGGCCGAGTCTCGGCTCGAGAGACTCGTCGCCGCCTACGATTTCGCCACCCTGTACTCCGAGTTGCGCGAGCTAAAAGACAAGCACCCGGGCGAGACGACGGTCCGGGTGAGTGCCTCGCCCGACATCCCCTACGAGTTGCTCGTCCGAGTGATGGACGCGGTGCGCTACAAACTCGAACGGCCGCGGTACGCCAGCAACGAGTCGTTCTGGCGAGCGAATGTCGAGGTCCGAAAGGATGGCCGGCGAGAGGAGCTATTCAGCCAACCGGTCCTGGCGGTCGGCCGATGATACCCCGAGACACGACAGCGAGCGGTCGCCTCGTTATTCGGGGTGGCTGCTCGGGGAGCCGGCGAGTTCGCGGCGCCGGAGGTACTCGAGGAACTTCTCGGAATCGAGTGAGACGGGGCGCAAAAAGAGGCCGGTCCGCTCGCGGGTCCACCAGTCGTCGTCCGCCCATCGTTCGGTGAACTCGTAGCGGTAGCGCACGATCCGGATGTGCTCCGGCGGCTTCTCGAAGGGCACCTTCGCCAGGAGACTTTCGACGCCCTCGTGGCCCCGCAACAGCCTGTCGGCGAGGCTGACGAGCCAGTCGCGTTTTGCCTGCTCGCGCATGGCGGAAAACCAGATCTGCCAGTCGAGCCGGTAGTGGTACGGAAAGACGATGCACGGGGGTCGGTCGAGCGGCCCGGGTTTGCAGGGGAAACGGTACGTTCGCCAGTCGGTCTGGTCGTCGAGCGTCTCGTCGCGTGTTCCCTGAATCTCGAGTTCGTAGCGCGTGCGGGTCACGCCGCCGAACGCCCCGTAGGTGTTGACCAGATGCAGTGGCGTGTACGAACGGTTCATCGACTGGTCGGGGCTGACGAGATTGAGCACCGGGTTGACGCTCAACAGTGCGATCCCGGCCGCGAGCGTCCAGGTGATGTAGCGGCGAGGCCGGGAGAGGGAGTCGCGGCTCGTTGCCGACTCGTCGCTCGACCGCCAGTCGGCAGGAACGAGGGACTCCCACAGGCGGTCGTCGAAGCAGGCGAAGGCGACGACGATCGTCAAGAGGTTCAAAAACGAGAGATTGCCGCTGAGGATGAGGGTCCCCTGAAAGACGACGATCAGTCCCCCGGCGGCGTGGCGGAGTCGTCGGGGGGCGAAGACGAACCAGGGGACGACCACCTCGACCAGGTGGTTGAACAGGACGCCCGTCCGATGCCACCACTCGGGTAGTCGGTCGAGATACCAGCTCACCGGATTGGGGATCGGCTGAGTTTCGTAGTGGTAGGCCAGACAGGTGAGTTCGGTCCAGCACGGGTCGCCGCGGAGTTTGATCAGTCCGGCGCCGAACATCACCCGAAAGATCAGCCATCGATACAACCAGATGACGGTCGGGGAGGGCGGTTGGTCGGGGAAGGGTCGAGTGCGTACGAGGGGTGGCAGGAATATCGCGAGAAAGCCCGCTTCGAGCAGCAGCATCTCCCAGCCATAGCCCCAGAAAATCTGGCCGACGTTCGCAAACGACAGATACAGGACCCAGAGGGCGGCCATGATCACGGCGTTGACCCGTCCCGCGACGACCAGGGCTGCGAGGGCGGTCCCGAGCCATCCGAGTGCGGTGGCGAAGCCGTCGGCCTGGGAGAGCCAAAACAGCGACGGGGCCGACCAGGGACTTTCGCCCTCGAGGTAGCGTTCGACCGGAAGCAGGCCCGAGTCGCCGACCAGGGGAAGCCACTGGTGGTCGATGGCCAAAAAGGCGATCAGATAGACGAGGCCGAGGCCGCGGAGCAGGAAAAACCGGGTCCATCGATAGGAGGCCTCGCCGGGGCCTTGCAGGGCGTGGGCCAGTTTCTGCCCGGGGGTTTTGAACTCGTCGATCATCGCAGTAGCCAGGTCGGGGGCTGCGACTCGCATTCGCGCAGCCAACCGCGACGTTGCGGGGAGGGCGGAGGGGTCACGACGAAACGCTCGAGCCGTTCGCGTCGGTAACCATACATGACGGGGTGGGCACGGCGTCCACGGGGAAAGTCGTCGGTGGGGACGCCGCCAGTTGGAAACCGCTTGACCACCGGTTGGTCTCGCCCCCCGTCTGGCAGGCACCGGTCGGGGCGGAGCCGAAGGGCTCCCGGAGGGCCTTTGATGGGGGTTCTCTGCCGGATGATACGAGCTCGGGTTCTCGAACAGACGACGATCGGTTGCAGTCTCGAACCAACCTCGCCACGATGATGTCCGCGACCCTCGTCCCTGCACAACTCGTGCGACCGATGTCTGCTTCGAGCCTCTTTAGACCCGATCCCCTTCCGACGACGATCATCGGGGTGTCCGCGCTCGTCTACGCAACCTCCGGGCCGGTCTACGCGCTGCTGGCTGCCGTCGGGGTGTGGTTTGTCTACTGGATTTTCTGGGTGGCCCGGTAGGCTCTGACGAAACTCTCCTGGGAGCACGCCGCCGACGAACTCGAGCTTCGGTTTGTCCGCCACGACGAGGGCGTCTTCGGCGCCGGCGAGAAGCCGTTCGGTGATCAGTTTGCGGCGATGACGCCGACGCAGCCTTCCTTCGGGCTGAATGGATACGTCGACACAGGCGATCTCTTCGGCCTTCTCGATGACGATTCCCGTGCCGCTGTGCTCGAGGTCGAACCGATGGCCGACTCGCGCTGTGGAACTTGCGCGCCCTGTCGGCTATGCTGCGAGCCACGGGTCGATTCAGAGACTTCCGACATCAGGGGATCGGCGTGAAAAACTCACTGATACTGGGGATCGGGGTCGCTGTCGGGGTGGGGTTGACGGTCCTTGCGTTCCGGTTCGGCGGACCGGCCGTCCGTGACTTCCTCACCTCCTCTGGAGGAGCCGACCGGGAGCCGGCGGTGGAGGTGTCGAGCGGGCAGCCCCGGCAGGGATCGGGCCGCGTCGAGAGCGTGCAGATCGGAGACCGGGTGATCCGGACACGCGAGCCGCCGGCGGACGAGCAGACGACGGACGGCAGCAAGGGGGCAGGGGAGAGAGCGGGAACGTTCCGAGGGGAGGAGATTCGCCGTCGCTACGAGGAAAAAAACGAGAAGTATCGGCGGCAACTGCCGATCGACCCGGGCGTCGCCGAGGAGATTCTGAAGGCCCTGGAGTCGGGGGCCGAGAACTTCGGGGGGAGTACGGCGTCGCTGTCGGTGCCGAAGGATCTCGAGGGGAGAGAGGAGACCTCGGGCGGCCGTTGAATGGCTCCGGACGGGGCGATTGCGGCGGGATCCGCCCGGAGCCGGGGCGTCGTTCACCAGGCGCCCTCGAGGAGCCGTTCGATGTCGTCGGCCGTCGGGTCGAGTCCGGCGGGGAGATTCGCCATGAACTTGTCGGCGATGGTCGCCTCGGCGATCTCGCGCAGGATCGAGCGGTCGGAGCCGGGGAGGTCGCGCAGTCGGGAGGGCAGGTCGAGCCCGTCGCGCACCTCGGCGACGGCCGCGACGACCGCCTCGGCCGGGTCGTCGGCGTCGGCGACCCCGAGGGCGTCGGCGAGCAGCTCGCGCCGGCCGTCGACGCGGTCGAACAAAAACGCGAGTGCGTCGGGGGTGATGACGGCGTGGGCGGTCCCCTGCTGGATGCGGAATCCGTCCCGGAGGGTGTGCCCGAAGGCGTGCATCAGCGACAGGGTCGTCAGGCCCGGCCGGGCGATGCCGAACTGCACCAAAATCAGGCCCTGACAGATCGGCTCGAGGATCTCGGTGCGCGGCTCCCCGTCGCCGAGCTGGCGCAGCCCCCGGTTCATCAGTTTCAGACCGTGCGCGGCGGTGGCGTCGGTGATCGGCGTGGCGTGGCGGGAGTACAGGGTCTCGAGGCCCTTGTTGAAACCGTTCATCGCCGAGCCGGCCAGGATGTCTTTGGGCGTGGTCGCAAACAGCGCGGGGTCGTGGAAGATCGCGGTCGGCATCAATGACGGGTGCGACAGTCCCCCGCCGGTATCCTCGTCGACGAGTCCCTCCTCGGCGCTCGCTGAGATGCCGGCCACGATCGAAAGATCGGCGCCGGCCAGGGTGGTCGGCACCGCGGCGATCGGGATCGGGTCGGCGTCGCCGACCGAGATGCCGCCGGTCTCGGCCAGCTCGCGGCCGGCCTGCTCGGGCGAACCCGAGCGCGAGGAGAGGACGGCGATGCCCTTGGCGACGTCGATGCTGCTGCCGCCGCCGACGGCGACCAGCACGTCGGCCTCGTGCTCGCGGACCGCCTCCAGGCCGTCGGCCGCCGTCGAGAGGCGTTTTTCGGGCGTCGTCTCGGCGAAGACGCCGGCCAGACGCTCCCCGAGACCGTCGGTGACCGGATCCATCACGTCGGGGTTGTCGCCGACCGACGCGCCGGTGACGACGAGTGCCCGCCGGAAGCCCTGCTCGTCGAGTTCCTCGGCCAGGCGCTGGGCCGACCCGGTGCCGTACTGGATGGTGCCGGGCGCGTAGTCGAAACGAAAATCCTCGTAGCTGGTCATGGCAACTCCTCGTCTGGCAGATCGATCAACGGATGCGAAGCCGTTTAAGCACAGATCTGGCAGCGAGCGCAAACGACGAACGTCGCCGCCGTCTCGCCCCCCGAAGCGAGAGGGGCTCACCCGTCGACGGAAGCCATGCCGGGGTCGGGATAGCGCTGGCCGGCGGGAGCGTCGGGCGGGGCGATCTCGTCGAGGCGCTCGAGATCGGCCTCGGTCAGATCGACGGCTGTGGTGGCGGCGTTTTCGGTCAGGTGCTCGGGATTGGTCGTGCCCGGGATCGGGACGATGTCGTCGCCCTGGTGCAAAAGCCAGGCGATCGCGAGCTGGGCCGGGCTGACGCCCTTGTCGGCCGCCAGCTGCTCGACGGCCTCGACGAGCTCGAGGTTTCTCTCGAAGTTCTCGCCCTGAAACCGCGGGTTGTGCCGCCGCCAGTCGTCTTCGGGGAGATCCTCGGGGGCTTCGAATCGCCCCGTCAGAAAGCCGCGCCCCAGGGGCGAATAGGCGACGTAACCGATGCCCAGCTTGCGGACGGTCGGCAGAATCTCATCTTCGGGAAACCGACTCCACAGCGAGTATTCGGTCTGCAGCGCCGAGATCGGGTGCTCGTCGTGGGCACGGCGGATGGTCTCCGGGGCCGCCTCCGAGAGGCCGAGATGGCGGACCTTCCCCTCGTCGACCAGCTCGGCCATCGCGCCGACGGTCTCTTCGACGGGGACGTCGGGGTCGATGCGGTGCTGGTAGTACAGGTCGATGTGATCGACGCCCAGCCGCTCGAGCGAGTCGTGGCAGGCGCGGCGGACGTACTCGGGGCGGCCGTTGATGCCGACGAACGAACCGTCGGGTTTGCGTTCGTTGCCGAATTTGGTCGCCAGGACGACCTGGTCGCGCCGTCCGGTCAGCGCCTTGCCGACGAGTCGTTCGTTGGTGAATGGGCCGTACATGTCGGCGGTGTCGATCAGCGAGATGCCGAGGTCGATCGCCCGCTGGATAGTCTCGATCGAGCGCGATTCGTCGGCCGTGCCGTAAAACTCGCTCATGCCCATGCACCCGAGGCCAATCGCCGAGACTTCGAGGCCCTGTTCGCCGAGTGTGCGTGTCTGCATCTCGAACTCCTGTGGGGGGAACGCCGATGGGGCGAGACGGTCGCCGCCATGTGTAACACCGTCGGCGAACAGTTCAATCGGAGAGTTCGAGACGGGCCGGCGCTCGGCCGACTCCCCCGGTAGACGATCCGGGCGAGTCGGCCGGTTGCGCTCCGGGCGACGAGGGGCGGGCGCTAGAAGGCCTTGTTGCTTTTGAACAGCTCGAGTGTCTCGTCCTGAGTCTCCTTTTGGATCCGTTTGCCGGAGGCGGATTCCGGGGAGCCCGAGCGATCCATATCGGCCTCGAGTTCGTCGAGTTCGGCGCTTTTTTCTCGGACCTTCTCACGGGAGATGCCCCGTTCGGTCCCCTTGTCGCGGAGGCGCCGGCGTTGCCTCTCGATCAGGTCCCTGGCCCGCTCGCGTTCCCCCTGCTCGAAGGCGTCGCTGGCGCGTTCGACGCTCTCGGCGTAGGTGATCTGCTCGACGCGCCGCATCACCGACTCGTTCGTCTCGTCGTGGTGAGTGGAATCGGGGGTGGCGACGGCGGTGACGGCGGCGGACGAGTGGACCTCGCGGTCGCGCTCGCCGGTGTCGTCGTCGAACGCCAGACGGGCCTCGAGGATGGGCAGGGAGCCGGCTTCGCTCGGAGAGACGGCGAGATCCATCAGCAGGTCCTTGTGCTGGCGGGCGTAAAACGAATCGAGATTGACGACGATGCGCCCGTCTTGGCGATCGTGCGAGAAGCCGTGCAGATCGAGTATTTCGACGCCGGGGCCGAGTCGGACGACCAGGCGGGCATCGCGGGCGACGACGTTGGCGAGGGTCTCGAATTCCCGGCCGAAGATCTCGGTGAGCTGGCTGTCGTCCTCGACGAAATGGTGGTGACCGGCGCCCATTTCAGCCATCGTCGTCATGATGTCTTCGTCGTAGTCGAGGCCGATGCCGATCGTGGTGATCGAGACGCCGGCCCGGAGCGATTGCCGGGCGAGATTGCCGAGGGCCCCGACGGTCTTCTTGCCGCGGTTGGCCTTGCCGTCCGACAGCAGCAGGACCCGGTCGACCGAGGCGTCGGTCGCGTGTTCGGCGACGATCGCGTTGCCCTGTTCGAATCCGCCCGACAGGAGGGTGCTGCCGTTGCGGTCGATGGCCGAGATTGCGCCGTTCAGTTCGTCGCTTCTGGCCGGGGTGACGGGCCTGGAGTCGGCGTGGACGGTGACTTCGGAGCCGTAGGCGACGATCGCGAGCCGGTCCTTCTCGGAGAGGCGTTTGACGAGGGAGTGCGCCGCCTGTTTGGCGTGGGCGAGGCGGCCGCCGCGCATCGATCCGGAGCGGTCGATGACGACCGCGAGGTTCAGGGGAGGCCGATCGGAGGTGGTCGCCTCGCCGGCGCGGACGCGGAGTCGGGAGTGGATGTGGCGGCTGTCGTCGACCGGCAGGTATCCGTGCGAGAGACCGGCTCGAAGCGACAGTGTGCCGTCGGCCGAGGCCTCGACGGTCGGCTCCGGCTCGGCGTGGCCGAGGGGGAGGCCGAGGCCGAGACTGCAGGCGAGGGTGGCGGTGACGGCAACGAGCGTGGAGAGTGAACGATCCATGGTTCGTCCATCCAGGAGTGAGGGGTAGCAGTGAGCCACGAGTGGCGTACAGGTCTTTGTACGGCGCCCGGCAGAAAACGATCTAAATCGCTCGATCGCGCATCGGTGGCTCACGCCGGGGGGAGGAAGTCGGGGTGCGCATCGGCCGCGGGTGAATCGATGGAAATGACGCGTCTTCCCCGAGCGTTTGAGCGAGTAGTGCGACGAAGCGAATTATCTCGAAGCACGACGGAGGTTTGCGGTGTCGGAGCGGAGGGACGAATCGATGGCGATCGACGAATCGGAAGCGAGTCGAGAGGGTGGGGCGACGCCCGAGGAGACGATGCGCTGCTACCGCGGGCTCCTCGAGCAGGCGGTCGAAGGCGTCTGGGTCGCCGATCTGGAGACGCACGAGATCGTCGACGTCAATTCGGCCTTTTGCGAACTCGTCGGCTACGACCGCCAGGAGCTTCTCGGACGACCGATCGACGGGTTCATCGATCGATCCTCGGAGGAGCTTCGGCTGTACCTCAAACGGCTCAAAAAGGACGGGGGGCTGCCGCCGGTCGAGGGGCACTGGCGGAACAGGGACGGGGAGACGATCCAGGTGCAGATCACCTCGCGTCTGATCCGTACCCCGGAGCGGAGACTCGTCTGTACGATGGGCCGAGACATCCGCGAGAAAAAGCGCCTCGAGGCGCAGCTCGAGCTGACCGATCGCCTCGCGTCGATCGGGACGCTCGCCTCCGGGATCGCCCACGAGCTGAACAATCCCCTCTCGTACATTCTCACGAACTTGCACGTCCTCCGCGAGGAGATCGACGAGCTGATCGAAAGTGGCGAACGGCCCGATTACGAGGAATGGAAACAGGTGCTTGCGCAGTCGCGACGAGGGGTCGACCGGATGAAGCGCATCGTCGACGATCTCCGGTCGTTTTATCGCACCGGGGACCACCGACTCGAGTTGCTCAAGGTGCAGAACATCCTCGAGGCGGTCAAGGGATTGGCGATGAGCGAGCTGTCCGAGGATGCCGACATCGTCGAGGAGCACGAACCAGCGCCCCCGATCGAGGCCAATCGAAGTGCCCTGGAACAGGCATTTTTGAACATTCTCATCAATGCGGTTCAGGCGCTCCCGGAGCAGTCGCACGAGCACGATGAACGCCACCAGATTACGATCCGTTCCGGGGAGACGACCCAGGGAGGCGCGTGGGTCGAAATCGCCGACACGGGGGTGGGGATCCCTCCGGAGGAGCTCGAGCGGATTTTCGACCCGTTTTACACCACCAAACCGGTCGACGAGGGGACGGGGCTGGGGTTGTCGATGGCCCACAGCATCATTCATTCGTTCGGCGGAGAGATCTGGGTCGACAGCGAGGTCGGCGAGGGGTCGCGGTTTCGCATCGAACTTCCGGCGCCGGGGGCCTCCGAGATCTCGGCCGACAGCATCACGCCGTTTCCGTAACACGACAGGGTCGATTCCGACCGCCAATCGGACTTCCGAAAGGGGAACGGCGAGGGGAGTGGCCGCCACTGCGGATGGTGATTAAATTCCCGGCACTGGGCGAGGAGAGGAACCTGCAGTTCGGAGTCAGCACATGACGTATTCACACGACGGAAAATCACGAGCGGGGTCGGGGGGCGTCGTCTCCCTGGAGAAGGCCCGCGAGATCGCCAGACAGCGCGACCGATTCGCCGAGGAGGTCGAGCGGCTGCGTCGCGAGAACCGGCAGTTGAGCGAGGCACGTCGGGAGGCCGAGCACGAGGCACGCGCGCTTCGCGAAGAGCTCGAAGCGCGGGAGGATCGCCGAGAGGAATTCGCCGAGCCGACCGGGAGCGACGAGAAGACGGCCGCCGAACAGCGGGTCGATCGCCTGGAGAGTCGCATCGAAGGGTTGACCGGCGATCTCGAGCGTGTGCGCCGCAAGAGTGAAGGCGTCGAGACAGCCGCCCGCCGCGAGGAGCGTGTCCGCCTGCTGGCGGGGCTCGCGGCGGTGTTGGAGTCGATCGAGCAGGGCCTGTCGATGGCGAGCACGGACTCCGAGCGCGAAGGGCTGGAGGCGATCTATTCACAGATCGTCGATTACCTGCGCCGGGAAGGTGCGGAGCTGGTCGGCGAGGTCGGCGGGCGGATGGATCCGCGCCGCCACGAGGCGGTCGATGTCGTCGAGGCGCCCGACCGAGCTTCCTCGGAGATCGTGGAGGTCGTGCGCCACGGAATCGCGCTGGAGGACGGCCGGATCGCGCTGCCGGCGCGGGTCCGCGTCAGTACCTGAGGCGTCCTTGCCGGCCGGCGATCCCCTCGTCGTCTCTGGCCTCGGCACTCAGTCTGTTTTCGGGGGGATGTATCGGCCCCGCAGGTGGCTCGTCGGGCCGTATCCGTCGATGCGCTCGGCCCCCCGGATGACAATTTCACTCCCCCCCTCGTCGTCCTCGTCTTCCTCGAGTGAAATCGACACCTGGGATTGGTTGAGCTTGTACCACGCTCCGCCGGCGGCATCGACGATGGGGGCGAGCAAACCGATCGGGAAGGTCACCAGGGCGACGACGCCGTCGATGATGACCCATTTGGTATCGACTTCATTGGAGATCGTGTAGGTCCGGGAGTCGTAGCCGTCCTTGGTCACCTTGATGGTGTGGCTTTCCTTCGCCGACAGGGTGACCGTCGCCGGCGTCTCGCCTTTCGGTTCGCCGTCGACCGTTACGGTCGCCCCGTCCGGATTGGAGTTGATGGTGACGCTTTCGTCGGTGTCGCTGAACAGGGCGGCACATCCGAGCGCGGACAGTCCCAGGACAATCACGAGCACGACGAGTAGGCGTTGGAGCGTCCAGTTTGAAAGATCCATGGATACGATCCGGTGCGTCGAAAACACATCTTCTCAGAGACGATTCTCCTCGACGACGGCGCCTCGTCCGGTCGATCCTCTCGGACGAATTGGACGAGAGGACGGTGACGTCGGCCTCGTCGTCTCGGCGACACTGCATCTACATACAAATGGCTCGTGGAATCTGACAACCGCGATGTCACCCGGATTCCCGCCCCTGGCAGCCTATTGCACATAGATTCACCTTCGCCTCGGCGGCGGCTTTTGCGCCAGAATCCGCCCGTATTCCTCACCATAGCGCTGCTATTTGTTCGTCATATGAACGAATCTGGCATCAAACCTTCTCGCCGAACGCTCGATTCACTACGCACAACAGGCTGCTAGACCGTCCATCGTCGCATCAACTGGTCGCCGATGTCGTTGCTTTCGTCGCAGTGGTAGCCGGACTCGCGGTCGGACTCGTCGAGCAGTTGCAGCAGCTCGCGGTTGATCTCGGTTTGTCGGTTCGCGAGCATCCGGAGGATGTTGTGTTCGATGACGCGTCCGATACGACTGTCGCCGGTATCGAGGCGGTCGAAGGCGGTGCCGCGCAGGCAGAGTGCATCGACTGCATCGATCGCCCGGACGGTCGCAGTACGGGGCTGATTGAGAATGAAGCCGTGTTCGCCGAGGACGACATCGGGCTCGAGGACGGCGAGCCGGCGGGGCTGGCCGTTTTCGTCGGATTTGAGGATTTCGACGCGTCCCTCGAGCACCCCATACAACTCCCGGTCGTCTTCTCCCTCGACGATCAGGGCCTCGCCGGGCTCGAAGTGGCGGCGGATGACGGCCTCGGCGAGTTGGTCGAGTTGCGAGTCGTCGAGCCCGTCGAAGGCGTCGAAACGGCTCAGGAGCATCTGAGAGACGGTGCCCGGCATGGTCATCGATGTCGTCGGGGCGAGAGGAGCAGCCGTGATTGTCCCGTGAGTGTTGATATACGACGTCTGATGCGCGAGCACAACTGTCGTGCGGCGGATACACGTCCCCCATCTAAACCCTCCGGGGAGCCCTGAGGCTCCGCCCCGACCGGTGCCTTCCGGACGGGGGGCGACGCCGACCGCCGGTCAAACGGTTGCCAACTGGCGGCGTCCCCGCCGACGATCTACCCCATGGACGCCACGCACCACCCCGCCACTGTACGTTACCGACGCGCGGACCGGAATCGTTGCGGCGCGAGCCAACCCGGAGGGGCGCTGCCATCCTCACTCCGTATCGAGTTCCGGATAGTGCCGAAAAATCCCGTGTTCGTTGAACGCCAGTCGACGATCGGAAGCGAGGTAGTCGGCCAGCGGGACGAGTTGTTCGACCCCTTCGACGAGTCGGGTGAGAGTGGGAATTCGAGAGCGGTATGTCTCGAAAGCGTTCGGAAAGGCGTAGGCGAGCCCCCGGAGGATCTGAAACATCGACAGGTCGACGTAGCTGAGCTGGTCGTCGACCAGATGCCACGTCTCGCCGCGTCCGGCAGTCCGCTCGAAATAGTCGAAATATTTGGGCATGCGCTCGTCGACGAAGGCGGAAGCACGCCGGCTCGCGGCCTGTTTTTGGTCCTCGTAGTACAGGCCGACCGAAATCGGGTGGTGGGTGTCGTGCGCCTCGCCCAGAAGATCCTGGAGGGTCAGCTGGAGCTGATTGGCGTGCAGGTGGTCCCGTTCGTTTTCTCCGATCAATTCGTGGCGCCGGGCGAGGTAGGCGCAGATGTTGGCCGTCTGAGAGATGACTAGCTCGTCGGTCTCGAGTACTGGCGGAGCGAAGGCCGGAGGCTGACCGGTCTCGGCGTGCAGTATCTCGCCGACTCCGTCGGCGCCGCCCCCCTCTTCGTCGGGGAGCCGACCGACATCGACGTACTCGAGGCGAGCCTGTTCGAGTATCAGGCGGACGAATTCACCGCGCCCGGGGATCTGAGGCCAGTAATAGAGCCGATAGCGAGCCTCTCGTTCGGGAGCCATCTCTCCTCTCGGGGGTTGTCGGTCGCGAGCGGTCGATACGCCTCGGAGCGGAGAGCGTACTGTAGTCAACTGGCCTCGCCAAGCCAATTTCGGGAGGCTCCTCGCTGGCTCGGCTTCATCTCCGGGTGACGAGGGGTGGGTCGTTGGACGGCCCGGACGCGTCGTGATATGAAGCCGAACGGCTCGTATCTCCTCCTGGCGGGGGAGTCTCAGCCCTGGGCGAACGGGGCAGGGAGTATCGCGGTGGGTCGATCTTTGATCGTCGATTGATGCAGGCACGTGGAATGGACGTTGGAATCCAGTGGAGACGGGAGGGGACGGCGGTTGTCGTCTCGGCGATGGTGTTGCTGGCTGCGACGTCGGTTCGGGCCCAGTCCGACATCGAGACCGACGGCGGAAGCTCCTCGGGCACGGCGAGCGGGGGCGTGGTGACGACGGTGACGACGCTCGGCGCGATCACGACCGTCGGCGGGGGCATTGCCCTGACGTTGCTGATTTCGGACAGTTCGTCGGATTCGAAGGAGGCGTACATCCGTCAGAATGCGCTCGCGCTTCAGCAGGATCTGACGCTGGGGGGAGGCCAGGCGGTCGACGATCTCGCGGCGGCTTTCCGGATCGACGAGCGCAACCTGGAGCGTTTCGGCAGGATGTTGCGGCATCGTCGCGACGAGTTGCTCCCCTTGACCGACATCGAGAGACTCGACGAGCGGCGCGCGGACCGATTTTTCGGGCTGATCGCCAACGGCATGCAGCAGGATCCCCGTCTGAGACGTGAGCTCGGCGAAATTGCGCATCCGATTTGACCTTTCCGTCGTCTCGTTGCCAACCCGGGTCGACTTGCCTGGCCGGTCGGCGAGCCCGGTGGCTTCCGGTCGCGCTCGGCGCGGTGGTGCTTCTCGTGGGGATGGCCTGGGCGGCTCCCGGTGGCGCCGGCGAGCCAAACGACGAACGCGAGCGTATCGGCCGGGTCGCCGCCGGTTGGAGCGACACCTCCCAGATCGAGCGCGTACGGCGGCTCGCGCGCCGCTACGACGTCCACGTCGAATTCTCCCCTCACTGGCGATCGCTGGAACTTCGCGCCTTCGAGCGGGGGTTGGCCGCCCTGCCGGAGGCGTTTTTCGAGCATCTTCGACGGCCCGTCTCCGTCGAGCGCCGTCCCCGAGCGTGTCCGTTGGGGCAGGGAGCGTACCGCGAACCATGTCCCGCCTTCGACGTCGATCGGCGGACCTTTTATCTGTACGACTCGAAAACCGAGACCTCCGGAAGACTCGGCCCGGGGGCGGGCGAGTTGGACGAAAAGTTGCGCGAGCGTCTGATGTATCGGCGCGCGGCCGTGCATCTGGTCGTGGCCCGGCTCGACGAGCGGTACGACTGGTCGCGTTCGCGGACCTGGCGTCAGATCAACGGTTGGTATCGCGACGAGCCGCGAAACGAGGCCGAACGAGGCTACAGTCGCCCCCTGGGCCGTCGCTCGGCCCACCTCGATCTGGTGACGTTTGCCGAGGAGTTTTTCGCCCGCCCCGAACAGCTTTTCGCCGCCGCAGGGGAGTCCGGCTCGGATGGTCCCCCCGCCGGATTCGACCCCGACGACAGTATCGTCTGCCGCATGTTCACGCGCTCTCGGTTTCTGCGCCGGGTGACCCGCGAGGTGGCCGGCAGGTGGGAGCCGCCGGGCCGCGTCAACGCCTCGGAGCTCGACGGGGCGTGGAATGCCGCAGGTACCGGGTGCCCGGACTTCGAGCAGTGGCTCGACTTCGAGCACTTCGAGGGGCTGGAGCTTTTGTATGCGGCAGCGAGCAGCGATCAGCCGGAGTCGCTGTTCGGGCATCTCCTGGTCCATGCGCGCTACACGAACGAGGCGAGTGTCTTTCGGGCGGGCGCCCAGCCGGTTTTTCAGTTCGGGGCGATCACCGACACCGGGGTCGGCCCCCTCGGATACGTGTTCGGGGGCATGTTCGGCGGATTTTCGTCGGTTCTCGAGTTCAATACCCTCCGGGCGATCCGGCGGCTGTATCTGCGGTACGAAGAGCGCGAGCTGCGTCGCTATCGGCTGCGTCTCACCCGCGAGGAGCAGCTTCGGGTGATGCAGCGGATCTGGGAGGCGGAGCGGCACGTCCGCTACCGGTATCACTTCTTTCGGCACAACTGTGCGTCCTTTCTGCTCGATTTGTTGAGGCCGGTGCTCGAGGGGGAGCTCGGCCGGCAGCCGGGCCCGATCGTGCTGCCGGCGCACGTGCTGGATGCCCTCGCTGCGACCGACAACGCCGAGGGGCGGCCGGTCCTCGAGAGCGGCTACGGGGGATGGTCGAGCAGTACCGGACGGGCCCGGCGTGCCGTCGAGCGCCGACGCCGGCGCCTCGAGCAGCTTCGTGCGCTTGCGAGGGTCGGGGCCGCGGCCGGAGCGCGGCTCGAGCAGCTTCACGCCGACCTCGAGTCGCCCGACGCCTCGAGGCGCCGGCGGACGTATCGCCAGCTCGGGGAGTGGGTCGAGGAGTTCGTCGCTCGTGGCGACGAGGCCCGGGAGGTTCGCGAGCCGGAGGTGATGCGCCTCCTGGTCGATTATCTGTATCTCGGGACGGTCGTCGAGCGTTATGCCGTCGAGCGGGCGCGTTTCGAGCGACTCGAGGCGGCCCTCGAGGTGATCGGTGTCTCGGAGCGGACGACGGCCGAAGAGAAGCTCGAGATGCGTCGCGAGATCTATGGTATCGACTCGCTCGAAGAGCGGTTGGCCGCATGGAACGACCGGATGAAATCACAGCTGTTGAGGTTGGCCGACCGCGAGCAGACGGTCGACGCCCCCGAGGTTCGTCGGCTGCGAAGACGCGAGCGGCGTCTGCACGAGACCTACCTGGCGTCGCTCGATGCGCTTTCGCAGGCCGTCTCGGCGGGCGATGGGGAGTGGAGCGGCACGCAGTATGCGCGTCGGCGGCGCGAGGCGCGCGACGAGCGACTTCGGGAGCGCCAGCGCGGGGCGATCGCCAGTTCGGGGGCGGCGCGCGCCTCGATCGGCAGTGCGGTCGCTGTATCCCGAGGGAGCGGGCGAGGCGGGGGTTGGCGGGGAGGCGGAGGGTACCTCGACGTGTCGGTGGCGTTTCTCGACAGTGCGCTCGGGGAGATGCGGTCGCGGGGCATACGGCCCGAGGTCGAGGCGCGGGCGGGGGACCTGCAGTTGCGCCTGCCGGCGGGGCCGAGCTGGTTTCGCCGGATGCAGGCGGATCTGACGCTGTTTCGATACTTCGAGACCACCGGCCGCTCCGGTCCCCTCGCCGACGGGCTGCTCGATCGGCTCGGGTGGGGCGTCGATTTCGGCGCCCACCACGACGGGGAGCGAGGGGTGGGGGTCGGGACCCGGCTTTCGGGCGGTCTGCTCGTGCCGTTCGCGTCCGGTGGCTCGAGGGCGAACCACCTGGTGGGGGGCCTGTTTGCGGCCGGGCGCGCCGATCTCGGTCGGACCCGAAGCGGGACGATGCTCGGCGGCCGTGCCCTGCTGCGGGGCCAGCTTCGAGCGAGCGGCGAGCGACCGAGTTTTCTGCGGCTCGATCTGCAGTCTCGCCACTACGTGCGGCTCGAAGACGCCAGCTGGCAGTACGATCTGACCGGTGAGTTGGCCTGGCGGCAGGCGCTGCGCGCCGGGCCGACGCGTCCCCTCTGGCTCGTCCCCTGGCTGGAGGTCGACCACACGACGGTGCAGTATCTGCCGGGCGCCGACGCACTCGAAGCGGGGGGCGGTCTGCGACTCGAATTTTCGCTCTGATCGGCGCCCGCGGATCGGGAGGCTCGGTGCACCCGAAACGCGCTCTCGGCTCGGAGAGGGAAACGGCGAGGGGTCGGGAGCGTCCGGCCGTGGGTGTCGGAACGCATCGAGTCGGGGAGCGGCGCCGTCCGGTCCGACTGGCGGTTCGGAATGGAGGGGCCGGTCGAGTTGGTTGTCCCAGGTGACCGGGAGCCGGCCCTTGTGCTGTTGGACCGGCCCCGCCAAAATGGGTAGTGCCGACAGGTAGCGAATATCGACAAAAGCTGTGATTCGTGCGATCGGACGCGCCACCATTTCCTTCGAGTAAAGATCGTTCGTCGAATTCCGACTCGCGAGTCGAGTCGTGGGTGAAGACGTGCGCCGCCGGATCGAACATAGGCGCCGATGCGCCTCTCGTCTCTGCAGGTACGGAAGGCCCATGAGCTCACTTCGACACTTCTGGACGCAGGCCTCGCTGCATCATCGAAACTTTCAGATCGTCTGTACGGGTTTGTGCGTCGCCTGTCTGTTGTTGGGACTGGCGGCAGCGCTCGTTCCGGGGGAACTGCTCGGCGCGGTGGTGGCGATCGATGAGTGGCTGGGAGGGAGCGCGGTGTCGTTTTCGGGGACGGCGGTCGTGCTCGTGCAGCTCGGGGGAACGGCGTATTTTGTGGCCTCGGCGGCGATGATCCGGTGGTTGCAAGACGACCTGCGACGTCGCCACGCCGGACTGACGTCGTTTCTGTTCTTGCACGCGGCCGCCGCAGTCGCCGCGCTCGGCGTCTTCGCGACTGCGACGGGTCATCCGATCCTGCTGGTGGCGGGCGGTGTCGAGGCGATCGTCGTTGCGGGGGCGGGTCTGATCGCCGGACTGGCCCGGATGGACATCCAGGGGCGGCCCGAGGGGCTGCTGGTGCCGCAGCCGGTCGGCGAGACGCCGCTCGGGTGGACGCGCCTCGAGCAGTGCTGGGCCGACGCGATGTTGCGGGCCGCGCTGCCGGCGGACCCGGCGAGCGGCCGTCCGGGCCTCGAGGAGGTCGACCTGGAGGAGTTCTGGCCGGGCTACATCCGGCGCGTCCCGCTTCATTTTCGGCTCGGCCTGCGCGCGGCGACCTGGGTGGTCGCCGTGTGGCCGCTGGTGACCGGGCGCACCTTCGGCACGTTTCTGGCCCTCTCCGACCGGGAGCGCGACGAGGTGTTGTCGGCCATCGCCGAGTCGCCGTTTTTCCCGGTCCGCCAGATACCGTTCATCTTGAAGACGACCGTCGGGTTTGCCTACTTCAGTCAGCCCGACATCCAGCAGCGGTTTCCGGAGGCGTACGCCGAACGCGGTGATCTGGACGGGGCCGGTGAGAGCGTCGACTCGGGGATGGAGCGGGGAGGAGCCCGAGGGGTGCCGGTCGGCGAGGCGCTGCCCTCCGAGATGCTGGCCGACGGGGGCTCGGCGGGCGCGGTCGAGGAATCGACGAGCGACTGAGGCTTCGGCGCGTTTTTTCAGGCGACGACGGTGGAGCGATGATGCACGTGGTGGACGGCAGAGACGTCGAGACGACCCTGCGGCGCGAGTGCGACGTGGCGGTCGTCGGCAGCGGGCCGGCGGGGGCGACGGTCGCCCGCGATCTCGCCCGCCAGGGGGCCGAGGTGGTCGTGCTCGAGCAGGGGCCATGGATCCACCCCGACGAGTTTCCCGACGACATGTACTCGGCGCTGTCGATGATGTTTCGCGAGATGGCGGCGTCGATGACCTCGAGCTGGCCTCCGATTCCGATCTTGCAGGGTGTGGCGGTCGGCGGATCCTCGGTGATGAACGGCGCGATCTGCTGGCGGCTTCCGGAGTCGGTCTACCGGGAGTGGGCGGAGCGCGATCCGGCCTTCCGGGAGGCCAATCCCTGGGAGCGGCTCGAGCGGGACTTCGAGACGATCGAACGCGAGCTCGAAATCGGGCCGACCGACGCCGAGGCGGCGGGCCGGCACAACGAACTGTTCGCCCAGGGCGCCGAGGCGCTCGGCTACGCCCACAAGCCGACCGATCTGAACGTCCGCAACAACTGTCAGCATTCGCTGCGCGGCTGTCCCCAGGGCAACCGCATGAGTATGGACCGCACCTACCTGCCGGAGATGTGTCAGGTGGGTGGCGAGATATTGAGCTGCTCGACGGTCAAGTGGATCGAGCGGGACAAGCAGGGTCGCGCGACGGGGGTGCGGGCGGTGACGCCGGCGGGCGGGGAGGTCGTCGTCGACGCGGAGCGGGCGGTGGTGATGGCGGCCAGTGCCGTGCAGACCCCGGCGCTGTTGCAGTTCAACGGGATCGATCACGGCCCGGTCGGCGAGAATCTGCAGTCGCATCCGGGGGCCTCGGTGGTCGGGCGGTTCGACGAGTCGGTCAAGATGTGGACCGGAGCGACGCAGGGCCACGAGATGCTCGAGCTGAAAGGCGAGGGCATCAAAATGGAGACGCTCGGCTACAATCCGACCCTGGCGGTGATGCGGATGGACGCGATCGGCCGCGAGCTGGCCGAGGAGGTCGGGCGGCTCGACCAGTGGATGAACGGCGGGGCGGCGGTCCGGGCCGAGGCCCGGGGAACGGTCCGGGCGAAGGCGAACGGCGAAGCGGACGTCTCGTACGTGCCGACCGAACGGGACTTCCGGAAGCTGCGTAAAGGCTCGGCGATGCTGGGCGAGATTTTGCTGGAGGCGGGCGCCGAGGAGGTCTCGCTCGGGACACCGGGTTGGGAGCGCGTCGACTCGCGCGAGGAAATCGAGCGGTTCAAGACCGAGGGACCGGTCGAGCCGAAGTCCTTCGAGTTGATCCTCTCGCACCTGTTCGGGACGTGCCGGATGGGCAGCGACCCGCGCTCGAACGTCGTCGACACGGACTTCGAGCACCACGCCGTCGACCGACTGTACGTCGCCGACTCGAGCGTCTTTCCGTCCAATACCGGGGTCAATCCGCAACTGGCGATTATCGCGCTTGCTCGCCAGTGCGCGCGACACATCGCCTAAAACGGCAGTTCGGCAGCTAAGAGCAGGTTTCAAAACACTCGAACGGGGCTACGACCGTGTACAAAAAAACCCCGGTTCCAGTGCGGGAACCGGGGTTTTTCGATCTTTCGATCAGTTGTGGTCGGTCAGGACCTCAGACTTTGTCGACGTTGGTCGCCTTCGGGCCTTTGGGCCCCATCTCGACCTCGAATTCCAGCTCGTCGCCTTCCTCGACGGTCTTGAATCCCGTTTGATTCAGCTCGCTGAAGTGCAGGAACACGTCCTCTTCGGTCTCGTCCTCACGAGCGATGAACCCGTATCCCTTGTCTTCGTCGAACCACTTGACAGTACCACGTGCTCGTTCCGCCATCTTCTTTGTCCTCGTACTTGTGCTGCGATGCTTCCGATTGTGAAACACGACGCCGATCTCGACGCCGAGGGTTGCACATTGACTCGTCTCCGAGTCGCCGCCGCTCGATTCCCGGCCACGTCGCCTGGAGAGCGTCGAATCGGCGGGGGCGCAAGAGGCGCTCGCCGGACCGTCGGCGACTCCATCGACCGCGACCTGATCGGAACGTGCTTTCGAGCTGGTGCTCACCCAGAGGGCCCGCGACCAGTCCTACGCCACTAAACAGGCGACTGTCCAAACCAGTTTCTTTCAAATACAGGATACTCTCCGATCGTGCAAGTCAAAAAATCTCGCACGCCGGCGAGCCACGGGGGTATCGGAGCGGCGCAGGGACGCCGGGAGTGGGTCGCGAAGTGACGGGGGTTTCGAGGAAACGAAGCCTCGTCGACGCGATCAATCCGGCTCGACGGTCGCCGTGATGCGCCAGCCTTCGCTCTGGGGTTTGGAGACGGTCTTGATGTCGCGATCGACATCTTCGGCGAACTCGTCGATGATGTCCGAGAGTTTGTCGACCCACTTTTGGGTGTATTTGCGCTCCCGGCCACGCATCTGCATGACGAATCGCACCTGGTTACCGTCTTCGATAAACCCGCTCGCTCGGTCGAGTTTGGTGTTGAGATCGTGCTCGCCGGTCTGCGGGCGCATCCGGATCTCTTTGAGCGAGACGTTGTCCGACTTGTTGCGCTGCGCCTTTTTGGACTGCTCGTATTTGAACTTGCCGAAATCCATGATCTTGCAGACCGGTGGATCGGCTTCGGGCGCGACTTCGACCAGATCGAGGTCGTGTTCTTCGGCCTTCTCGAGGCCTTCGTCGGTCGACATTACGCCGATCTGTTCGCCATCCGGGTCGACGACCCGAATCTCTTCGGCGCGGATCTGTTTGTTGGCGCGGTAGTCGGAGTTGCCGCGGCGATTCTGGTTTCTTCTACCGATAGTTGCTCCTCCGTTGTGGGTGCGTGAACGAATGCGACGATTCTGCACAGAACGGCTTTTATTGTGAGTGTTGACGAACCGTTTGTCGACCCCTGTGCGCGACGGGGTGGACCGCCACGACAATTCACCCCCGGGGGCGTATTCCCGACGCTGCGGCGGGGACCCGGCGAGCACTTCCCGAGACTTGCCGCGATCGTTTTACATTTCGAGCAGGTGGTTACCGTTAAGTGACTGACGTACCCGGTGATCGTACTCTGGGCCGGATCCTGTTTGAACGCACGTCCCGAACATCTGCTCGTCGGCGGGTCTCCCTCCGGGGAATCGAGGTATGATTCAGCGTAAACTCATGGTGTTGGTCCTCGGGGAACTCCCCGAGATCGGCGACATCTTCGAGCGGCAGACCTTTACCGAAACCTATCCGACCGAGGTCGAGCGCATCCGTGCCAGGGATCGTTTCGACGAGGCACTCTCCCGGGAGAGTCACTACAACCTGATCCTGCTCGATCTGTCGCCGCACGGCCTCGAGGTGCTCGAGCGGGTGCGCGATCACTGGCCGGCGACGCCGGTGGTCATGATCGCGGATCTGGACGAGACGGACCTGCTTTTGGAGGCGGAGCGGAAGGGACTGCAGGATTACGTTTTGCGCGTGCCAGACGGGGAGGTGGTGACGGAGCTTCTGGCCGAAAAGATCGAATCACAGTGGAGGCGCTTCGTCGAGCCGCCGAGCATGGATCGGCCGGGCGCCGGGGAGGTGTATCGGTACGCCCAGTTTTACAACGTCCTCCAGCCGTTCGTGCTCGTCTCCGAGAAGCGCCGATTGCTGTACGTCAACCGGGCGGCCCAGCGACTGATCGAAAATCTGCACGGATATTCGCCGGTCGTCGGCGATCCCGTCGGCGAATGGTGGCTGGATACCTCGGTCGAGCAGTTCGAGCAGCGGCTCTCGCGGGCGTTCGGCGGCCATCAAGTCGTCTCTCGGCGGGATCTGTCCGGAGATTCCGGCGGCGAGCATCTGCACGAGTTGTACTACCAGCCGGTCGTCGATCCGTCGGGGCGGGTCGTTGCCGTCTCGATCGCCGTGCACGAAGCGGCCCGTCCGGAGTTGCAGCGCGCGCGAACTCGCCAGGCGGTGACCGAATTCGCCGGAGGCGTCGCCCATCAAAACAACAATCTGTTGAATATTCTGTCGGCCAACATCGAACTGCTCGAAGAGCAGTGCGAGGCCCACGACGACCGGGAGGCGTTGCGGCATCTCGAGCGGATGCGCCGCAGCACCAATCGGGCGGCCGAATTCACCCATCAGCTCCAGACCTACAGCAAGACGGCTGTGACCAGACGCGAGGCGCTGTCGCTCAACGAACTCCTCGAGCAGATGCGCGAGGCCCTGGCCGAGTGCACCGGCGACGGGATCGCCTTCGAGCTGGTTCTCGCCGACGAGGTACCCCCGATTCGGGGCGACCGCCAGCAATTCGAGACGATGGTACGTTACCTGGTCGACAATGCGGCCGAGGCGATCGATGGAGAGGGACGAGTCGAATGTCGCACCGCGCCTCGCCGGGTTTCGTATCGCGAAGCCGGAGTGCCGGTTGCCGAGGGCGATTATGTCGTGCTGGAAGTCGCCGACGACGGAGAGGGGATCCCGGAGGAGGTCCGCGACCGAATTTTCGAGCCGTTTTTCACCACCCGCCGCGCGAGCCAACATGTCGGTCTGGGGTTGGCGATCGTCGAGACGATCGTCGAGGAGTCCGGCGGAGGGATCAGCTTCGAGACCGAAGTCGGCGAGGGGACGACTTTTCGAGTCTATTTTCCGATCGACCGTGAATGGAACGATCCCAAGGGATCGACCGTGCAGGAGACAACCGCTTTCGACACCGACGTCGGCACGCCAACGATCCTTTTGGTCGAGGACGAACCCGATCTGCGCAGCTCGTTTCGGGAGCTGCTCGAGCTCGAGGGATACGAAGTCCTGACGGCGGCGGACCTGCACGAGACCGAGCAGATGCTCGACGAGCGAGTCGGAGGCGAGGCGTCGTTCGATCTCATCATCACCGACGTCGAGCTGCCCGACGGGCGAGCTCCGGATCTGGTCGAGGAGGTGAACGAGCGGTCGATCGAGGTGCCGTTCATTTTCATCTCCGGGTATGGAGAGTCCGTCCGCGAGGAGCTGCAGCACGCCGGCCGGCGGGAGTGTGTCTTTTTGGCCAAGCCGCTCCAGATCGACACATTGCTCGGCGCGGTCGGCGACGTCTTGCAATTGCGCTGAAGCCGATCTTCCGACCGACAAGGAGCGCCGATGACTCCGACGACCCTCCACTACGAGTTGCTCGTACTCGGGGAGATCCCCGAGCTCGAGACCCTGCTCGACGAATCGCCCTTTCGAGACAGTCGGGTCGTCGAGGCGACGTTCGTCGAGAGACCGGAGCAGTTCGGGACCGTGATCGGGAACTCGGAGGCCGACATCCTGCTCACCGAGGCCTCGGAGCTGGGGCTCGAGGTGCTCGAGGAGGCGGTCGAGCGGAGACCGTTGAGGCCGGTCGTAATGGTCGGAGACCGGGCCGACGCCGCGCACATCGTCGAGGCCAAAAAACGGGGGCTCCAACGGTACGTACTGCGCGTCGGCGACGAGAAGCTCGATCGTGAGCTGCTCGTCGAGGAGCTCGATTCGATCTTCGACCAGTGCGCCCAGCCCCCCTCGGTCGACCGCCAGGGAATCCAGCCGGTCGTCCGCCACGCCCAGTATCACAATGCTTCCCAGCCGTTTTTCGTCGTCGGGCCCGACCGGCGGCTTCTGTACGTCAATCGCGCCGGCGAGGAGTTCGTCGATCGCGTGCACGAGCATCGCCCGCGGTTCGGGGCGCCGCTCGACGACCTGCTCGACGAAACTTCGCCGGAGGCGTTCGCCGGCTACATCGGGCGAGCGATCGACGGGGAAGGGATCGAAATCGAACGCAGCTACGAGGGACTCCCGGCCGACCAGCGCCACTACCGGCTGGCGTTCCAGCCGGTCGCCCCGGACGACGAGCGGATCGTCGCCGTCTCGGTCTCGCTCGAGAACATCGGCCGGCGGGTCGAGGCGGAGTCGAAATTTGACCGGGTCGAAGAGGTCCTGTTGCATCATTTCGAATGCTCGCCACTTCCGATGAAAGTGATCGACGAGCACGGTGTGATCGAAAAGTGCAACCCGGCGTTTCGAGATCTTCTCGGCTACGAGACCGTCGAGGCGATCGAAGGCAAGCCGGTCCGCGAGACGGTCCACGAGGACGATCTGGAGGGGTGTCTGCACCCGCTGCGCGATGTCCTCGAGGAGCGGGCCCCGTACGCCCGGGTCGAACTTCGGGAGATCGGGGCCGACGGCAGTCTTACCTGGACCGATCACGTGGGATTGTTGTTGCCGGAATCGGTCACCCGCGACGAGCAAAAGCGCAGGGTCCTCGTCATCGCCGTCGACATCACTCGCCAGAAACAGGCCGAGCAGCGGGCGAGGCGGTCGGTGCGCATGCAGGCGCTCGGCGAGCTGGCCGGCGGCGTCGCCCACGATTTCAACAACGTCTTGAGCATCGTCAGTACCGTCGGCCATCTGCTGAAAACGAAGCTCGCGGACCGAGACGACGAGGAGCTGCTCGATTACGTCGAGCGCATCGAGGAGGCGGTCGAGAGCGGGACGTCGTTGACCCGCCAGTTGATGAGTTTCGGGCGCGACGGGGAGACGGACGGAGTTGCCGCGGATTTGAACGAGGCGATCCGGGAGGTCAACAGCCTGCTGGCGCGGGCGCTCGGCGAGCGCATCGAGATCGACGTGGAACTCGCCGAGGAGTTGCCGCCGGTCGGTTCGGACAGCGGTCGCCTCCGCCAGGTGGTCACGAATCTGGCCGTCAACGCCCGGGATGCGATCGAGGGGAAGGGGCGGCTGAGTATCGAGACGGAGCTGAGGAGTTTCGAGCGGGACGATCCGGCGGCGCCGACCCGGAAGATGGCCGACAGCGACTACGTCGTGTTGCGGGTCTCGGACACCGGCGTCGGGATGGACGAAGAGACGCTCGAGCGAA
This sequence comes from uncultured Bradymonadales bacterium, assembly GCA_964600555.1. Lineage (GTDB taxonomy): Bacteria > Myxococcota_A > Bradymonadia > Bradymonadales > Bradymonadaceae > CAJXPB01. Next base: position 24,913 of record CAZRLK010000027.1, read on the forward strand.
TTTTCGACCCGTTTTTTACGACCAAGGACTCGAGTCAGGGGACGGGGCTGGGGTTGGCGACGGTCTACAAGATAGTCGACGACGCCGGCGGCCACATCGAAGTCGACAGCGAACCGGGCGAGGGGACGATCTTCGAGGTGTATTTCCCACCGGTCGCCCGGAAACGGGCGTCGAATCGGGAGGGTGTCGAGGAGGGAGTGCGCGAGGAGGAGATCGACCGGGAGGCTCGGCGGGCCGGAGGCTCCTCGGAGCGCGGCGAGAAGCGTCTGTTGTTGCTGGAGGACGAGGCGGATCTGCGGGCCCCGTATCGGATCCATCTCGAGCGTGAGGGCTACCAGGTGCTCGAGGCCGGGAGCCTCGACGAGGCCCAGCGACGGGTCGAGGAAGGCGGCGAGGTCGACGTGCTGGTTGCGGACGTCGTCTTGCCGGATGGAAGCGGTGTCGACTTCGCCCGTCGGCTGCGCGACCGCTCCCAGGCGCTTCCGGTGGTCTTCATTTCGGGGTACGCCCCCGATCTGTTCTCCAACCAGCGCGAGGAGTTCGACGGCGACTGGGAATTTCTGGCAAAACCGGTCGACAGCGACGAGTTGCTATCGGCGGTCAATGGCCTGAGCCGTCCTCGAGGCTCGGCGCACGGTTGATTCGTCAAAATAATTTGGCCTGGGAGGGAGATCCGCGGTATGACCTCCGGTGTGCGTCCAGGGTAAAGAAGTACCACACAGGAGGCGAGACCGATGGGGCGTTCCGACGAGAAGTCCGCCGGCGGGGCGAACGGCGGGGACGAAGGCCGGCTGTCGAGGTGGCTCAATCGCCTGGCGGATTTCGGCAACCGGCTGCCGGACCCGATGACCTTCTTTTTGCTGCTGGCCGGGGCCGTCGTGGTCGTCTCGGCGCTTCTGCAGGGAACCTCCGTCGAACTCGCCCAGGGGGGCGGAGAGCCGGAGACGCAGACGGTCAAGAGTTTGCTGACAGGGGAGGGTATCCGGTGGATGTTCCTGCACGCCATCGACAACTTCGTCGGATTCGCCCCCCTCGGCCCCGTCCTGGTGGTGATGCTCGGGATCGGGATCGCCGAGCGGACGGGATTTATCACCGTCGGATTGCGGATGCTCGTAGAGTCGGTGCCGACCAGCTGGATCACGGCGACGCTGGTGTTCGCCGGGGTCATGAGCTCGATGGCCGCCGACGCCGGCTACGTCGTCCTCGTGCCGCTCGGGGCGGTGCTGTTCGCCGGCATCGACCGTCATCCGCTGGCCGGGCTGGCGGCGGCCTTCGCGGGTGTCTCGGGTGGGTTTTCGGCGAACCTCCTGATCACGGGCCTCGATCCGATGCTCGCCCGCCTGACCGACCAGGCCGCCCACACCATCGACCCCGGCTACTCCGTCAACGCCGTGTGCAACTACTATTTCATGGTGGTCTCGACGGTGCTGGTGACGGCCGTCGGCACCTGGGTGACCAGTCGCATCGTCGAGCCAATGCTCGGCGAATGGTCCTCCGAAGAGGCCTCCGAAGATCTCGATCTCGAGACCGACGACAGTCCCGACGACAGCGAGCGGCGGGCCTTCTGGGTGGCGATGGGCGTCGGCCTCGTGCTCGCCGGGGCGATGTCGCTGCTGGCGGTCCTTCCGGAGGCTCCGCTGCGCGATGCGATCGGGTCGGAGGAGCCGGCGGTCAACCGGTACGCCTCGTTTTTCGAGGCGATCGAGGTGTTGATCATGTTGTTGTTCATGATCCCGGGCATCGTCTACGGGGCGCTCGTCGGAGAGGTCGAGGACGACAAGGACGTCGCCGAGATGGCCGGTGAGTCGATGGGATCGATGGGCGTGTACATTGCGCTGGCGTTCGTCGCCGGCCAGTTCGTCGCCTATTTCGAGCACACCAACCTCGGAGTCGTGACCGCGGTGCGCGGCGCCGAATTTTTGGAGGCGATGGACTTCGAGGGGATCCCGCTTTTGTTGAGTTTTCTGGTTGTCTCGGCCCTGATGAATCTGTTCGTCGGGAGCGCCTCGGCGAAGTGGGCCTTCATGGCGCCGATCTTCGTGCCGATGATGATGATGATGGGGATCGCGCCGGAGACCGTGCAGGTGACCTACCGGGTGGGCGATTCGATTACGAACATCATCACGCCGCTGATGCCGTATCTGCCGATCATCATCGTCTTCGCCCAGAAATACGACAAGAATGCGGGCCTGGGGACGCTGATCGCGATGATGCTGCCGTACTCGATCGCCTTCGGGATCGCCTGGACGGTGATGCTCGTCGTCTGGATGTGGCTCGGGTTTCCGCTCGGACCGGGGGCCGGATTCTTCTACGAGGCGGCGGGAGCCGCCCCGTGAGTCGCGGCCGGGGGAAACGTGGCGACGAGAGGAAAAAGCCCGGCAGCGTGGCGCAGGATGGCCACGCTGCCGGGCGCTCGTTTGCAGGGGAGTGAGCCGAGTGGGGATTACATGCCGGGCATGCCGCCGCCACCGGGCATGCCGCCGCCGGCCGCGGCTCCGGCGCCTCCGGCGTCGTCGCCGCCCCCGTCGTCGTCCTGCTCCGAGATCATCGCCTCGGTGGTGAGCATGGTGCCGGCGATGCTCGCGGCGTTTTGCAGCGCGACGCGGGTCACTTTGGCCGGGTCGATGACCCCGCCGTCGACCAGGTCTTCGTATTCTTCGGTCTGGGCGTTGAATCCGAAGTTCCCCTCGCCGTCGAGCACCTCGCGGGCGACGAGCGAACCGTCGTGGTTGGCGTTTTCGGCGATCTGGCGGATCGGCGCCTGGATGGCACGTTTGAGGATGTCGACGCCCGCCTGCTTTTCGACGTCGTCGACCTCGAAGTCCTCGAGCGCCTGCGAGGCGCGCAACAAGGCGACGCCTCCGCCCGGGACGATGCCCTCTTCGACCGCCGCGCGCGTCGCGTTGAGTGCGTCCTCGACGCGGGCCTTCTTTTCTTTCATCTCGACTTCGGTCGCGGCACCGACCTTGATGACCGCGACGCCGCCGACCAGCTTCGCCCGGCGCTCCTCGAGCTTTTCGATGTCATACGAGCTGGTCGACTGCTCGATCTGCGCCTGGATCTGGTCGACCCTCGACTGGATCGCTTCCTCGGAGCCGTGACCGCCGACGACGGTCGTCTTGTCCTTGGTCGTCGTGATCGAATCACAGGATCCGAGGTCGGAGAGCTGGGCCTTCTCGAGGGTCATGCCCCGCTCTTCGCTGATGACGTTGCCGCCGGTCAGCGTGGCGATGTCCTCGAGGTTCGACTGCTGGCGGTCGCCGAAGCCGGGAGCCTCGACGGCGCAGACGTCGAGCACGCCGCGCAGGTTGTTGACCACGAGCGTCGCCAGCGCCTCGCCGTCGACGTCGTCGGCGATGATGAACAGCGGCTGGTTGCCCTGGTCGTTGACCTGCTCGAGCAGCGGCAGGAGATCCTGCATGTTGCTGATCTCGTCGTCGTACAACAGGATCTGAGGGTCCTCGAAGCGGGTCTCCATGCGCTCCTGGTCGGTGACGAAATGCGGCGACAGGTAGCCTTCGTCGAACTCCATCCCCTCGACGAGATCGAGTTCGTCGTGCAATCCGGTCGCCTCCTCGACGGTGATGACGCCGGCCTTGCCGACCTCCTCCATCGCGTCGGCGATCAGCTCGCCGACCGACGGGTCGTTGTTGGCGGAGATGGCGCCGACGTGGGTGATCATCGCCCGGTCCTGCGCCTCGGTCGCCATCTCGCGGATCTCGTCGAGGATCTTGTCGACCGCCTGGCTGATGCCGCGTTTGAGCGACATCGGGTTGTGGCCGGCGGCGACCAGCTTCGAGCCCTCCTCGTAGATGGTATGGGCGAGGATCGTCGCCGTCGTCGTCCCGTCTCCGGCCTCGTCGGCGGTTGCCGAGGCGACCTCTTTGACCAGCTGGGCGCCCATGTCCTCGAATTTGTCCTCGAGTTCGATCTCGTCGGCGACGGTGACCCCGTCTTTGGTGATCTGGGGTTCGCCGAAGCTCTTCTCGAGGACGACGTTGCGGCCGCGGGGGCCGAGCGTCGTGCGCACCGTCTCGGCGAGTTTCTCGACGCCGTCGAGCACTTGTTCGCGAACATCCTGGTCGAAGATGATGTCTTTTGGAGCCATGGCTTGCTACCTCCTGGTGTCAACAATCAGCGCTCATCGAAGTTGGGTCCAGCCGCGGTGGAGACCGGCGGCCTGCACCGTCACTATCAAAATTCAAACGAACGTGATCACGAGCCATGGGACGTCAAGCCGGCGGATGTGGATCCGCGCGCCGACGAGACGGCGGAGCGGGATGGACGCCGCCGCCGCGTGTCGTGTACCACGGGCACGATCGACCGAGGAGATTCGAGAGCAGACGGGAGAGACGATGGGGTTTTTCGACTGGCTTTTCGGCACCGACGACCCGCCCGACGAGGGGGAACGGAGCGGGGAGATGGTCGAGTTGCCGACCGGCGGCGGCGAGACGACGATGGTCTCCCGGCAGCGGTACCGGGACGAGATCTTGCCCGACCAGATCGCACAGGCGGGCGGGGACCCGGAGCAGTTGTTTCAGACGGTGCGCCTGGCGGTCGACAAAGGACTGGCCGAGGCGGCACTGCAGCCGGCGCGCAGGCTCCGCGAGCTGGATGCGGACCCCGAGCGCAGTGCGACGCTGCTCGGGCTGGTGTACTGGAAGATGGGGCGGCTCGAGCGGGCCGAGGCGACGTATCGCGCCCATCTCGAGGAGCACGGCGACTCCGGGGTGGTGTTGTTGAACCTCGCGAAGGTCTACGACCAGCGCGGCGAGCAGGAGCGGGCGCGTGCGACCCTTCGGGAGGCGATCGAGGTGCGGCCAAATCTCGAACCCGCCGTCGACTGGTGGGCGAGCATGCACGCCGAGCGGGCCGACGAGAGGCAGGCCGGCGAGGCGTACCGGCGGGCCTTGCGCGAGGTCGCCGATCTGTCGGAGGCCTGGTACGCGCAAGCGAGGCTCGCTCACTTGCACCTCGAGCGGGGCGAGGACGAACGAGGGCTGGCGCTGGCCCGCAAGGTGGCGACGGAGTTCGGCGGAACGGAGCGGGTGATGATGCTGCTCACGGGGCCGCTCGGCGAGGCGGGCCACCTCGAAGAGATGATCGAGTTGTTCGCCGAGCGCTACGAGGCGACTGAGCACAGCCCGCTGGTCGGCCTGAATCTCGTGCATGCCTGCCTCGAGACCGGGTGCGTCGAGCTCGGACTCGAGCTGTGCGAGGCGCTCGCCGGGGAGGAGACCCCCGAGATTCGTGAGCCGCTCGAGCGGGCCCGGCAGGCACTCGAGGAGGCGTGAGCCGGTGCCGGGCTTCGGGCGGGACTCGCTCGACAGCGAGCCGATCCAGATTAGCTTCGAAGAAGAAGCTTCCCGCAGAGTCGACGCCCGGCCCGGATGCTGCCGTCTCCGCCGGGTCGCCATCTCGCTGTACGAGTCGGAACTGGCGAGAGGCGCGCAATCTGCGGGGAGGCTCCTGGACGTATCCGAGGTTCCAGCGGTTTACGACGGATCCTCCAATCCGGGAGACGACTGCATGCGAACTGCGCCGATCGGGATGTGCCTCGTCTTGATGCTGGCCGGCTGTGGCCAGGATTTCATCGCCGCCGAGCACGACCCGCCCGGCTCGCAGGCGGAGTCGTCGACCCGGGAGTGGGATCGCCCCGATGGCTGGTCGGCTCGCCCGCCCGACGGCGGAACCGACGGCGGGAGGGCCGCCGGCGGAGCCGAAGGGGGGCGATTCGTGCCGACCGACACCAGGGCGAGCGGGGAGATCACCTACGAGGCGACGCCGAACGACCCGGGGGACAGGGACGGCTCGTCGGGACGGTGTTCGGACGGGGGACTGGAGGCGTGCAATGGCGTCGACGACGACTGCGACGGAGTGGTCGACGAAGGCTGTCCGTGCGCCTACCGCCAAAAACCCCGGGGCGTGTGTGGTTCCGCGACGATCGGAGCGTCGAACGGAGAGTGCCGTCGCCCCGAGACCTACCAGGACGACGAGACGCGATGCGACGGGCTCGACAACGACTGCGACGGGAAGGTCGACGAGGCGGATGCGTGTATCGAGGAGGGTGCGTGTGTCGCCTCGGGCTGTGAGTTGACGCAGGGGCCGGAGCGGGGCGAGACCCACGTCGCCTTTCATTTCGAGTGCCCCTCCGGCAGGATGCTCAAGGCTTTCCCCTACGAGCGCGCCCGACGCGCGGCAAACGGGTGTTGGGTGGTCGAGTGTGCCGGGGCAGACGGCCCGGTCGACGACCGGATCTGCCCGCCGTGATCCCCTCACCCTCACGGCAGGTACTGTTCGAATTCACTGGGAGCGACCATCAGATCCGTCGTCTCCCAGTGGCCGGAAAGCTGGACGATGCCCTCGAGCCCGAGGCCGACGGCGGCAAAAAAGATCCCGCCGACCAGCAGCACGCGCCAGCGCCCCTCGTTTCGACGCCGTCCCCGGCCGCGCTCCCGGTCGTAAAAGCCGATCAGGGCCAGGGAGTGGGCGAGCGCGCGGAGCACGAAGACCAGCAGTGTCGAGACGATCGGCGAGTCGGCCAGCAGGGAATCGTGGAGCATGCCGGGGAGGGCGAAGTTGGCGAGACCGACGGCTGCCCCCGTGAACGCCGTGATCACGAGGCTCGATCGTCGCCGGAGTCCGCGGAGGACGCGCAGGCCGAACGGCCAGGCGGCGGCATAGGCGATGGCGAACAACCAGACGACAGACATCGCAGACTCCTTCAGGCCGCGCGCCGTTGGTCGACCTCGGCGGCGATGGCCTCTCGGATGCGTTCGATCGCGTCACCCGCCGAATAGCTTTCGGTGGCGACGTGGACCGAGGGCACGAATTGCCCGACTTTCTGCAGGATTCCGGGCGTCGACTCGCCTTGCAAGTTTTTTGCGACCAGCTCCCCGGCCGTCGCCTCCTCGCTCCCCTCCGGCAGGGGCGCCTCGAACGCCTCCGGATACTCCTCCCGGATCTGCTGCAGTTGCTTCCAGACCTCCATCAATCTCCGGGTAGTGCGCTCGAAGGAATCGTCGAACGAGCTGCCGAACATCTGGATGGAATCGTCGCCGCTCGTCAAATACTCCTGGTACCACTCCTGTCGGGCGCGCAGCACGGGGTATTCGAGCTTTTGCAGTTCGATCAACGCGTCGACGCGTCGTCGGGTCTCGGGGTCGAGATCCTCGTACGCGAGGCCGCAATCGAGGCAGCGAAATTCGTCGCCGTGGATGGCCAGTTCGGGCTCGTCGTCGTGGCCGTCGATTCCGTCGAGCTGGCGGCTGCGGCAGATTGGGCATTTCGGGATCTGGGCCCGTTGTCGCTGGCGCTTGCGGTACCAGAGGATGCCCCCGAAGGCGATGGCCGCGCCGACAACCGGGAGTGCGTACAGAGGATTCATGAGGAGGTGAGACGATGGTTACGAAGTAGTTCAGTATCAGTGTCGATCAAACCGGGCGATTCGACAAACAACGTGGATTTTGCGCGATCGGAGGAGACTCTCCGCCACCGCAGCCATTGCCCCTCATAGCGCCGGGGGTTATGATGATTTTCGGTTTGAATAGATGACGTGATGTTTGGCGCCTTTTTCTGGATGCTGTCGTGATGTCGTATCGAAATGTCGGGTCGCTGGTCTCGGTCGGCCTGGTCGTGGCGCTTGTAGGGACGGTCGTACCGCAAGCCTACGCCCAACAAGAGGGGGAGTCGTCCGCCGCGGAGGCGAGCCCGGACGACGAGTCGCTCGTGTTGCCGGAGGGAGAGCTGATCGGCGTCGCGGCTGGCTACTACACCGAAAACAGTCGTCGCGAGGGGGAGGAGGTCCGGCAAAATGAGACGACCGACGAGTCGTTCGATTACAACGCCGACAACTTTCTGAACGCGAGCCTCTGGTATGTCACCCCGGTCCTGCCGCGGGTACGAGCCGGCGGGGCGCTGCAGTATTTCGGCGGCTACGAGATGATGCGCGAGCCCGGCGAAGACGAGGAGGCCGAGGAGGTCGAAGCCTACGAGTTCGGCCAGATGGCCAATCTCGTCGCCAGGATCGACTGGTTGATTCCGTTCGCGACCGACAAACAGCTCGCGCTCGGAGCGGAGGCGGGAGGGACGGTGTTGTTCCCGGACGGGGATTTTCGGGCGACGCTCGAGGATATGACCGAGGAGAACATCTCGGTGTCGGAAGGGCCCCGGCTCGGTGTCATTCTGGGCCCCCGGGTGGGCGGCCGGTGGCAGATCGACTCGCGCGTGGCCGTCCGGCTCGACTTTTCGGTCCAGTGGCAGCGGCTGTTTTTGATGAGCGTCGACGACTCCGTCGACAACGTCGACTACCGGCGCAGTTGGACGGGCAAAATTCTGCGCTACAACCTCGGGGTCGGGATGGAAGTCACGCTTTGATCGGCGGTGCGGGGCTCGTCCGGGCCGCCCCTTCGTCGGTTTCGGTCGGGCGCGCTCGCGCGGTGCCTCGAGGACGCCCCGCGGCCCCTCCGCGCCGCGAGCGGGAGAGTCCCTACTCTTGCGAGCAAGCGGGGTCTGCCGTGTCCTGAAGCGAGGGGCACTGATTGCCCGGGTAGACGGGATTGGTTTCGCGATTTTGGAGAATCTCCATCGCAGTGCGCCTCCACATCCTCACCTCCCCCTCCGAGCCGCGATCGTAGACGAGTTCATTTCCGTCGAGCGTCGCCGTCTCGTTCGTCCCGCATCCGGTCTGCAGCTCGATGGTCTCACATCCAATCATCCGCCAGCCGACGTCCCCGTCGCGATTGTTGGTTCCCCGACAAAACTCGCCGTTCGTGTTGCTCTTGTTGCCCCAGGCCCCATAGCTGAGAATGTTGAGCCAGTAACTCGAAGTCTCGTCGTCGCGGAGGTTCAAAATCATCTCGTCGGCGGCCGAGTTCGACGGGCACTCGTTGCGGGATTGTTGTTGGTCGTCGCAGTCGAGGTAGTACCAGACGGTTCCGTCGACGGCCGTCTCGACGAAGTCTTGCCGACAGGCGTCGCGGTCGAAGCCGGCGTCCCCGCTGGCGTCGGCGTGACGGCCGGCGTCGGGGGTCGAGTCGCCGTTCGAGGAATCTCCCCCACTACTCCCGCTGCCCCCACCGGTTCCGCTCGGCTCGCCTTTACCGCGGCCCGTCGAGGGAATCGAATCCTCCTCGGACTGGCATGCGAGCCCCCAGATCGCCAGCCCGACCGAAAATACCAGCGCGAGTGCGCGAGTCGAATGCCCCGTCATTGCGTTTCCTCGTCCGAGGTCGCCATTGCCGAAGGTTCTGTACCTTGAACCAGACGCGAGTATAGACGGCGTCTCGGCGTGCGTCCAATCGACAGGGGGCGGGCGGGGAACGGCGGCGGAGGGTCGGGCCCCCGGTGTCCCGCGCCTCGTGGCAGGCCGTCGGCGAGGAGGTCTTTCGATCAAGTCGGCGGTCTCTGGTGCGACTGTCGAAGGGGGGCGGCGAGGGTGGGCGTGGTCTCTCGGAATGGGGGGAGGGACGGCGGCGCGACGCAACGATCGGCGGGTGTGCGTCGGTAACGTACAGTGGCGGGGTGGTGCGTGGCGTCCATGGGGTAGATCGTCGGCGGGGACGCCGCCAGTTGGCAACCGTTTGACCGGCGGTCGGCGTCGCCCCCCGTCCGGAAGGCACCGGTCGGGGCGGAGCCTCAGGGCTCCCGGAGGGTGTTAGATGGGGTTCCTGTACCTGCCAATTCGAGGCCGGAGATCAGTTCCGAGATTGCCGAATGGCATAGGCGACGGCGCGCGGAAAAAGCCAGTGTTCGGCTTCGTGGATGCGCTCGTGGAGTTGATCGACGTCATCGCTCTCCTCGACCGGGACCGCGGTCTGGGCGACCAGAGGACCGTCGTCGACGTCTTCGGTGACGAGGTGGACCGAACAGCCCGTGACCTTGACGCCTGCCTCCAGAGCGTCCTCGACGGCGTGGGCCCCGGGAAAGGCCGGCAGGAGGCTCGGGTGGAGGTTGAGAATCCGCCGGCGATACGCCTCGATGAACGAGGGGGTCACGATCCGCATCCAGCCCGCCATCACGACCCAATCGGCCTCCCAGTCGTCGAGCTGCTCGAGGAGTGCCCGGTCGAACCGCTTGCGCGTCTCGAAGCGCCGGTGGTCGATCACGCATCGGGTCACCCCGAGGCGTTCCGCCCGATCGAGGCACCGGGCCTCGGGATTGTTGCAGATCAGGCCCGACAGCTCGACGTCGAGTCGTCCACTGTGGACGTGATCGGCGAGGACCTCGAAGTTGCTGCCGCTGCCGGAAGCGAGGATCGCAATCCGTGGGGGCGGACCGGGAATCGTCGGGTACGAATCGAGCGATGGAGACGTCAACACACTACACCTCGGGGGAGGCGACCGCTCCCTCGTGCTCTAGAAAACCGACGATCCGGTCTCCTCGTAGTACGGGTTGTCGCCCTCGGAGTGGTCGGTGGCGTCGATGATCTCGTTGATCTCGTCGCCAAAGTGTTTGCGCAGGATACGTTCGATGCCCTGCTTGAGGGTCGCCTGAGAGGCGGCGCATCCCTGACAACCGCCGCTCATTTCGATGTAGACATTCTTGTTGAAGAAATCGACGAGCTCGATGTGGCCTCCGTGATTGGAGACGAACGGGTTGACTTCGTCGTCGATGACTTCCTGGATCTGGCGTCGCATAGGGCTCGTGGAGTTGAAAGTTGCGGATGATACGACGAGCCGCGGGAAGCTCGCCTTCAGGTTCCGGGGCCATAACGTAGCGAGTTGCTCGATTATTGCAATTCCCCTGTAGTCGCCGCGCCGCGGGCTCGCCGCCGGAGCGTTCTCGGGGAGACGTTGCGAATTCGCGCGCCCGCCGCTAAAACGGTCGGCGTCGCAGTGCAATGCTTTCGCGTCCTTTCGGTTCGGATCCTGCTGCCATGGATGCCATTCGAGGTGCCTCGTCTGCCCCGGTTCGTTGCCGTCCCGGTGTGTGGCGATGGGGGACCGTTGCGGCGGCCCTTCTCACGCTCGTGGCGACGTCGCTCGTCTCCCCGGAAGCCTCCGCGCAAACCGACGATGGCGGTGCAGAGACGAAAGTCGACGACGGGGACGATCGGCAGGCCGAGGGCGAGGGCGACCGGCAGGCCGACTCCTCCGAGACCCACTCCCTCGAGGAGATGAAGGAGACGGAGGGTCGGGGACTGTTGTACCGGCTGACGAGTCTGTTCGGAATTGTCGTCCTGATCGGTGTCGCCTTCGCGTTGTCGACCCGGCGAGAGGCGATCGACTGGCAGCTGGTCGCCTGGGGAGTGGCGCTGCAGATTTTGTTCGGGGTCTTGATCTTTTATGCTCCCGTCGTCCAGACGGTCTTCGATTACGCCGGTGCCGCCGTCGCCAAGCTCCTGCAGTTCACCGATGCCGGCAGCGAGTTTTTGTTCGATTTCGCCAACCCCAGCGACGGCGAATGGGCCCGCGACGCGCAGAACTTCGCCTTCTCGATCCTGCCGACGATCATCTTTTTTAGCTGTCTGATGACGATCCTGTATTACCTCGGGATCATGCAGACGATCGTCCGGTGGTTCGCCGTGTTGATGCGCAAGACGATGGGGATTTCGGGAGCAGAGAGTCTGTCGGTGTCGGCGAACATCTTCGTCGGCCAGACCGAGGCGCCGCTCGTCGTCAAACCCTACGTCGAGGGGATGACGCGCTCGGAGCTGGCCGTCGTCATGACCGGCGGGTTCGCCAGTGTCGCCGGCGGGGTGTTGGCGGCATATGTCGGAATGCTCGAGAGCCACTTCCCCGGGATTGCCAAACATTTGTTGACCGCCAGCGTGATGAGTGCGCCGGCGGCCCTGGTGATCGCGAAGGTGATGTATCCCGAGACCGGCGAGCCGGAAACCAGAGGGGACGTCGAGATTTCGCTCGACAGCGAAGACGTCAACGTCATCGACGCCGCCTCCCGGGGTGCCTCCGAGGGCCTGCAGTTGGCGCTGAACGTCGGGGCCATGCTGCTGGCGTTTCTGGCGTTGATCGCCATGATCAACTACCTGATTGGCTGGCCGGGCATGCAGTGGAATCTCGGGGCGCTCGAGCAGTTGATCGCCTCTTACCAACAACAGGGCATGGCGGTGCCGGAGGGGTGTAGCCTGGAGGCGGTCGGGACCAATCAGCAGGCGATCCACGACTGTGCCTCGAAGATGTCGACGGCGGGAGCAGGGGCGGGTGGAGCGACCGATATCTGGATTGCGCCGGTCGTCACCCTCGAGAAGATCTTCGGCTACATCTTCTGGCCGTTCGCCTGGGTGATGGGGGTCCCGACCTCGGATTGTTTTTATATCGGTCGGCTGATGGGCGAGAAGATGGTCATCAACGAGTTCGTCGCCTACGCTTCCCTCGCCGAGCTGTTGAGCAGCGACGTCCAGTTGCACCAGCGGTCGGTCATTATCGCCACCTATGCGCTTTGCGGATTTGCGAATTTTGGCTCGATCGGCATTCAGCTCGGCGGCATCGGCGGGATCGCCCCGAGTCGCAAAGGGGATCTCGCTCGAATTGCGCTCCGGGCGATGATCGGTGGGACGCTCGCGGCGATGATGACGGCGACGGTGGCCGGAGTCCTGGTGTGAGCTTGGCGGGGCCGGCGCTCCCCACGGATTGACCGCCGGGCCGGCCGTGTTTTGAGCCCGGACGGTTCCGAGAGGACCGGTTCAGACGCCGGATTCCACCGCGTGTACGAGCTACCAACGGCGGGGACGCCGTAGCAACACTTCGAATCACGAACGACGAGTCACGAACTCCGATTTGAAATTGCGAGGAGTACCATGACCGACGGCGATCCCAACCTGTACGACCACGTCCAGCAGACGACCGACTGGCTCGAGAGCCGTATCGAGACGACGCCGGAGCTGGCGATGATTCTCGGCAGCGGACTCGGGGCGCTGGCCGACGAGATCGAGGGGGCGCAGAGCTTCGAGTACGGCCGCATCCCGAACTATCCCGTCTCGGCGGTCGAGGGGCACGCCGGCGAGCTGGTCTTCGGCGAGCTCGAGGGAACCCGGGTGGTCGCCATGAGCGGTCGCGTCCACTACTACGAGGGGTGGTTGCTCGACCAGGTGACGTTTCCGGTCCGGACCTTCGGCGAGCTGGGAGTCGAGAAGCTGGTGGTGACAAACTCGGCCGGCGGCGCCAACCCCGACTTCTCGCCGGGGGACCTGATGTTGATCACCGATCACATCAATCTCACCGGCGTCAATCCGCTGCGCGGGGAGAACGAGCCGCGCTTCGGTCCGCGCTTTCCCGACATGTCCGACGCGTACGCCGAGCATCTGCGCGAGATCGCGGTCGGTGCCGCCGACGAGCTCGGGCTCGACCTCCGGCAGGGCGTCTACACCGGCGTGGCCGGTCCGAGCTACGAGACGCCGGCCGAGATCGGCATGGTACAGACGATCGGCGGCGATGCCGTCGGCATGTCGACGGTTCCCGAAGTCATCGTCGCCAATCACATGGCGATGGAGGTGATCGGGATCTCGTGCATTACGAACATGGCGGCGGGGCTCCAGGAGTCACTCGACCACGACGAGGTCAAAGAGGTCGCCGGCCGGGCGCGCTCGAAATTCGCGCGGCTCGTGCGAACCATCGTCGACAAGATGCAGTAATCCGACGGCGGCGACACAGAGCCGGGACAACGGGATGGAACGCGAGGATTGGGACGAGCTTTACAAGCGAGCGAGAGAGGTCAAGGAGCGCGCCTGGGTGCCGTACTCGGCGTTTCCGGTGGGTGCGGCGCTGTTGACCGACGACGGTGAGATCGTCGTCGGATGCAACGTCGAGAACGCCTCGATCGGAGGGACGGTCTGTGCCGAGCGCACCGCCGTCGGGACGGCCGTCTCCCGGGGGAAGACCTCGTTTCGCGCTCTGTGCATCGTCTCCGATGCCGACCCGCCGGCGGCTCCCTGCGGGATCTGCCGCCAGATCCTCGTCGAGTTCTGCGAGGATCTCCCGATCTTGCTCGCCAACGAACACGGCGAGCGCGAGGAGACGACCCTCGCCGAACTCCTCCCCCGGGCATTTCGCGGGGGAGAGCTCTCCACGCCGGCCGACGAGGAATAACTGTCACTCCTCGTGGTGTTCCCCTCCCGAGCGATGATCCCTCAAATCGTCAAAGAACGGCCTCTCTTGTTCTGGAGCGCTCTGCTCGGGATGCTCGCGATCGTCGGGATGCTCCTCCCGGTCGACTGGCACGTCGACGCCGAGGGCGGGTTGCTCGGTCGCGCGCAGCCGCTCGATGCCTTCTCCGAGCGGATCGTCGAGATCGACCGGGCCCTCCAGGAGGGCCGCCGGGTGCAAGTCGAGGCCGAACGCGCGATGGACGTGCATCTGTATCTCGCTTCTCGGCGACTGGTGCGCGCCGGCGACATGTCCCACGACGACATGAAACGCGCGCAGGAGCTTCTCGGGGAGATGCATGCCCAGCTTCGCCGCGAGCAGACGCCGGCGGCGAAGGAATCGGTGCGATCGATGTGGCTCGATCGGCTCGTCGAACACATCCCCCGCCTGGATCGCGACGAAGTCGACCGCGAGATTGCGAGGCTCCACGAACAACTCGAGGCAAATCTCCGGACCGGCGCCGAGTAGCCCGAATCCCTCTACAGACAAAAAAGCCCGGCGCGACGCCGAATACGTCGCGCCGGGCTTTTCGATTCGGTATGCACGTCTGGGCGGCAATCCGGGTCTTTCGGAATGAAGCTCAGGTCGACGGCCCCGCCTCGAGGATCGCGTCGCTGGCGTCGTCTTCGAATTTCCTGAAGTTTTTCTGAAACAATCCGACCAGCTTTTTGGCCGTCTCGTGGTACTCCTCGGGGTTGTTCCAGGTCTTCCAGGGCGTGAGCACCTGATTCGGGACGTCGGGGCATTCGGTCGGGATCTCGAGCTCGAAGTACTCGTCGGTCGTGGTCGGCGAGTCGTCGAAGACGCCGCTGTGGATGCCGTCGATGATCGAGCGGGTGTACGGCAGGTCGATGCGGTGGCCCTCGCCGTACGAGCCGCCGGTCCATCCGGTCGAGACCAGCCACGGAGTCGATCCGTGCTCGCGAATCTTGTCGGCCAGAAGCTCGGCGTAGACGGTCGGGTGTCGGACCAGAAATGCGGCGCCGAATCCGGCCGAGAACGTCGCCTCCGGCTCGGTGATACCGACCTCGGTGCCGGCGACCTTTGCGGTGTAGCCGCTGATGAAATGATACATCGCCTGCTCGGGGCTCAGCCGGGCGACCGGCGGGAGAATCCCGAAGGCGTCACAGGTCAAAAAGATGATGTTGTCCGGATGATCCCCGACGCACGGGATCTTGGCGTTGTCGACGTAGTCGATCGGGTAGGAGGTCCGGGTATTTTTGGTGATGCTGTCGTCGGTGTAATCGACTTCGCGGGAATCCTCGTCGTAGACGACGTTCTCGAGCAGCGCTCCGTAGCGGATCGCATTGTAGATGATCGGCTCTTCGTCGGCCGACAAATCGATGGTCTTCGCGTAGCAGCCGCCCTCGATGTTGAAGACGCCGTCGTCGGTCCAGCAGTGCTCGT
>CAZRLK010000028.1:0-32739 GCA_964600555.1 uncultured Bradymonadales bacterium
GACGCCTCCCAGTATTACAGTACCGACGAAGGGCAGCGGGCATGGGAGGCGTTCTGGGAGGAATTCGACGCCGCCTCACTCGACGACAAATTCGACCTCGCTCACCGCGCCGTCGGCGAAGCGGCGTTTTTCGACGGCGAATGGGCGTTTCGCCTGCTGATCGAGGAACTCGCAGAGGCCGCCGCCGAGCACGCCCGCTACGCCGACTGGCTGGAGGTCGCCGACCACATCCGCGATGAACACCCGGGGGCGGTCCGAGACGAGCCCGCGCTGTCCGCCAAATACGTCCGGATGCAGCTGTGGAACGGCGGCGAGAACCTCGACGAGGCGCTCGAGTGGCTCTTCGAGCGGCCCGCCGACCACCTCGATCACATCGTCGACACTCTCGAGACCCTCGCCTACCACGGCCACACCGACGGGCTGCCGGACCACATGGCGGACGGCTGGTCCGACATCCCCGACCACTCGCCGATGGTCGGCGAGTACGCGAGCTGGGGCGTGCTGGCAACGACCGCCCGGTGGGCCGAACAGACTCCCGAGCGGACGCGAGACGTCGAGGAGTTTCGCGAGACGCTCGGCGACCTCTCCCACAACATCCACGACGAATACCTCGAGGCACTCGGGGACGGCTTCCTCGGCGACTGGAACCCCGACGCCCTCCTCGCCGCCGCCGATCAACTGCAGGCCGACGACTCCGAAGACGACCTCCTGCCCATCGCCGCCGGCCTCTCCCGGATGCTCGTCGAGCATGGCGGCTGGCCCCCGTTCAAAGCCCTCGTTCCCGTCTGGCCGTTGTTCGAACTCTTGCGCATGCAAGCACCTGCCGGCGACCGGGAGCGCTCCACCGTCTCTCCGCCCGAGGGCGCCGACGGCCGCCGGCTGCGCGAACAGCTCGATGAGACCACCTGGCTTCTCCCCGCCCCCGAACTCGTCGCCGGCCTCGCCGAGAAAGTCACGAGCCGGACGATGCTCGGCTGCCCCTGGCGCGCCGCCGCCCTGTTCGAAGCCTCCGCCGAGATCGTCGACTGGCTCGAGGCCCACGACCGCATCGACCGTCCCCGCCTCGCCGACGCGGTTCGCCACCACCTCGGCCGGCACTTCCAGCAACCCTACCGCTCCCTCCCCCGCCTGGCCGGCGCCGACCCGCTCCTGCAGTCCAATCTCGATGCGCTCGCTGACCGACTCGGCTAGCCGCCGCCTTTGTTGGGAGAACATCCTTTTGCGAACTATTGTTTCGCACATTGCGCACTCTCACTTCGCTTTCGGTCGAAGCGGTTCCGGGTGATGGCCAGTGAGCGAGGGAGTCAGCGATCGTGGAGTCGGCGTCGAAGCACACGAGATGAACAGCAAACGAGGTGAATGATGTGGAGCGTAAGTCACGGACAACGGCGCCGAAGATTCCGAATGGCCTGGATGGTCGCGGGGCTCGCCGGGCTGGCGCTGGTGTGCTCGTGCGCCAGGTGTCAGTGCGGAGAGAGTCCGGACGCGGGGAACAGCGAGGCGGCGGAGCAAGGGAGCGTCGTTTCCGGGAACACCGACCGGGAGGGCGGCGGCCGTTCTTCGGAGAGCGGCGGGGGCGCGACATCGTTTACCTTCTCGGAGTTCGACGCCGAGTCTCCGCTCGCCATCCACGGGGCGACCAGCTTCGAGGAGGGGCGTTTGCAGCTGACTCCCTCCAACCGCGGGAAGGCTGCGGCGGTCTGGTACGACGGGGAGGCCGGTCCGCAGGTACTCGTCGGCGAGGGGTTCGAGACGACCTTCACGTTTCGGATGAGTGATGGAAAGCCGTTCCGCAACGAGTCCGGGGGCGATGGAATCGCCTTCGTACTCCACCAGAGTCCGAAGGGCATCGAACAGGGGCCCTCCCGGCACGCCGGATTGGGAGTGGGAAGTCTCGGGTACGGCGAGATCCCCCACTCCATCGCCGTCGAAATCGACAACAGCGAAAACCCGGACGACCCGAACGGAAATCACATCGGTCTCCACTCCGCCGGGCCCGACGAGACCAGCGAAGGCGGAGGAGCGCGGCTCGCCACCCGGAAAATCTCGTCGCCGAAGGATTTTATCGACGGCGAGCCCCACACGCTTCGGATCCGATATGCTCCGGAGGCCTCCGAACTCGTGGTCGCGCTCGACGACCGAGAGGTCGTCTCGACCTCGATCGACCTCGTCGACAAACTCGAGCTCTCGAAGGGGCGCGCCTACGTCGGCTTCACGGGCTCGACCCTGGGACGAGGCGCCGCCCGCCAGGACATCCTGGACTGGGAGTTCCGATCGTCGACCGAACCCGAGTAGGAGTCGGCCGACGGGCCGCACGGCGGACAAACAGCGGTCTAACCGCAGAGACGCAGAGAGTCGCAGAGGGAAAAAATGCGGGGGAGATAAAAAGCGTCGTTGGGTTTTCCGCCACGAGTCACATCGACGGGCTGGGGAGCCTCCACGACCCCGAACCCCCCGACGTCCCGCGACCTGGCGCCCTCCAGAAGGTCAGCAGCCCCAAACTCAAACCTTCCCCGCCGTTTTTTTACCTCCCACGCTGTTTTTCCTCTGCGCACTCTGCGCCTCCGCGGTTAGCACCCACGCAGTTTTTCTCCCACCCTCCGATTTGCCCTTTTTTCCCACCTCCACCATACTCCCCCTCCCGTCCGTGCAACACGAGCCACCCAGAGGGAGGAGGCAGATGCCCTACTACAAACAGAAACTCGCCGCCCAGCAGGCCTCCGCCGACCAGGCCGAGGACCTCGCCGACCGCGCCCGCGACTGGCTCGTCTCGCGCGACATCATCGGCCCCGAACCCGACACCCCCGTCATGTATGGAGACGGCGTCGGCCATCCCCCCGGCCCCGACGCCCCTCGAGCCACCGAGGATGACTCCGCGTCCTTTGACGACCACGAGCACAGCCCCGTTGAACTGATCACCGAACGCACCGTCTTCTACAGCCGATGGGGCGAGCAGTCTTGTTTCTGTCCGGAGTGCGGAACCGAACAACCCTGGCAGGAGATTCTCGACCTCATCGATGAATGGTACGACGACGAGGACGCCTCGTACGTCTGCGACTCGTGCACCGATTCTTTCCGCCTCCCCGACGCCGACATCGACCCGCCGTGGGGCTTCGCCGACTTCGGGCTCGTCTTCACAAACTGGCCCGAACTCTCCGACGAGTTCGTCGAGCAGCTCGAGAACCACCTCGACCAGCCGTTGGTGCTGGCACTCGAGCAGCCTCTCTGAGACGCTTCGTCTCTTACGGATTTGGTTCGCTCTACCCAGCATACGACAACAGGATTTTTCAATTCATTCGCCAGAAAATGCGCAATTCCAACACCACGACACCCATGTCCAGCAACTTCTTCGAGTCCTTCCAGGCCAACGGTTCACTCGGCAAAGAGGACTTTCTGACCGCCTCGTTGGCGACGTTTTTCACTCGCACCCCCGAGATTCGGAGCGAGGTGGCCCGCATCGCGGAACGTCACGAGCAAGACTCCCCGAAGAAGGTAGCCAAAAAGTGGAATTGGCTTCTCGATTATCTTGATGACGCCCTCAATTCAGGCACGTCGGAGAAAGCAGCCGCTCGATACCTTCCGCCTGACGCTTAGGGAAGCGGCTGATCCAACTCGCACGCGAACTGGATCCCGATGGCCGAGGCGCCGGATTCAGGAGGACAAGCGGCCGCTGCTGCTTAACCGAACACGAGTGGGTCTCGCGGAAAAGCCGGGGGGGCCGGGCTCGATCGTCGGCGGGTTGCTCGTCACTCCAGGATCGGGGCGGTGAATGTACCGGCGAGCAGGAGGACGACGAGGATGTCGCCGAGGTGCCAGGCGAGGTGGTTGAGGCCGAGCTGGGCGGGGACGAGCAGGACGAGCAACAGGAGATACGGCGTCCAGGACGGAGTGGGGGCTTGGCCGGGGGCGGGTCGGTCCGGGTCGCGGTGGTGGGTGATACGGGTGTGGGCGTTCGAACAGCGGAACCAGACGACGAGCAGACACAGAAACAGGCCGGTGAGGATCGGCCCGAGCCATTCGGCCGGCGGAGTCGACCAGAGGGCGACCAGCCCCCCGGTTGTAGCGGCGGCCGGAAGAAGGGTGTCCCGGACCGCTCGGACCATTTCTCGGACGACATAACTCATCACACACTCCGGCTGCGGTACCACCTCATTCCTGCTCATTGAACTCGTCCTGCAGGCTCGCCTTCACCTCCTCCCAGGGAATATCGTCTTCCGGTGAACAGGACTCGAGGCGCTCGTCGAGGTCGTGTTGGCACACGTGCTCGACGAAAAATGCCGCCAACTGCGTGATCGCACGTAGATGGTACATGTCGGTATTGGGGCCCATCCCGAACGTCCCGTCGAGTAGCTCGTAGCGCTGGTCCTCACCGCTCTCGAAGTAGTCGGCGACCGACCGTCCAGTGACGATCGTTCGAGATATCGGGCGCGAACGCCATCGTCGTCTCCGAGATCGAAGAAATAACTCGCCGGGGCTCCAGAGTCTACCAGCCCGGGACCCGAGGGCACAACGCCGGGGGCGCGGCCTTCTACACCGGTTCAGCTCGAAAGCCTCCGAGTTGGGCGGCTCGGCATTCGTCGGGTTCGATCCGGGTGTCGAGGCACCGGGCGGAGAGCATTTGGCAACGACACGTGGTCTCCGTAGAGTTGCCGGTGTTCACACATCCACGCTCGGAGCTGCCATGCCGGAGCGCCTACATCTGATCCCCAACGCTTCCGCCGCTGGCGCGGCCGAAACCGTGTTCCCCGACGATGAAGTCGCCACGTTCGTCGATGCGCTCTCCGAAGGCCCGGTCCGGCCGCTGAGTAGTGCCCCGGACATCCGGAGATGGCTGACCCGGCGCATCGACTTCTGGAGCGTTCGGGGCCGGGCACCGAAATCCGGAACCCCGACTTCGAGGTGACCGGCCTCGGTGAAGCCGTCCTCGCCGGCGACGAAAACCGGGTCGACGTACTCGGCCTCGAACGCTGGGTCGGCGGCGTCCACCTCGACTCGGACGAGGCCGACATGTGGTGGCGCGTCGGCGAGTCGATTCACTGCGAACGACCGACCGACTGACCGAAGGGAGTCTCGATGTCCGACGGCGACGCCAGTGGAGACGAGACACCACCGTGCAGTCGATATGGCCGACCGGCGTCGTACCGGGTCGGCGAGGGGACCAGCGTCGAGCCCGTCTGCGCACGCCACCTCCACAAACGACGCAAAGAGGCCTTTGGACGAGAGCATCCGGTCATGGCATGGCTGGAGGAACACCGCGAACTGTGGGTGCCTGCCTTCCGGGCTGTCTCCTCCACCCTCTCGCCCATCACCAGCCTGACCGGACGCCTGTACGATGTCGTCGCCGGCCCCCGACCACCTGCCCGTACCCATCGGGACGGCTATCACGGCGCCCGCGAGGCCTACCGCGACGAACGCCCCCACGAGGTCGTCGAAGCCGCCGAGCGTGCCCTCGAACCCTACGCCGAGGCCCGGCTCCGCCGCGAGGAGTGCCAGAATCTCTACTGGCTCGTCGAATGGTATGTCCGCGCCGCCGATGCCGTCGACCACCCCGTCCCGCGTAAATTCCAGTATCCCCTCCTCGCCATCGCCGGCTCGGAGATGTACTACTTCGGCCACCGTACCGACGCCGACGACGAGTGGACCGACGAGACTGTCGAGGCGGTGCTGCTCCCTTTCTACGACAGGCTCCGCGCCGACGCCCTCGCCTACCAGACACTCTGGAAGCAGCTCGAGACCCTCCGCGGCGACCACGCGGCCACTCAGGCCGCCCGCCGAGAACTGGTCGACACCTTCCTCGCCCGCCCTCCCCTCCCCCGATTCGCCGACAAGGTCCGCGAGCTGCTCGCCGACCGCAATCCCCGCCGGACCATCCCCCTCGCGCTGGCCCGCTACGATCGTTCTGTCCCGGCAGACAAGCAACTGGATTAGCGAAACGCATCCGAGACGCGGGGTTCTACATTCCCACCGGTCACACCGGTCTACCTCGACGGCTCCCGGGTGGGGCGGTACGAGACTCCCACGACGGTCAGCTCGCGAACAGGTCAGCGAGCGCGGCCTCGAAGGAGGGATACAGGTCCTCGGCGAAATTGACGAGGACATCGCGATCGGCGCGTGCGGAGAGGTCGAGCAGTGGTTCGTGGTCGATCCAGGCGACGGGTGGTTCGTCGGCGTCCCGGGCGGTGTCCAGACACATCGGGCCCCAGCCGTCGCCCCAGGTGCCGAATGGAACGTAGCCGGCCGCGAGCACCATTCGCCAGACGGCGACCGTGGAGCGCAACTCGCTCAGGGGATCGGTGGTCGGCAGGGGCGGGAGGGCAGCGAGTTGTCGATGTTCGGCGGCGCGAAACTGGTCGAACAGGTGTGCGTACGAAAACAGGTAGGCCCGCAACGACGCCGGCAGTTCGGCTGGAAGCCCGGCCTCGAGTGCGGCGACTTCCCGGGAAGTCACCGTCGACTTGACGAGTCTCCAGTGCACGTAGTGGTCGTCACCGACGTCTCCAGCCCGCATCGGCTCGGGCACGACTTCACCGACGGCCTTCGTCTCGAACTCGGAGGCGCGCTCATAGTGGGTGGCGATCCGGTCGCGAACCTCCTCGATGCGAGGCTCCGGAGGACGCCGGTCGATTTCAATGCCCTGGTATACTCCCGGATCGTGGGCCGTCTCGGGTGCGTGGTCCTCGAGGACCCGCTCGACGATCGGCACGATGCGGTCGCGAGCGCGCTTTTCGCGGAAATCGATCGAGGCCAACTCGAGATACGTCTCCTCGCCGAGGACCTCGGAGAGCCGACTCCCGTTTTCGTACAGCCAGCCCTCGAACTCGCCGACCGAAAGGTCCGCGTCGACGAACGCCTCCAGGGTGCGACGGATTTCGTCCGGGAGTCCCACTGTCTCCTCCATGTCGATCGGGAAACAACGGATTCTTTATGCCGAACGGCTCCCGTCCGGTCAACGTCCCCCGCCAACTGCCGTCAGGTTCACGTCGTCTGGCAAAGCGGCCGGCGTCGCGTCGTACTTCTCGGATCGCACCGATCCACCGCTCTCGGAGCCGGATCACGGTTGTTCCATGTCGCCGAGGGTCGGGGCGGGGCGGGCTCGCTCCCCTCGGTGCTGGCCGACAAGACTGCCGGCCCTCCAGCATTCACTCACTCACTCGCTCACTCGACCACTCGACGGCTCAGCTACTCAACCACTCGGCGACTGTGCTACCAACGACTGCGGTCACATCGTCCCCTCTCCCGACCCGTGTACGAGCTGCGCCGCCATGCAGACGCCACACTTCGACGTCGTCATCATCGGAGCCGGCCTCTCCGGGATCTGCGCCGGCTACTACATGAAGGAGGAGTGTCCCGACAGATCGTTCACCATCCTGGAGGCGCGGGATGCGCTGGGGGGCACCTGGGATCTGTTCCAGTATCCGGGCATCCGGTCGGACTCCGACATGCACACGCTCGGGTTTTCGTTCCGGCCGTGGCCGAATCCGGAGGCGATCGCCGACGGGCCGTCGATCCTGGAGTACCTGCACGAGACGGCCGAGGAGACCGGGCTCGACGAAAAGATCCGGTACAACCACCGGGTCGAGAAGGTGAGCTGGTCGTCGGCCGACGAGCGGTGGACGGTCCTCTCGCGTCACCCGGAGACGGGCGAGGAGCGGCGATTTACCTGCAACTTCCTGTGGCTGTGTACGGGCTACTACCGGTACGACCGTGCACACATGCCCGATTTCCCGGGGGCCGAAGACTACGAGGGTGAGCTGGTCCACCCGCAGTTCTGGCCCGAGGAGATCGACTACGAGGACGACGAGGTCATCGTCATCGGGAGTGGTGCGACCGCCGTCACCCTGGTGCCGGCGATGGCCGAGCACGCCGAGCATGTCACGATGTTGCAGCGCTCGCCGACCTACGTGATGTCGCTGCCCGAGGAGGACCGGATCTCGGAGTGGATGAAAGACCTCCTCGGCGAGCGTGTCGGCTCGGCGCTGACGCGCTGGAAGAACATCTCATTCATGATCCTCTTCTACCAGTTCGCCCGGCGCATGCCGGATACCGCGCGGGCGTTCATCATGGGTCACATGCGCCGGCAGCTCGGCGGCGCGGTCGACGTCGACCCCCACTTCAATCCCGACTACGACCCGTGGGACCAGCGGCTGTGTTTCGTCCCCGACGGCGACCTGTTCGAGGCCCTGCGCGGGGAGCACGCCTCGGTGGTCACCGACCATGTCGAGCGGTTCACCGAGACCGGCATCGAGACGCGTTCCGGGAAACACCTCGAGGCCGACCTGGTCGTCAGCGCCACTGGGTTCGACGTCGTCGTCGCCGGCGGCGCCACCATCGAGGTCGACGGCGAGGCGATCGACCCCGGCGACGAGACGATGTACAAGGGCGCCATGCTCAGCAACGTCCCCAACGCGGTGTTGTCGGTCGGCTACACGAACGCCTCGTGGACGCTCAAATGCGAGCTGATCAGCCAGTGGGTCTGCCGGCTGTTCGAGTACATGGACGATCATGACTACACGGTCTGCACGCCGACCCTCCCGGACGACGCCGAGGCCGACGACCCGCTGATCGACCTCGACGCCAGCTACGTCCTCCGGGCCCTCGACGACCTCCCGACCCAGGGCGAGCGATTTCCCTGGCAGGTCTACCAGAACTACTTCCTGGATGCCGTCCTGTTCCGGCACTTCCCGGTCGAGGACGACGCGCTCGTGATGGAGTGAGGAGAGAGCTCCCCGGCGCCGAGCAACAACGAGACGATCTCCAGCCACGGCGGCCAGGGAGGAGATAACCAGTCGGCCCTCATCTCCAGCGGAGAGACTCACCGAGTGAGCCGGCGTCCGCGCTGACGAGAAAGAGAGCGAGCACGGGTAGGAGCATCCGCCCGATCGCTCCGACACCGAATCCTCGTCGACTCATGACATTCCACCGCCGCGTGGCTAACTTGAGGGTGATTGTATTTCGCCCGCCCCTTCGACGTCGGTGAGGCCGCCGACGCTCTCTGCAACTGATACGAGTGGCTACCTCATGGATGTATTAGGTCTTCTGACGCTCGGTGTCACGGCGCTCTTTGTCGGGCTGGCCGTCTTTGTCGCAGTCGCCCGACGGCGCTTCGACCGGCGAGTCTCGGAGGCGACCGAGGAGCTTCGTCGCGAGCCGACCCGCGTCAGCGAGACGCCCGTCACCGAGGTCGACCTGGAGAGGCTCCCGGAGCCGATCCGGCGTTACCTGCGATTTGCCGGCGTAGTCGGCCGGCGCCGGATCGCCCGGGCTCATCTGACGCAATCCGGGCGGTTCCGGCTCGGTCCCGACAAGCGTTGGATGCCCTTCGAGGCTCGCCAGCACTTTACCGTCTGCCCGCCCCGGTTCGTCTGGGACGCCTCGATCGAGATGATGCCGGCCCTGCCCTTTCGCGTCCACGACCAGTACGACGGGGCCGAGAGCCGAATGCGCGGGACGCTCGGCGGCGCCATTCCGGTCGTCGACGCCACCGGCCGCGAGATCGAACAGGGATCGTACATGCGGTATCTCGGCGAAGGCGCATGGTTCCCCTCAGTCTTTCTCGAAAGCTACGTCTCCTGGGAGCCGATCGACGAAACCTCGGCCCGGCTGACCGCCGAGACCGACGACATCTCGGTCTCGGCGGTCTGCCGCGTCGACGAAAAGGGGGCGCTCCGGGAGTTTACCGGCGAACGATACTTCGACCGCAATGGCGACGCCACGCTCGAGACCTGGTACGGCCACCACGACGGGTACACCGACATCGAGGGCTTTCGGTTGCCGACCGAGAGCACCGCCGGCTGGAGACTCGACGACGGCTCGTTCGACTACGTCGAGGTCTCCGTCGAGGAGGTGGACTTCGAGTTCGCCGGCGGGGGCTGACTCGTCGCAGACTGTCCGAACACCCTACAGGTCGTTCGTCGAGGCCTGGACCTCGTCGAGGAAACTCTTTTTCTCCAGAACGAGCAGCGGGTCGAAGTTCTCTTCGCCTCGCGGGTCGACATGGGTCCCCGCGGGGTCCTCGCCACCTCCCTCGATGTTCTTGGGATCGAAGTCGTAGAACTTCTCCTCCGGGTCGTCCTGCTGGGCGAAAGCCGCTCCGGCCACCAGGAACATCGCCAGACCGACCCCCAGACTGATCACGCGTCGCATCGTCTCCTCCAGTCTCTCGAGCTGAGGGGTCGCCTCGTTGCCGACAGTGTGGAGACAGTATACCCGAATTCCGCTCGGGATCGATCTCTGTCACTTCACGGGTCTCGGTCCCTCCAGTACCCGGGTTTTCGCCGTTGATGGGCCACCGCGACGATCAAGAGAGTCTCGCTCTCTACCGCGTAGACAATATCAAAGGGAAATCGACGCAGGACCACTCGCCGAGTCTCTTTGAAGGCTGGCGAACCGATATGTGGATTTTCCTGAAGCCGCTCGACAGCGTCTTCGACCTCATTGATGAACTCGGGCCGAGACCTGTTGCTCGAGCCTCATAGAAGTCGACAGCTGCTCGAAACTCGTCGCGCGCCGGCTCGAGGAAGCGGACCTTCACGAGTCAGTTCTCCCGCGAGCGTCATCGAACACCTCGTCGGCGGGCACGGAGTCGAGCTGGTCGTCGCGGTATGCCTCGAGCCGCCGGCGGACTTCGGCTCGCCACGCCTGGTCGATCTCGTCTTCCTCGTCGAGACTCGCGATCAACTGTTTGGCGAGGTGGGCCCGTTCCTCACGTGGAAGGGCGAGGGCTGCAGCCTCGAGTTCTTCTGGCTCGGACGCCATTGTGATCTCCGTCGAGTTGGAGGCCAAGTCGTCTCCCACATCAATGTAGTGAGCGTTCCCGGGAGTTTCCACCAGAGATCAGAATTTTGGTATCTCGCAAATCCGAGAGCTCGGTAGCGGCGCCCTCCCCGTCGTCGACGTCACGCGAGCTCGAATCTCACACCAGACTCCGTCACTCCAGCTCCGAGGCCTCCCGCAGGTCCTGTGTGAAGTGAGTCATCAGGCCGAACCTCTCGAAGCCGTGCCCGTCGACGATCGGAGCGCTCGCGGGCGTACAGGCCCATCCGGTCGATGTCGCGGTCGGCAGCGAGGTCGGCGCGGGCCTGCAGGAGGGCGGTGTAGACACCGCGGCTGCGATGGGCTTCGCGAACCCCGCCGCCCCAGATGAGGGCGAAGCCGAGGTCGTCGAAGAAGGTCAGCCCGCGGGTGCCCGCCGCTTCACCTTCGCGGTAGAAGGGGAAGATTCTACCACGCCAGCAGGATGCCGAAGCCGCCGACGTAGATGATGAAAATCGAGGCCTGCTCGAAGCCGATGTTGAAGATGGCGGACCGCTTGCGGTGGATCAGGCCCATCACCAGGGCGCTCGTCGCCAGAATGCCCATCATCCCCAGAAACGTCGACTGGTTCGAGACGGCGTGATAGATCGAGCCGCCCCGATACGAGACGTCGCCGACCGACAAAAAGAGGACGTCGAAGGCGTTGCCGCCGATGATGTTCGAGACCGCGAGCGCGGGGGCCGGGAGTCGCACCGCCGCGATGACAGTGACGAGTTCCGGCAGCGAGGTCGCCTGGCCGATCAGAAGACTGCCGGCCACCGAGTCGTCCAGATGCGCGGCTTCGCCGATGGCATCGCCCGTCTGAGCGAGCAGCCACCCCATGGCGGCGACGACGAGCGCCAGCAGAAGATAGCGGGTCAGCAGACGCCCCGTCGACACCTCGTCGAAGCCTTCGCCCTCGTCGTCCGCCTCCTCCCCGGCCTCCTCGGCTTCGGCCTCCCGGACGTCCTCGGGGGTGCGTTCGGTGCGCCATCCCGGATCGTCTTTGACCCGGTCGACGATCTGGACGCCGATCAGGTAGACGACCGGCAGCACCAACGAGACGGGGTGGATGTGCCAGAGGGGCCACTCCGGGCCCACGATCGCCAGCAGCGCCAGGCCGATGAGGCCGATCAAAAGCGATCCACTCATCATCACTCCGCTGGCGTGGACGTCGGCCTCGAGATTGCCCTCGTAGTGCAGCAGATCGGCGACGACCAGAAACGACGTCTGGGCGATGATGCCCCCGAAGCACGTCGCGACCGCGAGATCGGGGATGTTCCCGAGCCCGGCCGTCGCCACCGCCGTGATGCCGGGCAAAGACGTGCTCACCCCGAGCAAGATCGCCCCAGTCAGGGCCTGCCCCAGATCGAATCGTTTGCCGAGTGACTGGACGACCCGCACCAGCCGCGGTCCCAGACTCGCGACAATCCCGGCGCCGACAAGGAACAGGACGATATTCAGCCACAACGGCCAGGGGGGAAGGAGCCAGTCGGCCATCGTCGAGGGAGGGGGGAGGCGGTGGAGGTCGAGAACAGCGAGCAGGTGTCGGGTGTCACCCCAGAGGTAGGGCCCGCCCGGCGCCGGTCAAACGACGTCGGCGTGTTCCGGTGTGCCACGTTCCACCGACGGCTCCCCCGGGTTGTTGACTCGCCGCGAGCAGGTGCGACGATGACGCTGCGGTCGATGGACGCCGCCCGCCGAAGACCCGGATCGCTGTGACGAGGAGCCGATGGCATGCCACGCATGAGAGTTTCCCCCGGCCCGCACCTCGCGTGCGTCGTTTTCACGCTCGCGGTGGTGGCGACCACAACGGGGTGTGACCGCTCGAAGTCGGGGGCCGAGGCGGAGGCGGTCGAGGGGGCCGAGCGGGCGTCCCGCGACGCCGAAACACGCTCACACAAAGAGGGGGACACGCGTTCACGGGCGGGGCGTGCGGAGCGTCGCGTCTCGGAGTCCCCACCGCAGGCGTCGGAGGAGGCAGACGCCAGCGAGCAGGTCGAGTGGGAGGCGTGCGACCCGGAGGACCGCGAGATCGGGGTGTTGCACGGGGGGCTCGTCGAGCACAACGAGGTGTTCCACGAGTGCCTGGAGGGCCTCCCGGCCCACCGGCGGCTGTGGGTCAACATGTGGGGGCTTCCCGGCGGCTCACTCGGCGGCCCGCGACTGCTCTCGGAGGGCTCGGACCTGTTCGGGGTCGAGGAGGCCGAAAGGCGCAAACGCCAGTCGATCGCGATGGTGCACTCGCTTCCCGACCGCTCCCCCGACGATCTGGAGGCGTGCCTCAACGAGCGTCTCGGCGAACTGGATCTGCACGCCGAGCAGTTCGAGGACCTCCACGAGCCGGTCTTTCGGCCGCACGCGTTCTGTACGCCGGGGAAGTGACCGGCGGCGGAAAACACCGTTGACCGGCCACCCGCTCGCCCGAGTATACTGGGCGTGGAGGCTGAAATCGTTGATTTACTGTCGGGCGAGGACGTGGCCGTGATGCATTCAAAGTCGTTGATCTCGATGTTCGGAGTCCTCTCTGTGGCACTGCTCGTCTTTCCGACCTCGGCCGACGCACGTTGTCCCGGCCCCGGGGAGCCGTACTACGGCGAATCGTGTTACGCCGACGGCGACGGCGACGGATACGGCGACCCCGGCACGACGACGGGTTGTGTCCAGGTCGACGGAAGCTGTGTGACGGGCGTCCGCAACGACGACGACTGCGACGACAGCGACGCCTCGATTCACCCGGGCGCCTCGGAGGACTGCGGCAACGGCATCGACGACGACTGCGACGGCGAGGTCGACGTGGCCGACGCCGAATGCGAGTGTGCCAGCGGCGAGACCGAAAGCTGCTATACCGGGCCCGAGGGGACGGCGGGCGTCGGGGAGTGCCAGGAGGGGGTTCGGACGTGCACCTCGGGGACGTTCGGCTCGTGCGACAACGAGGTGGTGCCCGGGGAGGAGGTCTGCAACGGCGAGGACGACGACTGCGACGGCACCGTCGACAACGGCGTGAGCGACTGCGCAGACGACGAGATGTGCATGGCGGGCGAATGCACGCCCGAGATGCCCGCCGACGCCGGCTCCGACACCGGCGATGGGACGGGCGACGCGACCCCCGGTTCCGACGCGAGCGGCAGTTCCGACGCGACTCCCGGTTCCGACGCGAACGGCAGTTCCGACGCAACTCCCGGTCTCGACACAAACCCCGGTTCCGACGCAACGGACGCCCGCGAGTCACCGGACGCCGAGGATGGCGAGCCGAGAGACGACACCGGCTCGTCCTCTCCCGGCGCCGACGCCGCCGCCGACACCGCCGGGGAGGCCGCCGCCCCGGCCGATGTCGATCCCGAAGCCTGCGTCTGCACCGGTACGCCCGGCCAACTCCCCGCCGCCCCTCTCGCCCTGCTGGCGGCCGGCCTGCTCGTCCTGCGACGACGACTGTCGTTCATCGCCTCGAGTCAACCGTGAGGTTTTGCGATGGCTACGACGATCCGACATCTGGTCGAAGGCACAGCGACGACTGTCGTGGTTTTCGCGCTCGTTGGTTGCTCATCCGGAGAGGTTGCTGCCCCTACTTCCGACGCCTCCGCGAACTCACTTCCAGACGGGGATGTCGCAAGCGAGACTAACGGCCGCAGCCACGAGCGTCTCGCCGAGTTCACCGAGAGGGGCAACCTCGCCGACTGGGGCGTCCCCTATGGCGAGGAGTTTTGGGAGGGGCCGGCGATGACGAGCCGCGATTCCGCCCTCGACTCGCAGCACGATTCGAAGATTCCCGCCGTAAAAGAATCGTCCCCTCTCGATCTCTCCACGGCCCTCGAACGGGTGCGCGCCGCCTTCGACCGGAAAGACGGCGAGGTCCAACTTCGCACCGCGGCGCATCGGAGTCGTCTCACGCAAAGCGGTGTTTCGATCACGCCGATCCCCCCCCAACAGACTGCTTCTCCAACAGACGCTCCCCGAGCGCGGATCCACACCCGCCGCGTTCACTGTATCGGGGACGACCATGTCGCATTGAAAAGGGAGTCTCCCTGGAGGGTAACGGGGAATGTCGCTCAACGCCCGCTCGACGAGGCCTCGACGGTCGTCGAACACGTGGCAACCGACCTGGAGGGTTTCGAACTGACCTGGGTGCTCCACCCGGCGATGGTCCGCAGGTGTGACGCGCTGAACATCGAGATGGCCGTGGAGGGAGGCATGGACTACGAGACCCGAACCGAGGCGGGTCACCGATTCGCCGATCCGAACGGCTCCTCTCGGCTGGGGATCCGCGGGGTGACGATCGTTGACTCCGAGAACACCCGCTGGGAGCAGCCACTCGAGCGTGACGAAGACGGCGATCTCGGCGTTCACCTCCCCGCCGAACTCCTCGCCGAGGCCCAGCCGCCGGTGGCCGTCGACCCGGTCGTCGAAGCCGAAACCGCCGTCGATCAACCCGTTCGAACCGATGTCCGCTCGAGGTCCGTGCGGCAAGTCTCGGCCGTGTCGAATGGAACCAACACGCTGGTCGCCTGGCGCTGGTTGGCTCAGGGGACCGGCGGCGTGGCGACCTCGGAGGTCGACGCCACCCGAATCGACGCGAACGGCAACATCCTCGACCCGGCCGGGATCTCGTGGCAGACCTTCAACTCCTCGACACATCTCTCACTGGCCACCGACGGGCACGACTACCTGGCAGTCTGGGACCGCGAGTCTTCCGGGTCCGGCATCTACGCCACGGTCATCGACGGTACCGACGGCACCATGCACTCGGCGCCCGAAGGGCACCAAATTGCCGGGAGTTCCTCGGAGGTCGAGGATCCGAGCGTCGCGTGGAACGGCAGCCATTATCTCGTCGTCTGGACCGACCAGCGCCCCGTTCTCGGCGACTTCGCGATGTACGGGACGCGCCTGGACGCCACCGGCCACCGCCTCGATACCAACGATCTCGACCTCTTTTCGACAGGCCTGAGTCACAGCTCCAAGCCCGCGCTCGCCAGCGACGGCTCCGATTTTCTGGTTGCCTGGCGCGATACCGACGGTCGCATCCGCGCCGGGGAGATCAGCCCCTCCGGCTCGCCGAGTCCCGGGGGCAGTTTCACCGTCACCGGAACCGCACACGGGGACTGGTCCCCGGACCTCGCGACACTCGGGAACTCGGGGGAATACATGCTGGTCTACCAGAGATGGTACAGCGACGGGACGAAATACTGGACGGGAAACGGGGATATTTTCGTACGAACGCTGGATGTCGGATCCGCGTCTCCGAGCATCGGTCCCGCTCGAGCCGCCGCCACCGGTAAACGCGACCAGGAAGACCCCGCCATCGCCGCGGGCACGAGCACTTACATGGTCAGCTGGACCGACGCACCGGTGCAGTTGGATCCCCCCTATGACGAGACCATCCACGCCACCCGAGTCGACGCAAACGGCAGCGTCCCAAATCCCGGGGGCACCCTGTTGACGGCGCAAAACAGCAGCATGGAACGGTACTCCGGGATTGCCTTCAACTCGACGCACTACCTCGTCGGATGGGCCAGGAACGACACCCAATTCCGGGGCAACGAGCCGGTCTCGATCCATCGCCTCTCCCCTACCGGGAACGTCCTCGGGACGGACCCGACGATCATCAACCGCGATCACAATGCCCAGGATTCCCCCGAGATTGCCTCGAATGGCTCGAACTACCTCGCCGTCTGGCGAGACGACCGCGACTATCAGACCCGCGTCGACATCTACGGGGTGCGTCTCGGGCCGCAAGGAACCCCCCTCGATCCGCAGGCGACCGCCATCTCGACGGCCGACGACGACCAGGAACCGCCGGTCGTCACCTCGAACGGGGCGGATTATCTGGTCGCCTGGCGAGAGACGCGCGAGGGTCGGATCCTGGGACGGCGGCTCGACGGGTCGACGGGCGACCTGCTCGATTCGGACGCGCGGGTGGTGCTCGACGACTCGGTCACTGGCTCGTACAACGGCTACACGGCCTACGATCTTTCGGCCGCCTCCAACGGCACGGACTATCTGGTGGTGTGGAACCCGAACGGCCGCGTCTTTGCTTCACGTGTCACCGGCGGCGGGACTGTCCAGGATCCCACCGGAATCGACGTTACGGACCCCTCGAGCACGTCGCATCGAGCCTTCGACGCCCAAGTCGCCTCCGACGACTCGAATTACCTGGTCGTCTGGGCGCACGACCCGAGGGCGCACACGACACATCCGAGCAGTGAGACCGAGATCCATGCCGGCCGCGTCCGCGCCGCAACCGGCGCGACCCCCGACGGCGACACCGGCTTCGCCGTCACCTCTCTGGCGGGCCCTCGCAACCGGCCGGCGGTCGCCTCCGACGGTAACGACTACTTCGTCCTCTGGAGAGACAACCGCAATCACGTCCGCCCGGACCTGTACGGAAGGCGGGTCACCGCCCAGGGGACCGTCGGGTCCGGTTCGCCGACGCTCGTCTCCGAGACTCCGCCCGACAAGCCCCCGGAGGTCGTCTTCGACGGCCGTTTGTACATGGCCAACTGGGGTAACGACGACAACATCTACGGGGCACGTATCGAGGCCAGTTCCCTTACGCCCGTCGACTCCCCGTCCGGCTCGGGGCCGATCACGATCCATAGCGGCGGCGACAGTGCCGATGTCGCCTCTCAGGGTGACGGGCGGTTTCTGTTCGTCTACGACCATCGCGACGCGACGATCGACAAAACGCGGGTGTACGGCCGGTATCTGTATCTCGATCTCGACGGCGACGGCGTCGACAATTTCGCCGACAACTGTCCGGAGGCGGCCAACCCGTCCCAGTCAGACACTGACGGGGATGGCCGAGGAGACGCCTGTGACCCGTGTCCGCAGACGGCCGGACCGACCTGTGAGATCGACGGGACGGCCTGTATCGAGGCTGGCGCAACTGCCCCCAACGACTCCTGTCTGGAATGCGTCCCCTCCGACGACCCGAATCAATGGACGATCGACGCCTCGAACAGTTGTGACGACGGAAACCCTTGCACCGTCGATACCACCTGCAACGCCTCCGGGAGCTGCGACGGCGGTCGGTCCCGCGATTGCAGCCACCTCGACAGTGATTGTCGTGTCGGAACCTGTCGACCGTCGGCGGGCGGCTGTACCACCGACCCGCGACCGAGCGGCACGAGTTGCGAAGACGGCGATCCGTGCACCGTCGACGACGCATGTGACGGGAGCGGGGTGTGCGTCGAGGGTGCGGCGCGGGACTGCTCGCACCTGGATGCCGCCTGCCTCGAGGGAGTCTGTCGCTCGTCGGCCGGTGGCTGTGTCGAGGCGCCGAAACCCGAAGGCACTTCCTGCGGTGAGGAGAGAAGTTGTACCGACGGGACGGTCGACCTCGCAGATCGGTGCAACGCGTCGGGCCGTTGCGAAGATCGGGGTCGACAACGCTGCGATCCATACGCCGTCTGTGCCGATGGCGTCGATTGTGCCTCTCGATGTGACACGCACTCCGACTGCGTGACCGGCGCCGTGTGCGACAACCACGACTGCCGCGACAACCATGCGCCCCACGCCGAGGCCGGCCCGCCGAAGGCAGTGGAAAGCGAGAGTGGGGTCACCCTGGACGCCACGGATTCGCACGATCCCGATGGCGATGAACTCCAGTTTCACTGGCGACAGACGACTGGACCTTCCGTCGCACTCGCCTCCCCCCGAAGCGCCCAACCGACATTCCAGACTCCTCTGAGCTACTCGCCGCTCGAGCTGCAGTTCGAATTGCAAGTCGAGGACGAGTGGGGAGCCTCCAGTACCGACCGAGTGCGCATCCGAGTTACGCCCCGCCACCCTCAGCGCACGGACGCCAGAACCATCTCGCCCGTCTCCGACACCGGCGCGAGCGAAGACGTTGAAGATCGTAGCCGCGACACCTCCCCTCGTTCTGACGATGCAGCCGGTGACGACCTGGATCCCTCTGACACGCAGCTCTCATCCGGTGGCGACCTGGAACCGACGCACGGCCCGGACGCAAATATACGAGCTTCCCGCGACCCTCGAGGATGCGGCTGCCGGGTCGGCGGAACGCAAGCAAGTCCATTAACTCGCGTCTCCTGGCTACTTTTTTTCATCGCGGCCGTCGTCCTCCGACGCCGGCCTCTTGTCCGGCGGGCCGAGGGGTAGGGAGCGGGGGCGAGGACGCCGAGAAGCGCAAACGCCAGTCGATCGCGATGGTGCACTCGCTTCCCGACCGCTCCCCCGACGAGTTGGAGGCGTGCCTCAACGAGCGCCTCGGCGAACTGGAGCTGCACACCGAGAGATTCGAGGACCTCCACGAGCCCGTCTTTCGGCCGCACGCCTTCTGCACGCCGGGGAATTGAGCCTCCCGGGACCCGGCGAGCGCCGGTACCGGGGCGACGGAGACGGGCACGACGGTCCGTGCTCACGAGCACACCCAGAAGCCGTGCGTCGCGAATCGCGAGGCGTCCCACCACCGGGCGACACGGTAGGTGTGGTTGGTCGCCCCGGCCTGCGACTGCAGCGGGATCGTCCGGCCGTCGGCTCCCGTTTCGGCGCTCGCTTCGCGTTCGGGCACGACGACCGTCACGTGCCCGGAGTGCATCCGGTTGTGGCGCTGCCCGACGACGACGCCGACCGCCCCGTCGTTGACACGCTCTTGCAACTCGCCCGGGGCCTCGAGGCGCTTCCAGCCGAACTGCCCGCCCCATTTCGCCAGCCAGTCGTACAGCATGTTCGCGCTGTATTCGCCGACGGTCTCGCCGTACTCCTTGTCGACGCTCTCCCCGTCGAGCCACCTCGCGATCGCGTCGTCCGTCCACCAGACTCGCGGGAGGTACGCCCGAGCGAGATGGCAGTAATCGTGGGCGTAGACGTTGCAGTAGGTCGCCTCCGATTGCGGCTCGTAGCGGTCGCTGTCTTCGACGTCGAGCCATGCGACGATCTCGACCAGGCTCTCGGCCTGCTCGTCGTCCGGGGCCCGCGGGTCGCGGGTGGGCGCCTCGTCGAGCGGCAGGGAGTGAGCCCGGGACCCGGCTCGATCGGGCGAGGCGAGGCCACTGTGCATGCGCACCGGCGGAATGGTCTCGTCGACCTCCCCGCCGTCCGACGGAGCGGGACGCCGCAGGTACTCGGCGGCCAGGTATCCCGTCGTCGGACGTGACTCGACGTCGACCTCGGCGACGATCCAGTCGCGCTCCCCGCCGAGGTCCGACCGCTCGATCGGCGCGACGGCCCGCCCCTCGGCGAGCCGTGTGATCCGGGTCTCGGGGCGCACCTGCGGGCGAGTTCGAAAGTTCAGACGCTCGGCGTCGACGATCATGCGCTCGGGTAGTTCCGGCATGGCGACTCCCTGATGTCTACTGCGTGCCACTCTCCCCGGCCGACACGGCGGCCGGGGCGAACCTCGCGATACCTCTCGCTCAAGTTCGACGATCACATCGAGCCGGGGGCTCATCAATCCCCCGACATCGAAGTGCCTTCTATTCACTTTTCACGTCGGCATCCCTGTCGTACACTCGTGCATCGGCATCCGATGTAGTCGACGTATCCAGGGAGGAGCCGATGGAGACACCGTACCGGATTCTCTCGATCGACGGTGGTGGTGTTCGGGGACTGATCCCCGCTCTCGTGCTCGACGCCTTCGACGAGCAACTCGACCACCACGTCGGCGAGTATTTCGACCTCGTCGCCGGCACCTCGACCGGCGGCATCCTCGCTCTCGGCCTCACCATCCCCCGCCCCGGCGGCCAGGAGCCCTACCCCCCGGAAGCCCTCGCCGAGATGTACCTCGACAAGGGCGAGACGATCTTCTCGCGGTCGCCCTGGCGGACATTGACCGCGGTCGGGAACATGATCGACGAAAAATACGCCGACGACGGCCTCGAGGAGGTCCTCCGGGCGCAGTTCGGCGATCGGCAACTCCGGGAGGCGATCACGGACCTCGTCGTCCCCAGCTACGACATCGAACGCCGCATCCCGTTCTTTTTCAAAAGCCACAAGGCTCGCCGGGATCCGAGCTTCGATTTCCCGGCCTGGCGGGTCGGACGCGCCACCGCCGCGGCGCCGACGTATTTCGAACCCTGCAAGATCGAGCTCGAGGAGAGCAACGACTACCACTCGCTGGTCGACGGCGGGGTCTTCGCCAACAACCCCGCCATGTGTGCCGTCGCCGAGGCCCTCAACGAAGGGATCCCGCCGGAGGACATCTTTCTGGTCTCGCTGGGAACCGGCGAGCTGACCCGCCCGATCCGACACGAGGAGGCCACCGACTGGGGGATCGCCTCCTGGGCGAAGCCGCTGCTGGACGTCAATCTCGACGGGGTCGCCGATACCGTCCACTACCAGGTCCGCCAGATCCTGACCGGCCACGGCAACCCCGACCAGTACCACCGCTTCCAGGTCCGCCTCAACGAGGGGAGCGACAACCTCGACGACGCCAGCCGCACGAACTTCCGGGCCCTGCGCCTGCGGGCCGACGATCTGATTCGCAGCAACTCCAATGCCATCGAGTTCGTCACCGACCACCTCGAGAGGTCGGTCGACCCGGCGGACGACGGCTGAGGGGCCCGAACGCTCCAGCCGAGACCGGTCCCGTCACCCGGACCGACGCTACGTTTCGTCGACGTGTCAACCGTCACAGAAACTGATACGCATCGAGGACCATGATCCCGCAGACTGCCAACACACTCGGATTGTTGTTGTTGTTTTTCGTCCCGGGCTATCTCATCGCCACGATGGTCGAGCATTTCGCCGGAGGAAAACCCGAAGACCGGTACTTTGAAGAAGCCTTTCGGCTCCTGACGTTCGGAACCTTGAACTTCGGAACCGCCGTCGGGTTTCCGATCTTCGTCAGCTTTATCCTCAAATGGTGGTTTGCATACGAAGAAAGCACCGCTCTCCACGACTGGATTCACACCTTCTGGCACAGCGCCATCCTCGGGGAAGGGGATCACGGAGGATTGCTGGTCGGCGCAATGCTCCACGATCCCGCCGTCTTTTCATTCAGCGTGTTCTATCTGGTGGTCACTCCCCTTTTTCTGGGAGCATTCCTCGCTTTCTGGTACAGCCGCACGCTCACTACCAAACTCGGTGCGGCAATCGGCCTGCCGGAAGGGCGCCGTCCCGAGCGAAGCGCCTGGGATTTCGCGCTCGACCGGCTGCGGGGCCGCCACCGGGTCCGGATCGAGCTCCAGGCGGACACCCTCGAAGACAACGTCGTGTACGGCGTCTTCGGCAGCGACTCCCACCAGACCTCCGGGGGCGTCTTTCTCGAGGAGCGTCGCGGCGAAGAATGGGAGTCCCTCGACGACCCGCACGGCATCTGGCTGGATGCCGAGGACATCGTTCGCCTGGAGGTGTATCCGTGCGAGGAGGAGGCGGGTCCGGAGCCGCTCCGACTGTTCGAATGAACCGGCGAGTCGGCCCCGACACTCAGTGATCGAACAGCGACTTGAAAAAGTCGAGGAATCCGCCGTTCGTCTCCTCGTTCCCCTTCCCGCCGCCGGCCCTCGCTGAAACCGACAGGCTCGTCTCGGCCTCGCTCGTCTTGCCCGCCCGATCCGAAACCTGCACGTGCAGCTCGTACTCCCACGGCTCGGCCGCGTCGATCTCGTAGGTGTCCTCGAACGTCTGGGCCCCCTCGTCGTCGTTGGCATACGCGGCAGTCTGGGTCCACTCACCCGACGCACCATCCGTCATCGTGGGATTGAGTTCGACGGTCCACTCGAACAGGGCCCGCGAACCGGCGGTCACCGTCGCCGTAAATTCCGCACTCTCGCCCTCGACCACCCCCTCCGGCCCTTCGAGTTCGACGGGACCCAACGGCGGAGCATCCGAGCTCTCGGCGACCTCGATGGTCCGCGACGTCGAGTCACTTCGCCCGAATTCGTCGGTCAGCTCGATGGCGATCGTGTGCTCGCCGGCCTCCAGTGACTGGACTTCGATGCGCTGCTGATAGGTGGTCGATCCGTCGGTTTCGTCGTCGACCGCCTCGAGCGTCCCAACGTTCCCGATCTTCGAGGAGACCGATTCCCCGTCCCGTCTCAGTGTCCAGTCGGTCTCGACGTCCGCTCCGGCCTTCAGGGTCGCCACGAACTCCCCGGCTTCCTCCTCGTTCAGCCGGGTCGGCCCGACGACCGATACGACGCTCGGCGGCTCCGGGCGTGTGGCGGTCACTCCCCGGGAGTCGCTCACACTCCGCCCCTGCCCGTCGGTCACCTCGAGCCGCACTTCGTATTCCCCCGGCTGTTCGGCGGCGAACTCGAAGGTTGCCTCCCGGACCTCCCCGTCGACGGCGCCGCTCGCGGCCTCCTCCAGGCTGCGGGTCGTCTCGACCTCGGAGCCGACCGACTTGCCGTCTCGGGTGAGCGTCCAGTCGACGGAGGGTTCCCCCTCGGCAGCGACCGTCGCCCGGATGGCCACACGTCCGCCGACCCGAATCTCGTCGCCGCCCGTGAACTCGAGGATCTCGGGGGGGCGATCCGCGATCACCGTCACTGTCTTGGTCGCCTCCAGCGGATAATTGACCGACTCCACCATGACGGCGACCTCACCGGAAGCCTCGCCCGTCACCTCGCATCGCTGAGCCTCCTCGGCCGTATCCGGCGAACCCCTGTCGAGATCGATCGCCCCCTGTTTCGAGTCGTCCAGGGCGTGCCAACCCGGGGCGATGTGCGGCGGATGCACCGACGCGCCGAACTGCACCGTCTCGCCGACCTCGATTTCATCCGGCCCCTCGATCGTCAGATACGCCTCGCTCTCGGGGACGATCGGCAGGTCGTGGACGACCTCGGTCACGTCGGCGTCGCGCTCCTGGCTTTTGACCGTGCCGTACAGGTCGATCTGTTCGCCGACGACCTCCTCGTCGACCGGGACGACTTCGCAGAAGTGGCCGTCGTCGTCGACCTTTACCTTCGACGGCGAGCGGTTGTCGTTCCAGACGTACTCGACCTCCTCGTCGGTGTTGATCTTGGCGTAATACTCGGTGCGGTACCCGAAGACGATCTCGTCGGGTCCTTCGATACTCAGCTTCAGCTCCTCCCCGCCCGCACCGGGCGAGTCGTAGTCGGTGACAAACGACACCCACTCCGAGGTCTCGGTCACACCGCCTTCCTCCCAGGTCACCTCGATACGAAACTCGTAGTCGGTTCCCGGCTCCAGACCGGTCACCTCGGCGACGACCACCGGCAAGTCCCCGCTCTCCTCGGCGCTCGCTGGCTCCGTGGCGACCTCGTCGCCGTCGGTGTACTCGACTGTGCAGGTCACCTCGTCGAAGTCGAGCTGCTCGAGTTTCACGGTCCCCATCAGCTTCGCCTCCGTCGCCCCGATTTCGGAGCTCAAAAACCCGCTGCTCCCCCAGGGATGCAGCTCCCCGATCCCCGCGTCGCCCTCGGGGGCCTCGGTCGTAAACTCCACCCACTCGGAGGTCTCGGTCACGCCCTCGGCCTCCCAGGTGACCTCGATGCGAAATTCGTAGGTCGTCTCCGACTGCAGACCCGTCACCTCCCCCTGCACCACCGACAGCCCCGACCCACTGCTCGTCTCGGCCGCCACCGACCCGGTCTCCTGCCCGTTCCGATACACGACCTGCACCGATACCTCGTCGAATTCGAGCCCCTGCAGCCGCACCTCGCCGGTCAGCGACGCCTCCATCGACCCGACCTCCGAGCTGAGAAATCCGCTCGTCCCGTAGGCGTTCACCTCCTCGATCCCGGCCTCGGCGTCGTCGCTTTTCTCGGTACGAAACGACACCCACTCCGAGTACACCGTCTCGTCGCCGCCGGGCCAGTGGGCCTCGAAGCGAAATTCGTAGCCGGTATCCGGCGTCAGGCCGGTGACCTCTCGGCCGAACAACAAATTGTTCGACTCGACGCTCAACCTCGACGACGCCTCCCCTCGCCTGCGATACTCGAGGGTCGTTTCGACCTGGTCGTAGGACAGTTCGACCAGATCGAGCGTCCCCAGCAACATCGCCCGAGTTGCGCCATACTCCGAACCGATGAATCCCTCTCCCGCCACCCCCACCGCGACGATTCCCTGCTCTTTGTCGGTCAGACACGAGCGCCGAAACTCCGCAAACCTCAGCTCGTGAAGCACATCGGGTCCCTCCTTACTGTCCTCCCGGATCTCCCCGCCAGCCTCGCGGATCGCATCCCTCAGCTCGTTGAACAACGGCACCCAGATGTGCTCGGCGATCCAGGTGCTCATCCTGTGAAACTGATTCCAGAAATAGTCGGGCAGGAATTCCGGGATCTGCGAGGTCGGCTGCCCGTATCTCGCCATCCGCGAGACGCCCAGGGTGTAAAACTCCAGATTCCCCTGGTCGTTTCGCCGGGCGCCGAATTTGCGGGCTCCGGCGATCGGGTGGCTGAGGTTCCCCCGCAACCCGGTGAAAATCGGCGCAAATACCCAGTATCCCTCGCCGGTCTCACTGCAGACGACCGAGAGGTTCGAATACAAATCGGCCGCGGTCGCCAGACTCCCCAACTTCGCCCCGAGCAGTGTCCTCACGATGAGCTTCGGCGCCAGGTCGGTGGCGGTATCGACCGGTTCGATGTCGACCAGCTCTTCGAGGTCGTCGACGACACTCTCGGCCAGCGAAATGGCTCTTTCAACGGCCCCTCGTTTGACGAGATCCGGGAGGTTTTTCTTGACGGCCTCCAGTTTCTCCTCGAGTTCCTCGCGGGCATTCTCCAGCCGGTCGCGAACGGCGTCGATATTGCCGTCGACGACCTCCTCGATCGGATCGCGAACCCGATTCTCGATGACGCCGATCAACTGCTCGACGACCGGCATGTCGTCGATCGGATCGAGTTTGTCGAGAATACTGTCGATGCGGTCTCGGGTTCCCCGGGCGACCTCTCTCGCGTGCTCGGCGACCTCGTCGGCGACATCCTCCAGCCGATCCCGCAGCTCGCCGGGCAAATCCTCCACGACATCGACGATCTCGACGCCGGCCCGTTTGAGCGCGTAGTGGACGATGTCGACGATATCGAGCGGCAGCTCCTCGAGAAACTCCGTATCCCAGGTCAGAAGCGCACCCTGCGGATCGCTGCCCTGAAACTGCGCCACCTCCTGGTTGTGCTCCCAGTACCCCTGCAACTTGACGTAGGCGTTGGTCGCGCCTTGAGCGTCCTTCATCTCGTCGACGAACAGCTCCGAGCGAATGTACTCGGCGAACGCCTCGACATCATCGGTGACGTCCGCCTCGTCGGGCAGGTCGGTCACCTCCAGGACGTATTCGTCGAGCTCCAGGCGCGTCCCCTCCCCGTGCTCGCCGACGTGCTGGATATGGGGCTCACCGATCTGGATCGGGATCGACGTCCTTTGTTCGTTGTACGATTCGACCTTTTGCTCGAGTCCGTCGTACGATTGCTCGACGAATTCTGCCCAGCGCTCGTATCTGCAGTGCGAAGCCATCGTCTCTCACCTCTGACAGCCAAAAAAGAATAACAGCCAGTCACACGCTCATCTGCCGCCCCTCACCCCAGTCCGGACGCATCCAGCAGCCGGTTGCGAAACATCTCGCGGCCCGCCTCCCCCAGAAGCGTCTCCCGGGCCCGGCGCCACTGCTCGACGGCCTCCGTGCCGTACATCCCCTCGAGGTCGACCGTCTCCCAGGGGATCTGCTGCCCCCAGTGCATCGTAAAGGCGACCATCTCGTCGAGGTTCCGTGTGACCCGGGTCAACAGTTCGTGGATCGCGTCGCTCTCGACCGCCGGGATCTCGATGGTGCAACTGAGGTCGAATCGGGTGAATCCGAGCGTCGCCGGGGATTGCGGCACGAACCGCACGCCGATCAGCCCCGGGAAGGCAAATGGCGCCTCGCGGAGCGTCTCGAGGACGGTCTCCAGCGCCGGACGGAGCCGCTCGGCGTCGACCGCATACTCGACGCTCGTCCCCCCGACGGGCACCTCGGATTTCGGAAACACTTCGCCCAACGCGCCCTC
Source organism: uncultured Bradymonadales bacterium (assembly GCA_964600555.1). Classification (GTDB taxonomy): domain Bacteria; phylum Myxococcota_A; class Bradymonadia; order Bradymonadales; family Bradymonadaceae; genus CAJXPB01. The sequence goes on from CAZRLK010000028.1 coordinate 26,694, forward strand.
CTCGGGATGCTCGCCGGTCTCGGGGAACTGCTCCTCCATGACCTTTCGGGTTTCCCGTTCGATCCGGGCGTCGGCCACGTCTCCGGCGACCGGGACGCTTCCGAACTTCTCGATCAGACCCCCGATCATCTCGAGCGTGTCACTCGCGATCTCGAGGTCCGAGGGATCCTGGTCGGTGTACTCGTAGTCGTCGCAGCGTCCCGTCCGATAGATCGTCTCGACGAGGGCCGCCTTGTCGTCCGGCACGTTCGGGTCGATCTTCACCTCGAAATGATACAGGTCGTCGCGGCCCTCGGGGAGCAGCCATTCGCCGATCTCGACCTCTTCGCCGTCGGCGTACACGCCGTCGAGGACGTACTGCAGGTCGTGGGTCCGCCGGTGGCGCCGAAGCAAAAACAACGGCTCCGCCTCGAGCAAAAGGCCGTGGCAGATCCCGAAACTCCCGAAGCTCACAAGTGCCGCCTCGAACAGGTCGGTATCCCGGCACAGATCCGCCTCGACATGCTCCAGCCACGCCGACGTCACCCCGGGCGCCTCCTCCGGCTCGAGCCACAGCGACCGGCCGCCGTCGACCACCAGATGGATGCCCCGCACGGCTTGCGGCAGGCCCCCGTACTCCAGCGCGCTGCCGTGCGTGTCGGTCGAGACGGCACCGGCGATGGTCTGCCCGCTGCTCGCTCCCGAGGTCGGAAGCGACAGGTCGTTCGAGGCGAGCTCGACGTGCAGGTCGGTGATCTCGGCGCCGGCCTGCGCATACACCAGGCGCCCGGGATTCGGATCGTCCGTCCACTCCTCGGCCAGTCCCACCTCCGGGATCGCGGAGAGGTGCCGCATTCGAACCAACCAGGCGTCCTCCGGCGGCGCGATCGCCCCCGACAGCGACCAGGCGCTTCCCAGAAGCGTCAGCCGCTTTTCGTCGTGTTCGGCCCGGCGCACCAGCTCGCGGAGCGCAGCGAGGCCGTGCCGCCAGCCGTCATCCTCGGGGTCGGGCGCCTCGTTGGTCGGCTTCGCGACCTTCGGCTCCGCCACCTCGACCGTCCCGTGGGCACTCTCCCAGCCGGGGCGCTGCTTTACATCCAGCATCTCTCGCCTCCTCACTCGCACACATCCGCCCCCGGACCACTTCCGTTCGAACCCTCCGGCGAATTTCCCCTACCCCCGCCCCTCCGTCTCGTGTTCGACACACTTGTAGCGGAGGACGAGCCTCCGGCCATTGTCCTTGACGTTGACTTCCGTCTCGTCGATGCCGTCGTCACAGTCGACGTTGAGCGTCTCTCGACCCCGACCGTCGATCTCGATCGGCTCTATTTTATAGGTGTCATCTCCGGAGTCGGTGGGATCGTTTTGAACCTCCAACGTCCGGGATCCTCCGCAACCGGCGGCGCTCGCGAGCATCACACCTGCAGCGAGCAAACCGACCAGGCGACCGTTCACACCACACATCGATTCCTCCTCGAAATTCGCAATACTTCGACTCGATTGAGCTCTCCGTATCCGATCTGGAAATCGCATCGCCTCCCCCGGGCTCACAACGCCATCTTCTGGACCGCGCCGCCGAACGACACCAGCAGGTATCCCCGCGTCCACGACTCGCCGACGTCCCCGCCGAAGGTCGACCCGAGGTCGACGCCGACCGACATGCGGTCCGTGGCATGTAGTTGCAGCAGTCCGCCGGCGGCGAAGGCGGCCGCCCGCCAGTCGTCGGTGCCGGCGACGGTCGGCATCCAGGCGCCACGCAGCTCGAAGTCGAGCCGCGAGACGCCGCCCGAGATGCCGACCGCCCCGTGGGTCTCGTGCACCGCCGGGCCGGTATCGACGCCCGCCACGTATTTCGCGCCGGCCAACCCCTGTAGCCAGGCGTCCGACCGGCTCGCCCGCTGGGTCCCCCACGAGTAGGTCAGCCACGAAACCACGCGCTCGGCCCGCAGATCGGCGCGTGCCGTCGACGCCCCGTTCGCCAGGTAGCTGGCGGCAAACGACAGCCGGTGGCCGGTCTCCCGGGAGATCCGTTCGCGAAACGCCTCTTTGCACACCCGGATCTTTTCGTCCCGGCGGGCCCGGTCCGCGAGCCGTTCGGCTTTGGAGTCGCCCGGCTCCGGTCTCGTCGCCCCGAGCGCTTCCTTCACGCAGGTCGCCAGCTCGTCGTCCCAGCGCGGGTCCCGGGTGTTCGCCAGGACCGTCTTCAGACTCGCTCCGAGAAACGCCGACGAGTCGCCTTCGCCCGCCCCCGAGGCCCCCGGCGAGTTGCCCGTCACCGCCCCGCTGACGAACGTCCGCGAGGCGAGCCGACGGGCGTAGCTATCCTGCCAGCCATCGAGGGTCGTCGACTCGCCGACGACCAGCCACACCGGTGCGATCTCCAGGGCCGTTCCCGGCTCGTAGGCCCGATTGTCGACATCGTAGCCGTTGAGAAGTTGCACACCGAGCTCCCGCGGGTCGCTCGGGTGGACGAATTTCGAGGGATCGAGCCGAAGTGCGCTCGCTGTCGGCATCGCCGGCACCGACGGGATCTCGACCTCTCTGTCTGCGTCGTCCCCGCCGACCTCCTGGGCGAGGCTCCCCTGCGGCCCGAGCACACACACCAGAACCACGACGACCAGCCAGCACGCGCTGCGTGTCGACTGCGCGCTCATCTCACGCCTCCCGGAACCGAAATGCAAAGTCGAAGCGCCTCGAGTGGCCGGCGCGCTCGCTCATCGACCGTGCGTCGAGCTGCTCGTCGCCCTGGTGGACCGCGACGGCCGCCCCGACGTGGCTCTCGTCGGATTTCAGGTGGGCGACCTCCAGGATCACCGTGACCCGATCGCCGACCAGGTCGTCCGGCGGCGCCTCGAGGTCGTACTCGATCTCCCGTTCCGTCTCGCCCTCGCCCAACAGCTCGTAATCGTCTCCGCTCGCCGGGTGTCGATACACCCACCAGGCGCCGACCGTCGCATGCGTCGGCGCCAGCTCGAGCGAGACGTCGTCGCCGTCGGGGGCGAGTTCGACAATCGACGCATCGTCATCCGGCATCACAACCTCACTCTCCTACGAGACATCGTCGCCCGGAGACCCGGCGGTCAGCCGCCCGTCTCACCGCCGGTCGAGTCGGGGTTCGCGAACGAAAAGATGCGACTCTCGACCCAGCGTTGACCGACCCCGGCCGCCAGCCCCAGCACGAATCCCCCGGTCGGGCCGCGAGCCAGCCCGGCGAGTCCCGACTGCGCGACGGAAACGTCGAGCATGCCGGAGCGGACCAGGACAGCGAGCACGAGGCCCGTGAGCATCGTGATCGCCAGGCGCCGCACCGGTGCATACTGCCCGGCGTCGAGGTGACGGAGGTCGGTGAATTCGAGCGTCCGGACCGAATGGGCGGTGTGCAGCAACAGACCGGCGATGGTGCCGACGACGACCGTCCCGAAATACGTCAACTGGACGTCGACTGCCGCCAGAGCCGGCCAGTTCGTCGTATCGACGGCGGTGCCGACCAGCATCGGCACCAGCCCGAACAACAGCAGAAATCCGGCGGCCGGCCCGACGACCCGGTACAGATGCCTCTCGGCGATCCGCCAGCGTCCCTCGCGGGCGATCTGGCGGCGGATGCGATCGAGCTCCTCGCCGGCGGCCTCGAGTGAGACGTTGCCGACTCCGAGCGCCGCCTGCGCCAGCTCGGAGAGCTCCCGGAACCGTTCGGCGAACTCCGGCGGGCCGACCGACGCCGACGGGTGGACACGCTCGGGCCGGGTCGACCCGTCGGCCCCGCCATCGGCCTCGCTTTCGGGCTCCTCCGGCGTCTCACTCGGCGGTGTCGACTCGTCCACCTCCCCCGTCGGAGGGGCCGCTCCGAGCCGCGAGGCGTCGTCGCCGGGGCGCCGAAGATACAGCGAGCGGGCCACGAGCAGAGTCTCGTCGAGCCGCCGGTAAAACCCGAACTCCTCATCGGGGATGTCGTCGCGTTCGAACAGATTGAACCGGATTCGCCCCCGTCGCCTGTCGGGTTCGATCTGCCAGTCGCTCATCGCGCCCCCGCCTCCCCCGGGTCGTCTCGAACGTGAGCATGTCGAGGTCGCGGGGAAAGGTGTGCCGGCCGGCGCACGGGACGCCCGAACAGAGAGGTCCGAAAGAGGGTTCGTCTGGAGATGGCTGGCTCGGGCATGAACGACACCCGTCTCTCCGGATCGAGCAACGACGACGACAGACCATCCGGCAACCACCGGTCACACGGCGGACGCACCCCTTGTCATTGGGACAAGTTTGTTCGATTCGAGGATAAACCACTTCGGCTCCACCGACAACCGGCTCGCGTTCGGCACTTCTCCGGGGTGCCTTGCGACTCCCGGGACCGGCGGTCTGGCAGCCCGACGACGGCATCTCCACGACGCCCCGGACAAGGGGGTGCCCGTAGTCGTTTTCGTGGTCGGTTTCGCACCCGGCGACATGTGGAGGGAGGCAGAGGCGTTCCCCCGCCGCGAGCGGCGGGGCTATATCCAACGTCGAAAACGGCAACAGAGTCGGCCGGCGAGCCGGCCGTGAAACCGGGGGCATCCGCCGGCGGTCGGCCGAACGGGCGGTCCGACGATGTCAAAGTAGCCTGTCGAAACGGCGGGGAATCGGATAAGGATCGGGCGTGCAAATCGAACGGACGCATGTGTTTTCACCAATCACGGGAAGGGTTGTCATGTTGGATATCGATTGCCGAAGTTTGATCGCCGTGCTCGCTGTCGTGTTCGCCGGAACCGTCGGGACCGGGTGCGCCAATCATCTGCCGGACTACGCCGACGAGATGGACGAGGTTGCCGTCCAGCCGACCAACGACGCGTACAACGGGGCGACGGTCGATTTCGAGGAGTCCTCGCACGACGGCATGGCGGAGACGGCCTCGAAGATCGCCAAGTCCACCTCGTATTCGGACATCAAAAGCAAGTTTGACGACAACTACTCCGACGAGGACGTCGAGGATCTGACCCGGGAGGGCGTCTCGAAGGCGCTCGAGGGCGACGACGGTGCGCCGTTCGGGGCCGCGGACGACGGAGGGGGCGACGGGCGTGTGGATGTCGAGATCCAGAGCTACGGCATCGAGCAAGAAGGGAGCGAGCCGCTGTTTTTCGTCCGGTACGCGACGACGGTCTACTACACCGGCGAGGGCGGCGAGAAGAAGCTGTGGAAGACCCGGCGAAAGTGCGCCCCGGGCGGGAAATTCTGGGATTCGAGCAACCACATCGCCGCGGACGCCGGCTTTCTGAACGCCATGCAGGAGATGAGCGACGAGGAATTCCAGCGCCTGGTCGAGAGTGGCTTCGAGGAGTGTTCGAAACGCCTCGTCGACCGCATCGAGAAGGCGGCCAGCAAGTAGTCAGCGCCGCCGGAGGTGGAGCGCAGCGAGTCCGAGCGCAGCCGCGAGCCACGGGAGTGCCGGCCGTCGAGGCCCGCCGCCGGTCGTGCAGCCGCAGCCGTCGGATTCGGGCTTGTCGTCGGAGGTGAGCCGCACGCCGCCGGTCTGCGTGTCATCGCCCGCGGTCGAGGAGGCGTCGGCGAATCCCGCATCGTCGGCCGACCCGGCGCCGGTGTCGCCCCCCGACGGATCGCCCGGCTCGGAGGAGCACTCGCCATCCATCCCCGGCTCGTCGGGGTCGTCGGGTGCGCAGTCGTCGTCATTCGCGACGAAGCCGTCGGGAGCGGGTGGGCACGCCCGGCGGGAATCGTCGGGATCGCCGCAGCCGTCGCCGTCGTCGTCTCGCCAGAATCTCTCGGCCAGGCCCTCGTCGACCTCTCCGTCGCAGTCGTTGTCGAGCCCGTCGCAGGTCGACTCGTCGGCCTCGTAGTCGTCGCCGTACTCCTCGGCGCCGCACTCCCGGTACTCGCCATCCCGGCACGGCACGGCGGCCGCGTCGCAGACGCCCTCCTGTTTCGGGCAGTCCCGCACGAGCCGCTCGTCGACCTTCCCGTCGCAGTCGTTGTCCTTGCCGTCGCAGATCGACTCGTCCTGCTCGTAGGCCGCCCCGTACTCCATCGTCCCGCAGGCGGGAAATTCGCCGGACTGGCAGGCGACCTCGGCGCCGCTGCAGAC
>CAZRLK010000028.1:32749-39948 GCA_964600555.1 uncultured Bradymonadales bacterium
CGACCTCCCCGTCGCAGTCGTCGTCGTTGCCGTTGCAGCGCTCGCGGTCGGGGTACAGAAAGCAGATGCCGTCCTCGTCGTCGGTGTGGAGGTTTTTCTGCTCGATCCGGCTCAGGCTGGCGTGCATCGACGCCTCCTCGATGCTCGAGTGCTCGAGGCCGGCAATGTGGCCGATTTCGTGGACGGCGACCGCCTCGACGTCGATGCTCGAGCCGCCGAGATTGCCGGAGGTGTTCCACTCGTAGTCGACGCCGTTGTACAGCAGGTCGACGTGGATGTACCGGCACGACTGGTAGGCGCGCAGGGTGACCGCCGCGGCGCCGTTGAACTGCTGGGGCCAGTCGTCCTCCTCCCAGTCGACGACGTAGTCGCTGGAGCCGTTGTCGGTCGTTCCCGGGGTGACCGTCTGGGAGGTGCGGCCGCGGTAGTCGCCGCCGAAGGTCGCGCAGCAGACGTCCTCCCACTCGGTGAAGCCGTTTTGCACGGCGGTCTCGACCTCGCTGGTGGCCAGGCCGTCGGCGTTGTCCTCGTTGAGGTGATACGGCAGCGGCAGCTCGGAGTCGGGCCAGGTGATGCCGTCGGGGCACATGCCGTCACGCTCCTGGACTTTGTAGCCGGCGGCCGGTCCGGAAGCGAGCGCGAGCAACAGCGTCGAGGCGACGGCGGTGGCGAGGGGTCCGGGAGGGAGGCTCGAAGATACGGGCGAGCGCTCACTCATCGTCGCCCCCCTTTTTGCGGGCGTAAATCAACGATTGCAGCCGGGATTCGAAGCTCGCCAGCGAGATCGGGGCCTCGAGGCGGCCGGAGCGGACATCGCGGTCGACGTACTCGACGTCGGGCGAGCGGCTGATCTGCGGGCCGTCCTCCCCCGACTCGACGTGGAACTTCGCCTGCGCCATCGCGACGAGATACATCGGCCGGCGCTCGGGTCCGTCGGCGAACTCCAAGAACAGAACGACGCGCTCGCCGCGTTCGAACTCGGCGTTGCCGGGGATCTCGAGGGTGCGCCCGTCGACCGTCCCGCCCCACTGCTCGACGTTCAGCTCGCCGATAGTCTCGTCGCCGAAATACGTCGTCGCGACTTCGATCGCGGTGTGGGTGGTGATCCGGCCGCTGTTCTCGTCGACGAAGCTGTGCTGGCCGGCGACGGTCCCGCGGACGATCAGCTCCGAGCGGTCGACCAGCTCGGGGAGGGTGGTGTAGGGCATCGTCGTCGCCCCGGCGGGGGCCGCGAGGCCGGCGCAGACGAGCAGCAGCCCGACCACGAGGGTGGTGCGGGTGATGGAGAGACGAGTCATACCGACAGCTTCCGGGTTCGAGTCGGGATCATCCGAGTCCTCGTCACGTTGGTCGTCAACCTCGGACGAGTTGTCAAGATCGCGGGAGACGTCGGGGCGAAGAGGAGCGCCCGGTGTGCCGACGGGCGAGGCGTCGCCCTCATCGGGATAACCGCCCGGGAGGATGAAGACGGGTTCGCTCATCGGGAGGGTGCCGGGGGACCTGAGATCGTGGGTTTGCGAAGCACCGACGCTCCGGGGTCAGATACGCCGGGCGCGCCAGGACTCGGAGCGCGCCGAGGGACCCGAACCGGCGGCCCTCGCCAACCGAGCCACCGGTCTCCGAGCACGGGCCTCTCGGCATCCTGGCGTTCATTGCGCACCTGGCGCATCCGACGCCGACGACGGGCGGCGCTCGAGGCCCCCGGAACGAGAGGGGGCGTCCCCCGGTGCGCCCCGGTCGCCGGCTACATCGGCTCGACGGTCACCGTCAGTGCCTCCTCGACGGTCGGATACGACCAGACCGGGTCGTCGAGTTCGCGGACCGAGCCGTCGCCCTCGGCGGGTCCGGTGTCGGCACCGTCCTGGCGGGGGGGCTGGTCGAGCCCGATGGCGCCGGCCTGGTCGGCCTCGGTGCCGGCGTTGTAGGCCGCGAGCGTGTCGGTGATGTCGTCGCCGACGGCCGAGGCGTCGCGGCGATTACCGTCGGAGTCCAGAAGCGCCACGCCCGTTTCGCCGAGCGCGACGAAGGTGTCGTTCGACGGAATCACCATCGAAGCGAGATTGAGGTAGCGGTGGTCGGCGTCGGGGGTGACGGTAAATTCGTAGGAGTCGCCGGGCATGATCGGCCCGGCCTCATCGGCCCCGGCCGGTGTGGAGGCGACGCCGGATTCGCCGACACCGGCGAACAGCTCGTCGGCCAGTTCACCGGCCATACCGTCCTCGGCGAGAGACTCGAGACCGTCGGAGGCCTGGTCGCCGGTCTCGAACAGCGTCGTCTCCCCGTCGGTCGTCGCCCAGGCGAGCGGCGAGAGCGAACCGGTGTAGGCGATCGAGTCGCTGGTGTTGGTGACGGTGACCTCGAAGTCGCTGTCGGCATCTCCGTGTTCGACGGAGATCTCCAGAAATCCGCCGGCCATCTCGCCGGAGAGGTCGTTGGTCGAATCGCGGTACAGGCGGATCTCGGAGTCGGGGTCCTCGGGGCCGGCGCCCGCCTCTTCCTGGCGCGGGGGCTGGTTGGAGCCGACGCCGGGCACCTGATTTTGCTCGGTGCCGGCGTCCCAGACGGCCAGCCGCCGGCGGATTTCGGTCTCCACTTCGCCGACCGAGCGGGGTTCGCCGTCGCTCATCAACTCGACCCCGCTGCCGCGCAGGGCGAGGAAGGCGTCGTTCGACTCGACGAGCATCGCGGCAAAGCTCAGCGTCGAGGCGTCCTCGGAGGGCTCGACCTCGAATCGGAACGAATCGCCGGGGGGGGCCGGTCCCTCCTCGGAGCCGTCGACGGGCGTGGCGGCGGCGGCGGCGGTCGCGACGCCGTCGGTCTCGGCGTGTTCACTGACGAGGTCGGACGGCGATCCGTCTTCAGCGAGCGTCTCGAGGGGCGCACCGGCTTCGGAGCCGGGCGAGAACAGCGACCAGCTCGAGTCGTGCCGGGCGTAAAAGACGGGTGCGATGGGGGAGTCGACGCCGCTGGTCGTCCCGGAGATGTTCAGCAGTTCGAAGGTAAACGTTCCGTCGGACTCCTGGACGTTGAGGAACGCCAGGCCGTGCGCGTGAGGCAGGGCCCGGGTGGCGCCGTTGAACTCGGAGACGACGCCCTCTTCGGCCCCGTCGCCGGCACTCTCCTGGCGGGGAGCCTGGTCGCGGCCGAAGCCGGGAGCCTGGTTGCGCTCGGTGCCGGCGTCGTAGAAGGCGAGCTGGTCGGTGACGTCGCGTTCCCCGAAGGGCATGCCCTCTTCGTCGAACAGCTCGATGCCGTCGCTGCCGGGAGCGACGAAGACGTCGTTCGACTGGACGAACATCGAGGCGAACGACAGCGCGCCGTCCTCGGGCGCGGCCTCGACGGTGAAGCTTGTAGAATTGCCGGGAGTGACCGGGCCCTCGGAGCCGAAGGTGCCGGTCTCGGAGACGCCCTCGGAGCCGGCGATCGACTCGGCGAGGGAGCTGCCGCCGCCGTCCTCGGCGAGGGTTTCGAGGCCGTCGGGGCGGTCGGTGGTGTTGGTCTCGAACAGCGGGTTGGCCTCGGCGTGCACCGCCCAGGCGCCCGGCGCGAACGGCGTCGGGAAGCCACTCGCATCGGAGACGTTCTCGAGGGTCACCTGAAATTCGGTCGCCTCCGGGGAGCCGTCGGTGTCGGCGTCCATGCCCGCATCGCCGCCGATGTCGGCGGTGGTGTCGGGCGTCGCGGCGTCGTCGGTCGCGTCGTCGGGACCACCCCCGTCGTCCATCGACACATCGGCGGTGGCGTCGGCCGAGGCGTCCGGTTCCTCGCCATCGTCCTCGTCATCGGGGCCGCAGGCAACGAGCGCGAGCGCAGCGAGTCCAACTACGAGCCATCGAAGGGCATTCGACCATCGTACATCCATCGTGTCATCTCCCAGTTTTCATTCGACGAACGGTTTTCGTGACCGAGAAATCGAAAATTTCTCCCCCCGATTTAGTCCACGTCTTTATGTACGGACGAGGACCGGTTCGTGGTTACATCGATCGGGCGATTCCCCGGACAAACGGCGGTTTCCAGCCTGTCTCGTGTGGTCCTGCGCTCGTCTCCCCGGCCCGAGAGCCGGGGAAATGGCCCCGGATGTCAGAACCGGTCAAAAAATGTCGGACCGATCAGGGGGCGGAGAGGTGTTTGACCGGTTCTCAGACCTCGATGTAGGCGACCAGGCCGTACGCGAGGGTGGAAGCGGCGGGGACGGTGGCGTGGCCGAGCAGGAGATGTTCGGTGCGCACCATCGGGCAGTGGGCGTGCAGGGCGAGGTCGCCGACGAGGCCGGCGGCGGCGGCCAGCAGGAAGCCGTGAGTCAGAAAGCGGGGGCGGGAGCGAACCGCGAGCCAGCCGGCGGCGGCGACCGGGAGTGCGCAGAGCGAGCCGAAGCCGAAGCAGGCGGTGGCGGCGGGAAGGAGCTCGGAGCCGACGCCGAGGTCGATGAACGGTTCGGTCGCGTGGGCGGCGGGGAGGGCTGCGGCGGCGACGGCGTAGCCGAGTGCGGCCGCGAGGCCGGCGGCGACCGAGCGGCCCGACAGCGCGGGCCGGTAGACGGGGCGGAGGGCGGCAAAGAGGCAGCCGACGGCGGCGGTGTAAAAGCCGGTCCCGAGCAGCCAGAAGCGGAGCGGCGGGTAGGCCTGGAGGTCGGCGCGGGGGAAGACGACGAAGACGCCGGCGGCGACGCCGAGAACGAGTGCCGCGAGGACGGCGGTGCGGGTGGTGCGGTCGGCGTCGCGAAAGGCCGACAGGGCGCCCTGCTCGCGGGCGATCTCGTCCCGAAGGTCCTCGAAAGTCAGCGTCGATCCGCCCGTCTCGCCGCCGGCGCCCGGCTCGGCCCCGTCGAGCAGCTGCGGGAGTCGCCCCCGCCCGTCGGCCAGTTCGCGACAGGCGGAGCAGTCGCGCAGGTGGGTCTCGGCGCGACCGCTCAGCTCCCCGTCCCCGTCGAGCAGTTCCTCTCTGACGTCGCGGCAATCCATCGGCCTATAGCGCCGGTTCGAGTCGTCGAAATACCGGCCGCGCGCGGCAGCCGGGGTGGACGTGTCGGTGTATGAACGAAGCGTTAATCTGGTTACATCGGGGCGCACCGGTTCAATTCGGTGGCGCCTCCAGAGACTCGATCGCGGCGCGCATCTGCTTGTAGGCCCGGTGGGCACGCACCTTGGCCGCGCTGCGGCTGATCTCGAGGGTCTCGGCGATCTCGCGGAAGGTCAACTCCTCGAACCAGTGCAGTTCGACGACGACGCGGAGGGTGTCGGTCAGCTCCCGGAGCGCATGGCGGACCAGTCCGGCGTCCTCGAGCCGCCGGATGCGCTCGGGGCCGGCCGTGGGGACCGGAAAATCCTCGACGGTCGTCTCCTTACGGCGTCCCCGCCGGCGGAAGTACTCGCGGCGCAGATTCAACGCGATGGTGTACAGCCAGGGGCGAAGCGATCGGTCGGGGTCGAAATCGCGGCGTGCGCGGTGGAGATTGAGGAAGGTCTTCTGGACGAGATCGGGGGCGGTGTCGTCGGGCACACCGCCGCGCAGCATCAGCCGGTGGAGGCGGTCGGCGTAGCGGTCGAACAGCTCGCGAAACGCCTCCTCGTCCCCCTCCACGTACGCACACATCAAGTCTTCGTCGGTAGCCATGCCCTCCCGCCCGGGCAGCCTCTCGTACCTCGATTCGACTTCGTCTCGGCGGCGGATCTTGCATCGCCACCCGGCCGTATTACATGCAAGTCTGTTGCCAATCGTTCGCCATGCGTTCGAAACGGGCATCACCAACGCGTCGCCGCATGCCTGGTTCCCTCGACCTCCCGGGCTGCTGGTCTCACTCGAGCAGCCCCTCGACCTCGCGTTCGGCCCGCCCCGGATCGTCGTCCCAGTACGCCCGTAGCAGCGGCCGAATGTCGTATTCGACGATCCGGCGAAACCACGCCTCGTCGCACTCGCGCAGGGCGTCGGCCGGCGGGCAGAAATAGCCGTGGCCGATCCGGAAGGCGGGGCCGATCTCCTCGGCGATCGTCTCGTTGATCGCCCGCATCCGCCGGGTGATCCGCTCGCGAAGCGTCGGGGGGACGCCGCGCTCGGCGAGGAAGGCCTCGAAGCTCTCCCGTCCGAAGGCGGGCTCGATGGGCGCAAAGGCGAAACGCCGGCGCAGGACGCCATCGGCCATCGCCTCCGCGCGGTCGGCGGCGTTCATCGTGCCGACGACGTGGACGTTGGCGGGCACCCAGAAGGTCTCGCGCCCGGCCTCGACGTGGCGGAGCGGCATGGCATGCTCGGGCCCCCGGCGGCCGGGCTCGAGTAGCGTCGTCAGCTCGCCGAACACTTCGCCCAGCTCGCCGCGGGCCATCTCGTCGACGACGAAGACGTACGGGCGAGCAGTGTCGGTCTGGGCGCGGCGGCAAAACTCGACGAAGATCCCGTCGCGGCGCTCGCGGCCACCGTCGGCCAGCGGCCGGAAGCCCTGGACGAACTCCCCGTAGCCGTAGGAGGGATGCAGCTGGACGGTGCGCAGCCGCCCGTCGTCGCGTGCGCCGACCAACCCCCAGGCCAGCCGGCGGGCCAGGTGGGATTTGCCGACGCCTGCCGGCCCCTCGAGCACGAGGTTTTTGCGGTGGGCGAGGACGTCGAGCAGCTCGCGGAAGGTCTCCTCGGCGACGAAAACCTCGTCGACGAGTTCGTCGACCTCGACGGGCTCCGCAGCGGCATCCTCCTCCGCCCCGTCCCTCGCCTCTCCGGGGGACTCGTCCGGGAGGTTCTCGTCGAGAAATGTCGAGAGGCGGTCGCGCAGGTCCGCGTCGAGAAAGTGCAGGCTGGTCGGGTCCTTGCCGGTGACCATCCAGAGGAGCGACTGCGCGTCCTGGCGGTCCTCGATCTCGATGCTCCGGCGCGCCGAGTCCTCCATCAGCGCGTCGAGAAACGCCAGTGCGTGGTTGTAGGCATCGACCGGCCGATCGTGGTCGGGAAGCGGATAGTCGACCAGGCGGTAGGCATCGCGGAACGGAGCCGCGCGGTAGTACGGATAGGTGGTCGCGTCGACGCCCATCAGTAGAAACGAAGCGAGGCTGAGGCGGGTGGCGGGGCCGTCGGCGAGATCGTCGGGAGCGACCTCGAGAAACTCGCCGATGCGCTCGGCGGCGGTCCCGTCTTCGGCCCAGAGGATGCGAAAGCCGACCCGGGCGTCTTCAGGCGCGTCGAGGTCGTAGGTGCCATCGCCCACGCGTTCGTAC